>CAZRXQ010000157.1:1410-2514 GCA_964604065.1 uncultured Eubacteriales bacterium | reverse complement strand
AACGATGAAGATGAGTATATTATTCTTTATCAGTCAACGGCACAGGAAAACGGTAAAAACATTCTTTATGCTTTTAATGCCCGCGGCGGCTACAAAGAAACCGCTCTTCCTCAGTATGTTGTTGATAGCCAGGCAAGTAACTCAAACACCGGTGATTCTATGGGTATGATCGGTAAAAAAATCACCGACTATACCTTCCAGAACGGTAACCAAAGACTTGTTTTGAATAATTATACGGATGATACCGAAGCCATTCGTTGGAATTTGGAAAAGTATACTAAAAAATCTGACGGTGATAAAGTATCAAGAGGAACAGGTATTCGTCTTAAATCAACGGACAGTTACTTTGAAAAAGCACCATATCTTTATTACGGTTCGCGTCTTATGATGATGCTTTCCGGTAAGACAACAAGATTTGATAAGCTTCGTATAAAATGTGTCGATTCAACAAACGGATATTTCCAATTCTTCTATGAAGGCAAAAACAGCAAGGATTATTGGATGTTCTGTAACGACGGCACAATTAACGGAACCCTTCAAAGCTACACGGATACATACGTACAGCTTGCAAATTCAGCTTCATACGAAACAGTTTATAAGGGTGCAACAGAAGTTGCCGGTACCTTCCATATGGACGGAAGCAACAAGCTGGATGCTGATGAATCCGGTAACAAAATGGGCGGCACGGATAAAGGTGCTACCGTTCCCGATTCTTACGGTTACTTCGTAATTTACAAGCGCATTGTACAGGAAGACACAACCGCAGGTAAATCGAACATTTTCACAAGCAAAAAGGCATACGCTTCGGCAGACGGTACTTACTCAATAGACCTTGAAGCATATGCAACGGGTGCTACTCAGTCATCCGAAAAGACTTTACCCCTTGATGTTCTTTTCGTTATAGACGCCTCGGGTTCTATGAGAGACGACAAGGACTGTGTAGTTTATAACAAAAGCTACCGTCTCAGCTACGACGAAGCATCAACACAGTATTATTATAAATACGGTGATGAATACTACCCAATTCAGCGCGGCAGTTACGAAGAAGATTATTATATGAAAACTTACGGCGATCTTTCATATAATAGTGATCCTGTAGCTAAT
>CAZRXQ010000157.1:0-1310 GCA_964604065.1 uncultured Eubacteriales bacterium | reverse complement strand
AAAACATATTACCTTAACGGTGAAAAGCTTACCGAAACAAGACCTTCGGAATTTGTAAAATCGTCAGAATACCAATATACCGGTGCTAAGTATACAATGGAGTCTAAAAAGCGTCAGGACGCAATCGGTGATGCTTTGACAAACTTTGTTACAACGCTCAGACAGAGTGCCGACGAAAACGACATTACACATAGAGTTGCTCTTATGACCTTCGGTAATGATGATGCCAAGGCAAGACCCACAGCCGCAACGGGTGATAACTATTCTTGGGACTGCACAGGTATCTGGAACCAAACAGATGCAACTACCGGTGACGGCGAATTCACCGACGGCGACCCTGCCGGATTTGCTACAGAAAAGTATTCATCTGCTCTTTATGATGTTAACTCGCTCACAGTTGATAAAGCGATAACCGGCTATACCGGACGCGACAGTAGTGCTCTGTTCTCCGATGCGGTTTGCGCTGCGGGTGATAACGGACTTGAAATGGCATATAATGTCATTACAAATGTTTCCGATGATGTAAAGGCTCAATACGAAAACGGAGAAAGAATTCCCGTTGTAATTTACATCACAGACGGTGTTCCGGGTAACGGAAAAAGAGATGATGATAGCGACGGATACGAGCATTTCCACAAATATGCCAACCACGCCATTAAAAGAGCCAAGACTATTAAAGATCTCGGTTATGCGGATATCTACAGTATTTATATCGGTAACGAGACAAAGAATAACTTCACCGCAGAGGATATCGAAAACTACATGAACGGTGTTTCTTCGAACTACCCGAATGCCGACGGCTTCCCCGGTTATGTTGAAACAGTTGATAGTGTAGCTGTTGAGCGTTCTCTCGGCGAACCGAACCCCAACTTCATTTACAATTCAAGAGTTGAAGCAAACACAAACGGTCTTGAAGAAGTTATGGAAAACATCACCTACAAGGCAGCTTCTTCCGGTACTGCCGTAAGCCTTGACGCAAATGCTGTTCTTAAGGACGTTCTTTCAACCTCCTTCGCATTTGATACAAGCTTCAGCACTGTAAATAATGTTACGATTCAAACTCAGTCACTTACTTACGATGTTGCAACAGGCAAGCTTAATGCGGGCGAAAAAGCAACCGTAACAGACGGTTCGATTACCGCTACTTACGATAAGGACAAAAAGGAAGTTAACGTAACGGGCTTCGACTATTCAAAGTATTACGTTGCTCCCGGTAAAAATGACGGTAAAAAGCTTATTGTTACCATTACGGGTATAGTTCCCGTTGACGGTGCAAGCGGCTACGGCGTTAATACCAACGATAACGAAAA
>CAZRXQ010000156.1:0-2521 GCA_964604065.1 uncultured Eubacteriales bacterium | reverse complement strand
TCGACAAAGCTGTCGTTTAATACGGGAATCCCGAGGCTCTCGATTTTTTCGTAAAGCGTTTCACACTCGGGATACGCCTGCTCGTGATTGCCGGGCGCGTAATACACAGGCGCTATCATTTTGAGATTTTCAAGAAGCGATAAAAATTTTTCAACATCGCGCTCACCGGCTCCCCGGCTTATAAAATCACCGTCCGCGAATATAACATCCGGGTTTTGCTCTTTAACCTTTTTTATAAGCCTGCTGTTGTTTTTGCCGAACGAGCGCGCATGCACATCCGTTATCAAAACCGCTCTCACATTCGACGTAACACCCTCAAGCGACACGCTGTAATTCACAGCCTTAATCGCAAAAAAGCACACCGCCGCCGACACACTTACCGAAACGATGGCAATGATTAAAATTATTACAATTATCTTTATAAATACACTCATAATTTTTTTCATTTTTTCGAGACGGCTCTCATTTTTCAAACCCGCTCTTTTCGGGCAAAATGCATTCGAAAGCCGCCTTAAGCTTTTTTGAAAGCGTTTCGAAATCAACGCTTTCCTCGGGGTCGTTAACGCAAATCATATCGTGAGTTTGCGAAATTATTATATCGCACAGCTCATCTATTGTGTCCTCGCGTATAGCAGACGGAACATTATCCGTATTATACGGCGAAAAACTCCCGGAAGCCACCTGCCACCAAAGCATAACCCATTGGTTTACATCGTCGCTTGACCTGAAACGGTGTGACGAGGTGCTTTTCATAAGCTCCGGCTCAGCTTTCCAAACGCTTTCAAAGGTGCTTTTCAGGTATGCAGCCGGCGCGTGAAGATTTTTAAAACCGGCAAAAAGGTCGGGAAACAAAACTTCCATACCGAGAGTTCTTATATTATCCTGCACGCGATAAGTCTTATTAACATACTTTTTTCTGTATTTCGAAACCTGCTCTTTTTTATTGAAATGTGCATTTACAACAGCAAGGTCATTTGCCGCGGCGTGTTGCCAAACGCCGAGTTTTCCCGTTAATTCAATAGGTCTTTCGCCGCCGTAGGTGCACGGAAGTGAGTCTTTAAAAAACGCCTCCTCGGGCATACGGCGCAAAACGAACATATCGTCGTTAAAATAAATAAAATGCTCCGAAAGGCCGTCTATTCTGTGAAGATTGGCTTCTATTGCGTGTGAGCTGAAGGTCGGAAGATACTCTTTCGGTATAAAGTCGCTGTGTTTTACAATGTGAAGTTTAGGAAACGCTGTATTTAAAAACTCCGGCAAGTGCCCGCACGTTACAAAATGAATCTTTCTTATCCACGGCAAAAATTTTTCTATTCCCCTGAACCAATACATCATAAGCCCCCAATCGCGGTAGCGGTTAGAGGAATTGCTGTCGTCAAGCTCTACGCTCTGATATTTTGCTTTTTCTTTTTGCCACTCGGGGTCATTACCGTCAACCCACAAAACAACTGCATCAATATCCATAAAACTCTCTCTTTTTCATGTAATCATTTTTCCTATTTTCGGAATTCGTCTTAAAACCCAAGAAATCCCGAAAGAAAGCGCCGTCGCGCAAATCGCAATTATCGGAACGCTGAGTATCGGTGCGAACAAAGTGGGAACAAAACCGATTTTTTTAAATACCGTTAAAACAAGCGGATGAGTAAGATATATCCCGAAGCTGTAAGCGGAGAATGTGTAAATAAATTTACTCAAGGTTTTCCCGGGCATCCTGTTTTTGCAAAGATTTAAAATGAAAGAATATACCGTTGCCGAAAAAAGAGCTGTATACCACGTTAAATTATTACTGTTCTCAATTTTGAAATAGCCGATATTTTTCGAAGAAATAACAGCCGATACCACATAATATGCTAATCCTAAAACTCCTCCGATATATAAAAGCAACTTCGCTTTTCCTTTCAACGGATATTTTTTCAAATAGAAGCCGAGTACATAATAACCGCTGTAACCCATTGCGAAATTAAAAGTAATATCTTCCGACCAATTTCTTATAAACGCACCGATTTTCGGAAGTTCCCCCAAAAAAGGAAGTATAAGCTGAAATACAATAAATAAAATAAGAAAATATTCACACAGTCTTTTATTATTTGCGATGCTCTTTAAAAACGGTGTTATCAGATACAATCCGGCAAGAGCGAAAAGAAACCATAAATGATATTCACCGGTAAAGCTCTCGACTATAAACCATTTTATATCATGTATATCTACGTTTCTGTAAAAATAATTAACGACGGTGTAAACGGGCATCCAAAATGCAAAAGCGACAAATAATCTGAATATCCTTTTGGTAAACATAGTTTTAATATCCGTTTTGTGCGAATCATCGAGAAGAAACGCACCGGAAACCATAAAAAATACCGGAACAGCAAATCTTGCCGAAATATTCCAAACAGCCGTTACAAACCAATCCGCGGAATACGTGGCAAACGCATTCACGGAAATTGCGGCTACATGTATAACAGTCACAAAAAACGCACTGATTACCCGAAGAAAATCAAAGCCGATTTCTCTTTCTTTTCCG
>CAZRXQ010000155.1:0-2526 GCA_964604065.1 uncultured Eubacteriales bacterium | reverse complement strand
AAGAAAACGGCGTTGCGCTTCTGCCTGTGGACAGTGAGCATTCCGCAATATTCCAGTGCCTTCTCGGTGCGCCTGAAAACTCGGCACTTAAAAGAGTTATTCTTACGGCTTCGGGCGGTCCGTTTTTCGGGAAAACCGCCGAGGAGCTTAAGAGTGTTACCCTTAAGGATGCACTCAAGCATCCGAGCTGGAATATGGGTGCTAAAATCACCATAGACAGCGCTACTATGTTTAACAAGGGTCTTGAGCTTATAGAAGCTGTTCATCTTTTTAACGTAAGCCCCCAAATGGTGGATATTGTAGTTCATCGCGAGAGCATAGTTCATTCTCTTGTGGAATACGACGACAATTCCGTTATAGCCCAGCTCGGTAATCCCGATATGCGCCTTCCGATTCAGTTTGCGTTAACATATCCCGAGCGCTTTGCTTCGCCCGAGCGCGAGCTTAATTTGTGGGAGATAGGTAAGCTTACCTTTTATAAGCCCGACTACGAGGCATTTCCGTGTATGGATATTTGCCGTAACGCGATTAACGAGGGCGGTCTTATGCCGTGTGCCGTTAACTGTGCAAACGAAGAGGCAAACCTTTTGTTCAGACAGGAAAAAATCGCTTTTTACGAGATACCGCAATTAATTTCGGCGGCAGCCTCGTCAATTAAAAACAAGAAGAATTTTACCTTGCAGGATGTTTTTGATACCGATATTCTTATGAGAGAGAAAGTACGCGAGCTTGTACTTCAGAGGTGACATATGATAACACTTAACATAACCGAGTTTATTGGCAGTGCGTGGAGTGCCGTTTGGCCGTATCTTCTTGCCGTATTCCTTTTCGGAATTATTATAGCCATTCACGAATTCGGACACTTTGTATTCGCAAAGCTTTTCGGTGTAAGGGTAAATGAGTTTGCCTTGGGAATGGGTCCCACGCTTTTTAAAAAGCAAAAGGGCGAAACAACATATGCCTTAAGGCTTTTTCCCATAGGCGGATTCGTAAGTATGGAAGGCGAGGATGAATCGAGCGAGGATGAGCGCGCCTTTAATAATAAGCCGGCTTTACAAAGATTTGTAATTATTGCCGCCGGCGCTGTGTTAAACCTTATTCTCGGTGTTGTTGTCGTTGCAATATGCCTTACAAGCGAGGGTATTGTCGGTTCGAGAAACGTTTACAAATTCGCGGATAATGCCGTAAGCTCTCAGTACGGTCTTATGGAGGGCGACGAAATCATAAGAATCAACGACACAAGGGTATATTCATTCAGAGGTATTGCCTTTAATATGGCTCGTGATTCCGATAACAAGATTGATTTTACCGTTATTCGCGATGATGAGGAAATCGAGCTTAAGGGTGTTGAATTCGCTCAGTATGAGTACGAGGGCAGAACCTTCGTTCAGCAGGATTTTTATATTTTAGGTTACGAGCCCACATTTAAAAATGTGTGTAAAAACGCGGTGCTTGACTCCGCTTCGATAGTTCAAATGGTAAGACTAAGTTTAGTTGACCTTGTTACGGGGCACTACGGACTTAAGGATATGTCGGGCCCCGTGGGAACAATAAGCGCAATTGCCGAAACAACCGCGCAGGCTCCGAGCTTTAAAGAGAAAATCATTACGGCACTTACACTTTTGTCGTATATTACCATTAATGTCGGCGTGTTCAACCTTTTGCCCATTCCCGCGCTTGACGGCGGCAGACTCTTCTTTTTGCTTGTGGAAATTATAAGAAGAAAGCCCATCGACCCGAAAAAAGAAGGAAAGATTCACACTGTAGGACTTGTACTGTTACTTCTGTTTATGGCGGTTGTAACGGTAAGTGATATAATTAAACAATTTTAGCGGTGATTCTAATGGAAAGAAAATCAAGACAGGTTAAAATAGGAAATAAATTCATAGGCGGCGGCGCACCCGTGCTTGTACAGTCTATGTTAAACGCTCCCGCGGATGATTTCGAAAAGAATTTATCTCAACTAAAAGCTCTTGAAGAAGCGGGCTGTGAAATCGTGAGAATGGCTGTTCCCGATATGGCGGCTGTTTCGGTTCTCGGAAAGCTTAAGGAGCACGCAAGCGTTCCGCTTGTTGCCGATATTCACTTTGACTACAAGCTTGCTTTGGAAAGTCTTGAAGCGGGTGTAGATAAAATCAGAATCAACCCCGGAAACATCGGCTCGTTTGACCGTGTTGAAAAGGTTGCAGATGCTTGCAGTAAGCACGGCGTACCCATAAGAATAGGCGTGAACTCCGGTTCTGTTGAGAAGGAGTTTCTTGCAAAATACGACGGAGCTACGCCCGAGGCTATGGCTGAAAGTGCATTTAAGCACGTAAAGCTTCTTGAAAAGTGCGGCTTTTACGATACCGTCATTTCAATAAAATCCTCGGATGTTACGAAAATGGTTAAGGCGTACACCTTGGTAGCTGAAAACTGCGATTATCCGCTTCATCTCGGAGTAACCGAGGCAGGTACGGAAAGAAGCGCTCTCATTAAATCCTCCATAGGTATCGGCTCGCTTCTTTTAAACGGCATAGGCGATAC
>CAZRXQ010000154.1:0-2561 GCA_964604065.1 uncultured Eubacteriales bacterium | reverse complement strand
CAAGATACTTTGTGTTGAGTTTTACTGACAAATTTATTCATCTCCTTGGAAACCGAGACGGTCTTTTTCACCGTCTAAAAAAGGAAAAGTATTCCTTTGAATGTATTTTACAATAAACCCGCGCTTTTTTCAATAGAATTTTTGCACTTTTATCAAAAATTTACCTTAAATTCATAATAAGGGGCTGTTTTTTCGTTAAAAGCACCGATTTCACCCGTAATTTCGGGCATTTTCCCCGAAATATTCGCCTCTGCTTTGGCAACTGCGACAAAGCACGAGGCAACAAAAGCGGTAATAATCATTATTATTACGCTCAAAACCGTAAATGTTCTTAAAACTCTTACCATTTTTTACCATCCTTTTTGCATTTAAATATATCCGTCAAGAAGCCTTGCGAGGCTCTTGCCCAAAAGCCGTCCCGAATAAACGGCTTCGTCAAGCGTGTTTGCATCCGTGCCGAATTCAAGAAGAAGCGAGCACGGCGTTACGTTCATATTGTATTTTCTCCCGCAAAAAAACACAGGTCGCATAAGCCCCTCGTAATCTTCCTCCACCGCATTTTGAAGAGCCACTGCGAAGGTGAGATTCTTTTCCCACTCGGGAAAGCCCTCAACACCGTCGTATTCGCAACCGGTAATTATCATAATCTGCGCCGCCTTTTTGCCGTTTATAACTGCCGTGGGCTTACATTTAACCCCGCTGTCGTAATGAATGGCATCGCGGTGAACGTCAAGCGTGAGCACAACAGACGGGTATTCCTTCAAACATTTTTCTATCATAACAAGAGAGCGGTCGTATGCACCGCTGTAAGATTTATCGTATATTTCTCTGTCGTGAATGACATTATATCCCGCATTTTCAAGCTGTTTTGTTATTTCGTCGCCCACCCTGACGACGGTTTTCGAAATGTCCGTTGTTCTCGAATCGTAGTCCGAAGAATACCAACCCTTATCAAGAAGCTCGTACCCTTCCGTTGTGTGCGTGTGATAAATAAGAATATACGGCTTTTCTTTTGTGATTTCGCCAAACTCCGGCTTTTCGCTCAAAAGCTTTTTAATATCTATTTTTCTGTTCGTTTTATTATTCACCGCAACAAGCCCGTAGGTGTCACACGAAGGCGACGCCGACAGCTGTATTTCCTCAAGCTCGGCAGTCTTTTCAAAGCTCGCGTACATAGCCTCCGCTTCCTTCATAAGAGCTTTTATATCCGCGGGTATATCCGTTTCGCTCTCCTCGCTTTTTTTGCCGCTTCCGAAGCCTATTACCGCCTGCGATTTATTTGAACCCGAATTCGAATTCGAAAGCGGCTCGTTAAGATATTCCTTCGCTTCCGCGCCCGCATTAAAGCCTTTTTCCAAAATATATCCAAGAGCGCTTCCCAATTCGTCAGAAAAAACAAAGGTCATAACAACAAGCGCAAGAGAAACGGAAAAGCTCATTGCCGCATTAAATGTTTCTTTTCTTTTTTTCATATTATACACCGCCTTGAACAGTATATAATATGAAGCCCGCCCTTTAATAATTACATCAGCGCGTTTATTTCCTCGGGAGAAAGAGTCGGCTGCAGCGCGCAGTTTACGGCAAGCGCCAAAAGATGTGAAGCGTTTTTCACCAAAACGTCAATATCCTTCGGAGTCACTATCATATCGGACGTTCCACCGTTAAAGCAAGCACCGTTTTCGCAAAGCTCCGCCGCAAGCGACGAAACCGAAACAACCGTCGGCACGCCTATCGCAATTACCGGAACGCCCATATATTCCTTATCAATCCGTTTTCTTGCATTACCCACACCCGAGCCCGGAGAAATGCCGGTGTCGCAAAGCTGTATTGTGCAGCCGAGCCGCGAAAGGCTTTTTGAAGCGAGAGCATCCACCGTTATTATGCAAACGGGCTTTATTCCGTGCGCGATATACCTTATATACTCCGAGCTTTCAAGCCCCGTTTGCCCCAACACGCCCGTGGAAACCGACGCAACCGGACGAAGCTTTCCCAAAAAGCCGTATTCCTTTTTAATTTCGCCGCTTATGTGACGTGTGGAAAAAATCTGCGAAGCGAAAAAAGGCCCCAACGCATCGGAGGTTATATCGGGGTTTCCCACTCCCGCCGCAAGCACAAGCCCGTCGCCCTCGGGCAAAAGCTCTTTTACGGCACTTATAAGCACATCAAGCCGCTCGTCGAAAGCGGTCCACTCCCCGGTAAGCGGCGCTTCCACCGTGATGTATTTTCCGCACGGCTTACCGAGCCGCTTTGCGGTGGCGGAATCGACAATTTCCATAACCGTTGTTTTTGTCATATTCCCCTTCACCTCGCGCCGCAAAACCCCCGCAAGCTCCTTCCTTTTAAAAAGCTCCGTCCTCTCAAGCGCCAAATCCGTCCTGTAATCCAAAATCATCACCGATACTATTATTAACACAGCCGTGCACGGTATTCATTCTTATAAAGCGCAAGTTATAACTGAAGCCTTGCGTTAATTTTACGGTTTTATCAGTTATAACTTATAAAATCCGAAATTTACCGTTGAAAATAAGATATAACTGTATCGACAAAAACATCCGCGATTT
>CAZRXQ010000153.1:0-2630 GCA_964604065.1 uncultured Eubacteriales bacterium | reverse complement strand
CATCAATCAGCCCAAAAGCTTTTCCACAATACCGTTTACGGCTGCCAATGCTTCGGGGATTTTTGAAATATCCTTACCGCCTGCCATTGCCGAATCGGGCTTTCCGCCGCCCGAGCCGCCTGCAACAGCTGCTACCTCGCGAACGATTCTGCCCGCATTTGCGCCGAGCTTAACCGATGCCGGTGCACAAACACAACCGAACGAGCATGTGCCTTTTTCGGACTGTCTGCCGGAGAACACGGCAACTATGTTGTCGCCCTGCTCTTTTGCGGAGTCGAGCATTGAACGAATTTCCTGCGCGCCCGCTTCGCCGAGGTCGAAGGTAACAACCTTAAGTCCCTTTATTTCCGTCGCGTTTTCGAAAATCGCGCCCGCCTTGCTTTTTGCTATTTCGTTTTTAAGCTCCGAAAGCTCTTTTTCCTTCTGCTTTAATTCAAGGGCAAGTGAAGCCGCACGGGAGGAAAGCTCCTTTTCGTTTGCAAGCTTCAAGGCACTTGCCGTGTCGAAAATAAGCTTGTCACGCGTGTTCATATATTCCGTAACGCCGAAGCCGGTAACACCTTCTATTCTTCTTACGCCCGCGGCAACGGAGGATTCCGAAACGATTCTGAAAAGACCTATGCTGCCGGTGTTGCTTACATGAGTACCGCCGCAAAGTTCCTTTGAAAAATCGCCTGCGCTTACAACTCTTACCGTGTCGCCGTATTTCTCGCCGAAAAGAGCCATTGCGCCCTGCTTTTTAGCTTCATCTATTGACATTTCGGCTGTTACTACGGGCGTTGCACTCATAATAATTTCGTTAACTCTGTCTTCGATTTTCGAAAGCTCATCACCGGAAAGTGCCGAGAAATGCGAGAAGTCGAAGCGTACGGCGTGCTCGTTTACAAGCTGACCCGCCTGCTCAACGTGAGTTCCGAGCGTTTCTCTTAAAGCAGCCTGCAAAAGGTGCGCGGCTGTATGGTTTCTTTTAATTGCATCGCGGCGTGCCGAGTCAACCTTAAGCTCCGAAAAAGCACCGACTGCTATGCCGTCGCCCGAAACAAGCGTGCCGTGATGAAGAATCGTGCCGTCTGCCGTTTTTGTTGTGTTTGTAACGGCAAATACGCTGTTTCCGACGAGAATTTCGCCCGTGTCGCCTACCTGTCCGCCGCTTTCGGCATAGAAGCAGGTTTTGTCGAGAACTATAACGGCATCCTCGTCCGCGCCTACGAATTCCGTCTTTTCGCCGTTTTTCGCTATGCAGATAACCTTAGCGGAATCAGCCGATTTTTCATAGCCCGTAAACTCCGTTTTGCCGCACTCCTTAAACGAAAGCGAGGAATCCTTCCACGCCTCCGCACCGGCGTCCTTTCTTGCGGCTCTTGCGGTATCCTTGGCATTTTTAAGAAGCGCCTCAAACTCTTCGTCGTTAACGGTCATACCGCTTTCATCGAGAATTTCTCTTGTAAGGTCGATCGGGAAGCCGTACGTATCCTGAAGCTTAAACGCATCCTTACCGGAAAGCACCTTGCCGTCCGAATTTTTAATCATATCCGAAAGAAGGGAAAGACCGCTGTCTATTGTTTTGGAAAAGCTCTTTTCCTCCATGGCGATTACGTTTACAATGTAATCTTCTTTTTCGCGAAGCACGGGGTATGCGCTTTCGTTTTCCTTAATAACGGTTTTGCAAACCTCCGAAAGGAAGGGCTTTTCTATTCCGAGGAGTCTGCCGTGGCGCGAGGCACGTCTTAAAAGTCTTCTCAAAACATAGCCTCTGCCCACATTCGAAGGCAAAACGCCGTCGCTTATCATGAAGGTTGTGGAGCGAATGTGGTCGGTTATAACGCGAAGCGATACATCCGATTTTTCGCTTGCGTGGTATTCAACGCCGGCAATTTCTATTATGTGCTTCATTATGTTGCGAACGGTATCAACCTCAAAAAGGTTGTCTACGCCCTGGCAAATGCACGCAAGTCTTTCAAGACCCATACCGGTGTCTATATTGGGGTGCGAAAGAGGTGTGTAATTGTTTTTGCCGTCGTTTTCAAACTGTGTGAAAACAAGGTTCCAAAACTCAACGTATCTGTCGCAGTCACAGCCCACCTTGCAGTCGGGCTTGCCGCAGCCGTGCTCAGGTCCGCGGTCGTAATAAATCTCCGAGCAGGGACCGCACGGGCCTTCGCCGTGCTCCCAGAAATTGTCCTCTTTCCCGAGACGTACCATATGGTCGGGCTTTACGCCGACTTCCTTTGTCCAAATGTCGTATGCCTCGTCGTCATCAAGATACACACTGCAATAAAGTCTGTCGGGGTCCATTTTCATAACCTCGGTGCAGAACTCCCAAGCCCACGGAATAACCTCTTTTTTGAAGTAATCGCCGAAGGAGAAGTTGCCGAGCATTTCGAAATATGTGCCGTGACGCGCCGTTTTGCCGACTCTTTCTATGTCGGGCGTTCTTATGCACTTCTGGCAGGTTGTTATTCTTTTTTTAGGCGGTGTAACCTCTCCCGTAAAATACTTTTTCATAGGCGCCATACCGGCGTTTATAAGGAGAAGACTCTTGTCCCCCTGCGGCACAAGCGAAAAGCTCGGAAGTCTTAAGTGATCCTTGCTCTCGAAAAAGCTTAAGTATTTTTCTCTTAATTCGTTAA
>CAZRXQ010000152.1:0-2649 GCA_964604065.1 uncultured Eubacteriales bacterium | reverse complement strand
TGC
The DNA here is from genome assembly GCA_964604065.1 of uncultured Eubacteriales bacterium. Classification (GTDB taxonomy): domain Bacteria; phylum Bacillota; class Clostridia; order Oscillospirales; family Acutalibacteraceae; genus DTU089. The sequence continues at coordinate 2,646 of CAZRXQ010000152.1, read as the reverse complement.
CGGGGCGGATACCCGGAATCATACCGCTGTTTTTGCGGATGTTATTTGCCATCTCAACGGGGTTATACTGAATAGCCGCGTAGAAATATGCAAAGAAGATTATTAACAGGAAGTAAAGTACTCCGTAAACAACACTCTTTGTGTCGAACCAACCGAAGAACTTTTCCCAGAAGCTATCCTCTTCGATTTTGCTCGCAACGAACATCTGAATCGTCGGAGGAATCGAAAGAATGGAGCTTGCGAAGATTATCGGCATAACACCGCTCATATTAACCTTGATCGGAATATGAGTGCTCTGTCCGCCGTACATCTTACGACCTACAACGCGCTTTGCGTACTGAACGGGAATTCTGCGCTCGGCGTTGTCCATCCAAACAATGTAAGCAACCATAAGTACATAGCAAACAAGTACAAACGGAGCAAGGAAGTAATAAACGCCGCCGCGTGAGAAGTAACTGCCTACTTGCGGATTGGTGCTGAAAAGCGAAGACATTTCAGTGGGGATACGAGAAACGATACCGGCAAAAAGGATAATGGAAATACCGTTACCTATACCCTTATCGTTAATCTGCTCGCCAAGCCACATTACGAGTGCCGTACCGGCAGTTAAAACCGAAATAATTACAACAGCCTGGAAAATCTTTGCGAATGTGCCCGCATCTGTGAAAAGAACATAGTTCTTAGCGTTAAGATAGATGAAGTAAGCAACACTCTGAAGAATGCCGAGTCCGATTGTTACGTAGCGGGTGATGGTTGCGATTTTCTTTCTGCCCTCTTCGCCTTCTTTTGAAAGTCTTTCAAGAGCGGGAATTGCAACCGTCAAAAGCTGGATAATAATCGAGCTGTTGATGTAAGGTGTGATGGAAAGTGCGAAGATTGTACCGTAGTTGAATGCGTCACCTGTCATCATGCTCAAATAGTTAAGGAATGTTGTACCGCTTGAGGCATCAATAAGACCCGTTGAGGGGATGTCTATAAACGGAACCGGAATATTTGCGCCGACTCTGAAGATGACAACGATAAAAATTGTGAATAAGATTTTCTTTCTTAATTCGGGGATTTTCCATGCATTGGCAAGAGTCTTAAACACTTCAAATCACCTCTGCCTTTCCTCCGGCAGCCTCGATTTTAGCCTTGGCTGCATCAGAATAAGCATTTACTTTAACAGTGAATTTCTTAGTGACATCGCCGTGAGCAAGAAGTTTTACACCGTCAAGTGTATTGTTTACAAGACCTGCGGACTTGAGCGCATCAATATCGATAACCGCTCCGTCCTCAAATTTGTCCTCAAGAGCAGCTACGTTTACAATAGCAAACTCCTTACCGAAAATATTAACAAAACCTCTTTTGGGAAGACGTCTCTGCAAGGGCATCTGACCGCCTTCGAAGCCGGGGCGCATACCGCGGCCGGCACGTGCCTTCTGGCCTTTGTGACCCTTACCGGCGGTTTTACCCTGACCGGATGCGGGACCTCTGCCTATCCTCTTAACGGATTTTTTTGAACCCTCTGCGGGTGAAAGCTCGTGAAGCTTCATATTTTGCACCTCCTTGCTTATTCTTCTGTTACCTCAACAAGATGAGAAATCTTGTTGATTTTGCCCTTCGTCTGGGGATTGTCGGGTTGAGACGAAACATCCCCAATTTTATGAAGGCCTAATGCATAGGCGGTAGCAATCTGATCCTTTTTGCAACCTATGAGGCTCTTAACGAGCTTAACATTGATATTAGCCATATTGACCGCCCTCCTTAATCTTTAAAATGCTTAACGGATTTGCCGCGAATGTTAGCAACCTCTTCAACATTGCGAAGCTGTTTAAGTCCGTCCATTGTAGCTCTTACTACATTGCAGGGATTGTTTGAACGAAGAGCCTTAGCACGAATGTCCTTAATACCTACCGTTTCAACAACGGCACGAACAGGACCGCCTGCGATAACACCGGTACCGGGTGCGGCGGGTTTAAGAAGAACAACGCCTGCGCCGAATTTACCGATTACCTCGTGAGGAATGGTTGTACCCTTGAGGGAAACCTTAACGAGATTTTTCTTAGCATCTTCGAGACCTTTACGGATAGCATCCGGAACTTCGTTTGATTTACCCAAACCGAAGCCTACAGTGCCGTTTCCGTCGCCTACAACTACGAGAGCCGAGAATTTCATAATTCTGCCGCCCTTAACCGTCTTAGATACGCGGTTAATGGCAACTACTCTCTCCTGAAACTCAGAATCCTTCTGAGCAGCATCAAATTTAGCCAAAGTAATTCCTCCCTTTCTTAGAAGTTGAGGCCGCCCTCACGGGCGCCTTCGGCCAAGCTCTCGACACGGCCGTGATAAATGTAGCCGCCGCGATCGAAAACAACATCAGTTATGTCTTTTGCCGCTGCACGCTCTGCTAACAACTTGCCTACTGTAAAGGCTGCGTCCTTATTTCCGCCGTAATCCTTGAAATCTTTCTCAACAGTTGAAGCGGAAACGAGTGTAACACCGTTAACATCGTCTATCAACTGAGCATAAATATGCTGAAGAGAACGGAATACATTGAGTCTGGGGCATTCTGCAGTACCGCTGATTTTACCGCGGACTCTTTTATGACGCTGAACCCTTGCTTTATTAGTGTTCGGTCTTTGTACCATTATTTCTTCACCTCTT
>CAZRXQ010000151.1:0-2656 GCA_964604065.1 uncultured Eubacteriales bacterium | reverse complement strand
GCGTATTTTAATAGGGAGCTTTCCGAAAAACAGCCCGAGACCGACTACAATATTTATGTAAAGCACAACGGCGACGAGGGGCTTTCGTGGATTGTGAGCGGTGAAGACGAGGTGGATGTGCTTGTTGCGCGATTTTTCGAGCTTGACGATGCCCTTGTTTTGGAGGAGCTTATGAATCTTTCAAGGGAAAATCCGCATATGGGCACACAGCTTATTCGCGGAGGCAAAAAAGGCGTTATTCCCGTAAGACAGCCGCTTGCGGTATTTGTTTCGGACGGCTACGCGGCAATAGGCGACAGTGCCTGTATGACATATCCCGTAAAGGGCTCGGGCATAGGCTATTCGCTTGTTGCGGCAACACTTCTTTTTGAATGTATTAATAACGACGCCGACGGACTTTTCACCGCCGAAACACTGTGGGAATACGAATCGCGCTTTTTTAAAGAGGCGGGCTTTGAAGCGTGCAGAACGGCTCTTATGAAAAATCTTTTACCGTACGTTACGGCGAAAGAGGTAAGCGACCTTTTGGATGAAAAGATTTTGACAACCGAAGAAATTCGCGAGGTTTATTCGGATATTACGGGCACGCTTATTTCTTCGAAGGCAGTTTCGGCAATACGCGAAAAGCTGAAAAAATTAAACGGTCATCCCAAATCGCGTGCGAAGCTTGTTAAGCTTTTAAAGTGGTACGGCAGATGGATGATTATAGAACCGCAATTCCCCGCAAAATACAGCCGAGCCGATGTGGCAAAATGGGCTGAAAAATACGACGAATTTTTTGAAAGCATAAAGCGCTCCGAAGAGACGGAGCTGTTTTAAAAAATAAATCTCGGGAGGAAATTTTATGAGCGACAAAAATTTTGATGTTAATACCGTTGAAAACGCAAAGGATGAGTTTAAGCCGAAGGACAGAACGCGAAAAATTATCGGCATAGTTGCCGCTGTTGCGTTTGTTGTTTCAGCTGCCATACTCATAACCTCGCTTCCTTCGTATATTTCACGCAAGAATTACGAAAAAGCTGTGGAATATGAACAGGAATACGAATACGAAAAAGCGATTGAATATTACGGCAAGGTTAAAGAAAGCGACGAGGCGAACTATTCCGCAGCTGTTTCCAAAAGCGCAGAGCTTGGCGAAGCCGTTGAAATAAACAAAACCGTTGCCGCCGCCGTTAACGCTTATTGCGAGACTGCGGGCGTCGATACAGCGGAACTTTCCGATTTTGAAAGCATTCTCATTTCCGATGATAAAGGCTCGGTGTGCTTTACGGTTTCGGGTGTGGGCTATCTTGTTTCGCCCGAAAAGCCCGAGGAAAACCATTATTACACAACAACAAAAGACGCGATTTCCGGTCTTTTCGTGACGGAATACGCACCGTCGGCAACATATACGGGCTGGCTTTCGACGATAACGGATAACCTTAAAAAGGAAACCTCGAACTATATGTACAAGCGCCTTTGCGAGGACGGCTTTTCGTCTGACGGCGTTATAGTAAAGCTTGCCGAAAAATATATGTCGGCAGAATAATTTAACACATCAAATATATTTAAGGACAGTGTAAGGCTTGGAACTTTTTATTACGGTAATCGTCTGCTTTTTCGCAGGCGTCGGCGCGGGGCTCGGAACGGGCTTTGCGGGAATGAGCGCGGCGGCGGTAATTACGCCGATGCTCGTAACTTTTTTGGACATTAATCCGTATATGGCAGTCGGTATCGCTCTTGCGTCGGATGTTCTCGCAAGCGCCGTTTCGGCATATACCTACGGAAAAAATAAAAATCTCGATATTAAAAACGGGCTTGTTATGATGGTGAGCGTGCTTGCGTTTACCGTTGTGGGAAGCTACGTTTCAAGCCTCGTGCCTTCAACCACCATGGGTAATTTTTCCGTGATTATGACAATGCTTTTGGGCGTGAAGTTCATTTTAAAGCCCGTTATGACAACAAAGGAGCAAATGAATGCCGCTTCGGCTAAATCAAAGGCGATTAAGGCTGTGATAAGCGGTGCGATTGTGGGCTTTATTTGCGGCTTTGTCGGCGCGGGCGGCGGTATGATGATGCTTCTGCTTTTGACGAGTGTTATGGGCTACGAGCTTAAAACGGCAGTCGGTACAAGTGTGTTTATTATGACGTTTACCGCGCTTACGGGTTCGCTTTCGCACTTTGCAATAGGCGGTGCACCCGATGTGTTACCCTTCGTTTTGTGCATTGTATTCACGCTTGTGTTTGCGCGCATAGGTGCGAAAATCGCAAACAAGGCAACTCCCAAGGTTCTTAACCGCGCAACGGGAATTATTCTTGTTGTTTTGGGAATAGCCGTAATAAGCTTTTCCTTTGTAAAATAAGGTGGAAATATTATGAAAAAGGTTTTTGTTGTATCTAAAACTCATCTCGACTTAGGCTTTACGGATTTTGCCGAAAAAATACGTCAAAGGTATATAAACGAATTTATTCCGCAGGCAATAGCTCTTGCCGATTCGGTGAACACGAAAGAAAAAAAGAGCTTTATTTGGACTACCGGCTCGTGGATTATAAAAGAGGCGCTTAAGGACTCCGATGAAAAGAATAAGGAGAAGCTTGTTTCGGCTTTGAAAGCGGGGTATCTTGTTCCTCACGGACTGCCGTTTACGCTTCATTCCGAGGTTCTTGACGAGGATAC
>CAZRXQ010000150.1:0-2659 GCA_964604065.1 uncultured Eubacteriales bacterium | reverse complement strand
TTCCAGAAAAAGCTTATCGACGTAAACAGCGAAATGCGCGAGATGAACTCTAAAATTACGGGTAGCTTTAACGAAGGCATTACAGGTGCTAAAACAGTAAAAACTCTTGTTATAGAGGATAAGATGACAAGCCGTTTCGTCGGCGAAACAAAGGGGCTTTTCAAAAAATCCGTTCGCGGTGCGCACTTAAGGGGGCTTTTCTCGGCAACCTTAAATCTCGCTTCGTCCCTGGCTCTTGCAATTGTTCTTTGGCGCGGCGGCTACATCGCAAAAGAAGAGGTCGGAACATTTTCAATGTTTATGTCTTATGCACAGGGTATGATGGAGCCCGTGCGTTGGATAATCGACTGCATTTCCGACTTTATTACGACTCAGGTTAACATCGAGCGCTTTTCGCGCCTTATGGAAACAAAGTCCGATGTTACCGATACGCCGGAGGTTATATCAAAATACGGCGATTGCTTCAATCCCAAAAAAGAAAATTGGGAAGAAATCAAGGGCGATATCGAATTTAAAGACGTAAGCTTTAAATATCCCGACGGCGACGAGTATGTTTTGGAGCATTTTAATCTTAAAATTCCGTTCGGTTCGAATATAGCGATAGTCGGCGAAACAGGCGCGGGAAAATCAACGCTTGTTAACCTCGTTTGCAGATTTTTCGAGCCTACGAGCGGGCAGGTTTTAATTGACGGACGCGATGCGCGCGAACGCTCACAGCTTTGGCTTCACAGCGCTATAGGCTATGTGCTCCAGACTCCCCATCTTTTTTCGGGAACGGTTAAGGAAAACCTTCTTTACGGAAATCCGAACGCCACCGAAAAAGAAATCGACGAAGCACTTGAGCTTGTTTCGGCAAAGGGCGTTGTCGAGCGCCTTGAAAAAGGCATTTTAAGCGACGTCGGAGAAGGCGGCGACCTGCTTTCCACAGGCGAAAAACAGCTTATCTCCTTTGCACGCGCCGTGCTTTCGAACCCTAAAATTCTTATTTTGGACGAGGCTACCGCATCGGTTGATACAATAACCGAGCAAAAAATACAGTCCGCGATAGAAACGGTTATCAAGGGCAGAACGTCGCTTGTTATAGCGCACAGGCTTTCCACCGTAAGAAATGCCGACCTTATTCTCGTGGTGAAAAACGGAAAAATCGTAGAAAAAGGCACGCATAAGGAGCTTTTGAAGGAAGGCGGCTACTACAGCGAGCTTTACAAAAAGCAGTACGAGGACGAAGCCACAAAGGGCGCATTCGGCACATCAAAGACAGACAAAGACAGATAAAAAAAAACACTTGACAACGCGAGGGGATTCTGTTAAAATGTACGTTGCCGCATATTACGGGCGAGGTATGCCCTCACAATACAGCCCACGGCTGTAGCCCCATTAGCGAGACTGAAAGAAAGCAGGTTAAACTTATGTACGCAGTTATCGAAACAGGCGGAAAGCAGTACAAGGTTGAGAACGGTGATGTTATTTTCATCGAAAAGCTCGACGTTGAGGCTGATTCCGAGGTTACATTTGAGAATGTTATTGCTGTAGGCGCAGACGACGGCATTAAGGTTGGCGCTCCTTTTGTTGAGGGTGCTTCCGTTGTTGCCAAGGTTCTTAAGAACGGCAAGGCTAAAAAGGTAACCGTTATGACTTATAAGCCCAAAAAGAACGAAAAGCGTAAAATGGGCCACAGACAGCCCTACACAAAGGTTGAAATTTCAGCCATCAATGCATAATGATTTGCGTTACGCTTTTAAAATTTGACGACGGTGCTCCCAAAGGCTTTGTTGTAAAAGGTCATTCCGGCTCCCAGGTGAGAGGGCGCGACATTGTTTGCGCGGCTGTTTCGTCCGCTTCGTATCTTGTTGCGAATACCGTTTTGGAGGTTATCGGCGCAAAAGCCGAAGCCGAGGTGCGCGACGGATATATGAAGCTCTCGGTAGACGAAGAGTTCAAATCCGAGGTCAGCGACGTTTTAAACGGCTTTGCCCTTCACATGAAACAGCTTAAGGAGCAGTACCCCGCATATGTAAACATCACGGAGGTGTAATTAATGCTTAAACTTAACATCCAGTTATTTGCTCATAAAAAAGGTATGGGTTCAACCCGTAACGGCCGTGATTCCGAATCCAAGAGACTCGGTGCAAAGCGTGCCGACGGTCAGTACGTTCTTGCAGGTAACGTTCTTGTAAGACAGAGAGGAACAAAGATCCATCCCGGCACAAACGTAGGCAAGGGTAAGGACGACACCCTCTTTGCACTCGTAGACGGTCAGGTTCGCTTCGAGCGTCTCGGCAAGGACCGCAAAAAGGTCAGCGTTTATACCGTAGAGCAGTAATTTCGACAAATTACTTAACCCCGGCGAGAGCTTTCTCACCGGGGCTTTTTTATGTGCTGTTTTATTGTTATTCTGTTTTATCGCGTAAGCTGCTGTCAAGGTGCTCTTTGACGATGTATACCGGGCGGTTTTTTACCTGAATATACATTTTCGAAAGGTATTCGCCGATTATTCCGAGGCAGAAGAGTATGAGTCCGCCGAGGAGGAGCAAAAGCACCACGATCGTCGCGTAGCCGGGAACGGCTATGCCGAAAACGAGCTTTTGAATCACTACAAAAATAAGATAGAGAATAGAACAAACGGATGCAAGCAAGCCTACAACCGTAGCCAGCTTAA
>CAZRXQ010000149.1:0-2660 GCA_964604065.1 uncultured Eubacteriales bacterium | reverse complement strand
AATTGCGTAAAATTGCCTTTCAAAACCGTATGGAGTTCGACTCTCGCCACCCTAAGCCTTGCTTCTGTTAATATCTGTCATAATATCTATAATGAGCCTGTCCGTCTCTCTCATACCGTCGCGTGCAAGCTCGCCTATATTGCGAATGGTATTTTCAACACCCTTTGCGACGATTCCTTCGCCGCCGTAGAACTGCTTGTCGAAATTACCCATTTGCATTCCAAGTAGCCCCGCTTCTACAGCGGAGGCTATTTTTGCGGCACAGCTTGACTTTGCGCCGTCGCAAATCATACCGGAGTTTATTGCCACGGCATTTACAACGGTGTGCGCTATTTCTTTAAACTTTCCGCCGTAAAGGTATGTAACGCCCGCACCCGCACCGCAGCCGGCACTTGTTGCTCCGCAGTAAGCCGAAAGCGGACCTATTCCCGTTTTAAGGTGAATCGTAACAAGATTCGACACCACAAGAGCGCGGTACAAAAGATCCTTTGAAGCGTTCATCTCTCTTGCATAAACAATTACGGGAAGTGAAGCCGTAAGTCCCTGGTTTCCCGAACCAGAATTAATTACAACCGGAAGCTCACAACCGCTCATTCTCGCATCCGAGCCTGCGGCGGCATACGCCTTTGCTCTGTTGTGAACGCTGTTGCCGTAGGAATGAATAAGAATTTTGCCTATATTCGCGCCCCAGCTGTTGTGAAGCCCCTCTTCGGCAATCGCGGTATTGTATTCTATTTGGCGAGCGAGAATTTCTTCGACGTCGCCGATATCCACCGTATCCGCAAATTCGACAATTCCCTCGACATTCAAAAGTGAGCGGTCGGTTTTATAATAATTTTTATTTTCGGTGTAATTGCAGTCAAAAAGCGTTTCGCCGTTTTTCTTTACGCAAATAATATTCGTGTGACTTCCCGCAATTTCAACAAACGACGTTTCGCCCGCTTTTTCGGCAAAAACGGAAACGTAAAAAACATATCCGTTTTTCGCAGGCTTAACCGTGCTGTCAATCGAATTAAGAGCCGCAGCTATTTCCGATATTTGCTCCTTTGTAATTTTGCTTAAAACCTGAAGCTCGGTTTTTTCGTCTCCCGCTACAATTCCGGCAACGGCAGCCGCTTCAATACCTCTTAAGCCGCCCGTATTGGGAACGATAACGCTCTTTACGTTTTTTATAATATTGGGGCTTGCGGTAATCTCCACCTTATTAGGTATATCGCCCAGCACCGCACGCGCCTTTGCGGCGGCAAATGCAACCGAAATAGGCTCTGTACAGCCCATCGCAGGAACAAGCTCTTCTTTTAATATTTCAACATATTCATTGTATACTGCACTGTTCATAATACTACAACCCTCGCATTTAATTGCTGTTTTTCGGTTACAGTATAACACAACAAACCTATGTTGTCCACAATTAATCTAAAAAGTCCGAAAGCTTTATCGCACTGAAATATTCGTCGGTAAGCTTGTAATAGCCGCTCCACATTTCAAGGGTCTTACAGCTGCCTGCCATTTCACAGCGTTTCGATTTTGGAGAAAGGCACGCAACGGGCGCTAAATCGCCCTCTGCGGCATAAAGAATTTCCGCAACGGTGTACTCCTCCGGGCGTTTTGTCAGCACATAGCCGCCGCCTCTGTAGCTTAAGCCCTTAACAAGCCCAGCATTTTTTAAAAGCGAAAGAACTTGTTCAAGATATTTTAACGATATCCCCTGATGCTCCGCAATTTCTCTGAGCGGCACACTTCCTTTTTCGTAATTTTCGGCAAGCTCAATCATAACCCTTACGGCATACCGACCTCTTGTTGAAATCATTCTTCCTTCTCCTTACGGTTTTCGCGATAATTTTCCACCGCTTTTTTAATTGCTTCTTCGGCAAGCACCGAGCAGTGCATTTTGTGCGCGGGAAGTCCGTCAAGCGCATCGGCAACCGCCTTATTCGAAAGAGAAAGCGCCTCGTCAATCGACTTGCCCTTAATCATCTCGGTTGCCATTGAGCTTGAAGCTATAGCCGAACCGCAACCGAAGGTTTCGAACTTAACGTCATCTATGATATTGTTTTTCACCTTTAAATAGATTTTCATAATGTCGCCGCATTTTGCGTTACCCACCTCACCTACACCGTCCGCATCTTTTATAACGCCGACGTTTCGCGGATGCATAAAGTGCTCCATTACCTTTTCACTGTATAATGCCATTTCTTTTCACCTCATAAAATAAATTCTTTTTTACCCGAAAGCTTGTCGTGCCACAGCGGTGACATCGCACGAAGCCTTTCTACGACCTCTTTAACGGAGTCGATTATGTAGTCAATTTCCTCTTCGGTGGTTTCTTCAGAAAGAGAAAGCCTTAACGAGCCGTGCGCTATTTCGTGCGGTCTGCCTATTGCAAGAAGCACGTGACTCGGATCAAGCGAGCCGGAGGTACACGCCGAACCGGAGGAAGCGCAAATACCCTTTGCATCAAGAAGAAGTAAAAGTCCCTCACCTTCTATTCCCTCAAAGCAAAAGCTCACGTTGCCGGGCAATCTGTTGTCTCTCGTGCCGTTTAAAGCCGAATGCGATATAGTCGAAAGCCCGTCGATAAGCCTGTCGCGAAGCGCCGATACCTTTGCGGCGTTTTCTTCGAGATTTTCGTTTGCCTTTGAAAGAGCCGCCGCCATACC
>CAZRXQ010000148.1:0-2692 GCA_964604065.1 uncultured Eubacteriales bacterium | reverse complement strand
TGGAATATTGCGGAATGCTCACTGTCCACAGGCAGAAGCGCAACGCCGTTTTCTTTAACTGCTTTCGTTACAAGCTCGCCGCCCGCAACAAGCGTTTCTTTATTTGCAAGAGCTATAGTCTTGCCGGCATTCACGGCATCAAGCGTAGGCTTAAGTCCCGCCATACCCACAACAGCATTAAGAACCGTATCGCCCTCGGCTTCGGCAGCGCAAAAGGACACGCCCTCAGTACCGGAAAGCACGGTAACATCCGTGTCGGCAACTCTTGCTTTAAGCTCCTTTGCGGCATTCTCGTCAACAAGCGCCGCGTATTTCGGCTTGAATTCTCTTATTTGCTCTTCAAGCTTTTTAAAATCCGAATAAGCGGCAAGAGCGGCTATTTTATAGCCGCGACTTCTTGCAACATCAAGTGTCTGAACACCTATCGAACCTGTAGAACCCAATAAATTAACAGTTTTCATATCTATTTTATCTCAATATACGGAAATTATGTAAATTGCGGAATAAAGCACCGGCATAACAAACAGCACGCTGTCGAAGCGATCCATAATGCCGCCGTGTCCCGGGAGAATTTTTCCGAAATCCTTAATGCCGAAGTTCCTTTTAATAGTAGAAGCGGCAAGATCACCGAACATACTTACAACCGAAAGAACAACGCTTAATACGGCAACTATAGGATAAGAAAGGAACGATTCGCCGTTGAAGAAAAATTTGTTGAACACAAAAAGCAAAAGGAGATTTAAAACAACCTCGCCGACAACACCGCCTACAGCTCCTTCTACGGATTTTTTCGGGCTTATTTTCGGGCAAAGCTTATGCTTACCGAATTTACTGCCGACGAAATAAGCGAAAATGTCGGTCATCCATGCGGCAAAATACGAAAACAGAATTAAGTAAATGCCGTCGATTTTCGTGAATTCCGAGGAAAGCCTGTCAATATCCCTGAATGCTATCATCAAAGAAAACGAATACGGAATGGCAACCGACGCAAAAATTGCCGTTACTGCCTGCTCGAATTTTGTTTCTTCGAATTTAATAAGCAGCAGCACGAAAATTAAAATTACATATATTCCGCCGAACGCGGCAACGGGAAACTGTATGCCGTAATGGAAAATAAACGGAACAGCCGCCGAAAGCACAAGTGACAGTGCATAAATCGGTTTGTTTTTCAAGCCGACCGCTTTTTCAACCTCCCAAACCGCAACGACCGATAAAAACGCCAAAAATGCCGGGAAAACGAGCGTATTCATAAGAAGGAGAGCTCCTATAAATACCGTCGAGCCGACAGCGCCCGTAATAATACGCTGTTTCAATTTAAATACCTCCGAACCTTCTGTGGCGGTTTTGATAATCGCCGAGCATTTTATTTACATCTTCCTTTGAAAAGTCCGGCCACAAAACATCCGAATACCAAAACTCGGAATAAGCCGACTGCCACGTCAAAAAATTGGAAAGACGCTGTTCGCCGCTGGGACGGACTATTATATCGGGGTCGGGCTGATTTGCCGTATATATGTACTGCGAAAACAGCTTTTCGTCAATATCCTCGGGCGAAATTTTACCCTCTGCCGCCTGTTTTGCAAGCTCTCTTGCGGCGTGAACTATTTCCGCTCTGCCGCCGTAATTAAGCGCAATGTTAACGGTAACCTTTGAATACTCGCCGGTTTCGCGCTCCGCTTTTTCAATAAGCTTTAAAAGGTCAGAAGGAAGACCGGCTCTTTCACCTATGAATCTAAGGCGCATTTGCCTTACCTTGTTTTCGCCGAGCCTTTTGTCGCCGTCGCGAAGATATTCCTTAAAGAGGTTCATTAAAGCGAGAACCTCTGTTTTCGGTCTGTTCCAATTTTCGGTGGAAAAGGCATAAAATGTCATATATTCTATGCCCACATCCGCGCAATATTCGCCTATTTCCTTAAAAACCTTTGCGCCGGCTTTGTGACCCTCGCTTCTTTTAAGTCCGCGGTTTTGCGCCCACCTGCCGTTGCCGTCCATAATAAAAGCAACGTGCTTTGGCAAAACATCAAATTTGGGTATATCCGTATTCATAATCAGATTTCCATTATCTCGGCAGTCTTAGCCGCGGAGATTTCGTCAATTTTCTTGATATATTCGTCTGTGATTTTCTGAAGCTGTTCCTCGCCGTCTTTCTGATCGTCCTCTGTAATCTCGGAGTTCTTCTTCATTGTCTTGATTTTTTCGATTGAATCGCGACGAATTTGACGAATGGCAACCTTTGACTCTTCACCGAGCTTTGAAACATCCTTGGAAAGCTGTTTTCTGCGCTCTTCGGTTAACTGCGGGAAAACAAGACGGATAATTCTGCCGTCGTTTGAGGGATTAATGCCGAGATCGGAAGCGTAAATTGCCTTCTCTATAAGTGATAAAGCGGAAGCATCCCACGGCTGAATTGCAAGAACTCTCGCTTCGGGAACGGAAATAGCCGCCATCTGGTTAATGGGTGTGGGGCATCCGTAATAATCCACCTGAATTTTATCGAGAACCGCGGCATTTGCTCTGCCGGCTCTTATTGAATTATATTCAAACTTAAGCGAAGCGATTGTTTTGTCCATTCTTTCTCTTGTGTTAGCATATACTGTTTTCATAATTTTACCTCCGTTAATTAATATGTAGATTGATTTTATTTTACAATTGTGCCGGTGTTTTCACCGCAAATTGCTTTCATAATATTTTC
>CAZRXQ010000147.1:0-2735 GCA_964604065.1 uncultured Eubacteriales bacterium | reverse complement strand
TTTGATGCTTGAACGGGACAAAGAAAACAAGCCCTTCACCTTCTACCACTATATGATAGACATCAAGGGCGGCCCGTGTATTTACAAAAGAATTTCCGGCTGCGGCTCGGGAACGGAATATATGGCTGTAACGCCTTCGGGAGACCTTTATCCCTGCCACCAATTCGTCGGAGAAGAAAAGTTCAAGCTCGGCAATATTTGGGACGGCGTAACGAACAAAGAAACTCAAAACGAATTTTTCGAATGCAATGTTTACGCAAGAGAAGAGTGCCGCGACTGCTGGGCAAGGCTTTACTGCTCGGGCGGCTGTGCGGCAAACGCATACCACGCAACGGGCTCTGTTAAGGGCGTTTACAAATACGGTTGCGAGCTTTTCAAAAAGCGTATGGAATGCGCCATAGCCGTAGCCGTCAAAAGAGAGCTTTCAAAATAATGAACACTCCTATTTGCGATTTTGTTCGCGATTACATAAAATCCGACGCGGTGCGTTTTCATATGCCCGGTCACAAGGGCAAAGCCGTTTTGGGCTTTGAAGCGCTTGATATTACCGAATTCGACGGTGCGGACAATCTTTTTTCGCCTTCGGGAATTATAAAAGAAAGCGAAAAAAACGCATCGGAAATTTTCGGCGCGCACACGTTCTACTCAACGGGCGGCTCTACACTTGCAATTCAGGCAATGTTAAGACTTTTTACGCTGTACGCGAAAAAAGAAAACAAGCCGCTTAATATTCTCGCCGGCAGAAACGCACACAAGGCGTTTATTAACGCCGCCGCGCTTCTCGGAATTAATGTTTCGTGGATTTTCGGGGAAAACGGTACGTATTACTCGTCCGTCATAACACCCGAAGAGGTCGAAAGGGCGCTTTCCCGCGAAAAGGAAAAGCCCTCCTGCTTATATGTCACATCCCCCGACTATCTCGGGAATATGCTTGATATTAAAAACATATCGAAGGTTTGCAAAAAGCACGGCGTGCTTCTTCTCGTTGACAACGCCCACGGCGCTTATTTAAAATTTTTAAATAACAGTCTTCACCCAATCGACCTCGGTGCTGATATGTGCTGTGATTCAGCACATAAAACGCTCCCCGTTTTAACGGGCGGCGCGTATCTTCACATAGGGAAAAACGCACCTTCTTATCTTTCGGAAAACGCAAAAAGCGCTCTTTCGCTTTTTTCCACAAGCAGTCCGTCTTACCTTATTTTGCAGTCTCTCGACGCGGTAAATCCGCTTCTTGAAAGCTTCGGGGAAACGCTTTCCGATTATGTGAAAGAAACAGAAAAGCTTAAAAGCTCGCTTTCCTCTTTCGGTTACACCTTAATCGGAAACGAGCCCTTAAAAATAACCGTCGCACCCAAAAGTCTCGGCTACACGGGTGACGGGCTTTCCGAAATTCTTAAAGCCCGCGGAATTTATTCGGAGTTTCACGACCCGGACTTTCTTGTGCTTATGGCGTCGCCCTTTAACGGCAAAAACGACCTTAAGCTTCTTTCGGATGCTCTTCTTAATATTAAAAAACTGCCACCGATAACAACAACGCCTCCCGCGCCTTCAAAGCTTTCCCCGTCTCTTACACTTCAAAAGGCGCTTTTTTCGGAAAGCGAAAAGCTTCCGATTGAGCTTTGTGTCGGGAGAATCTGTGCCGAGGCGGCGGTAAGCTGTCCGCCGTGCGTGCCGATTGCCGTTTTCGGTGAGGTTATAGACAAAAATGCGGCAGAATGCTTTAAATACTACGGCATAAAGGAATGTGCCGTAATTAAGGAGGTTTTTTCTTGAGCGGAAAATATTCTGTCACCGTTTCCAAGGTGGCACGCGACAACTCACTTGAAACCGTTTTTATGCCCGAGCTTCCCGACAGCGAAATAGTAATAACGTCTCAGGACGTTAACCGTCCCGGACTTTTATTCGCGGGCTACGACGGCTACTTTGACAAGGAACGCGTGGAATTCGTCGGTCTTGCCGAGATGGGCTATTTAAGCACACTCGACCCCGAAACAGTAAGCGAGCGTCTCAACAAATTTTTCGGACTTCATCCGTCGTGCGTAATTTTAACGCGAAGCCTTGATGTTCCCGAGGAATTCATTTTAAAGGCAAAGGAGTACGGTGTTCCGCTTTTGAGAACCTCGGAGCCCACATCTCTTATTATGGCAACCATAATAGCCTATCTCGAAGTTGAGCTTGCCGAACGCATTACACGTCACGGCGTGCTTGTCGAGGTCTACGGCGAGGGCATACTTATTTTGGGCGACAGCGGCGTGGGTAAAAGCGAAACCGCGGTTGAGCTTATTAAGCGCGGTCACCGACTCATAGCGGACGACGCCGTTGAAATAAAGCGTGTTTCTTCAAAAACGCTCGTAGGCTCTGCGCCCGAAAACATACGGCATTTTATGGAGCTTCGCGGAATAGGTATAGTAAACGCCCGAACGCTTTTCGGTGCAGGCGCTGTAAAGCTTACGGAAAAAATAGATTTTGTTATTCAGCTTGAGCCGTGGGACCCGGAAAAAAATTACGGCAAGCTCGGCATTGAGGATGAATACACTACCATTCTCGGTATAAAAGTTCCCGCAACGGTAGTTCCCGTAAACCCGGGCAGAAACCTTGCCATTATTATAGAAATAGCTTCAATGAACAACCGCCAGAAAAAGCTCGGCTACAACGCCGCGCACGAGCTTATGCAACAGCTCGGAATGGACGATGCCGAGGCTGTTTCAAAAGAGCTTGAATTTTGGGAATAA
>CAZRXQ010000146.1:0-2763 GCA_964604065.1 uncultured Eubacteriales bacterium | reverse complement strand
TTTTTGTAATAGTCAACAACCTCTTTTGCGGAAAGCGTGCCGTTTGAATCGGTTTTGCCGGAGTCCGCCTTGCCTGAGTCACCGGACTGCGAGCCGGTTGAGCCGGAGGGCGTTTGAGCTGTGCTGTTTCCGGAATCCGAGGAAGAGGACTGCGAATCACCCGAAGAAGGTGCGGAATCCTGAGAAGACGACTGAGAGCCGCCGGAGGGTGTGCTGTCGTTATTGCCGCTTACAGCGCCGGACTGTGTGCCGCTTTGAGGCTGTTGTTCGACAATGTTTACATTGTTTTTGTTTCTTTGTGCGCGGACAGCCAAAATTGTGGCGGCGTTATTTGTTGTTATAAGAGCTACTGCGATGCAAAGCGACGCCAAAATTATGACAAGTCTTTTTGCTGTAAGTTTTTCCATACATAGACACTCCATTCTTTTGTATCGTCCCAATTATATGCTATTACGGCAAAATTGTCAATATTATTTCGAATTAAATAATTGTTAAAATATAAAAGAAATAATTGGTGAAAAAGTCTTGTTAATTTTGAACAAATATAGTATTATAGCTTTTATACTGAATTTGAGGTGAGATTTTTGAGCACCGAAAACAAAAGCTTTTTAAAATATGCGGGCTTCGGGCTGACTTCGGCGGGCATTGCTTTTTCGTATGCGTTTGCCGTTTCGGCGTGTCTGGGTCTTAATATTTATTACGCACTCGCGTGTTCTATAGTGTGCCTTATTTTGTCCGTTACTCAAAAAAACGAGATTTTCGCGACGGATGCGTTTCTTAGTGTTCCCGTTGTTTTTGTTGCGGGAACGGTCGGCGCAGGGTATCTTCCGGTGTCGCTTCTTTTTGCGGCATTGCTTTTTGTCGCGGTAAAGCTTTTAGGGAAAAGAATAAAGGTTCCTTCCTGCGTAACAGCCGGTGCGGCGCTTGGTCTTGCTTTTGCGGCAACGGCACTTTTTACCACATATTATTTCGGAATAGGCGCAACAGGCTCCACAACGCTTGAAATAATTAAAAATTACAGATATCTCGGCTTTCATCCGAATTGGCGCGGCGTGTTTTACGGAACTATTACGCTTTTTGCCATGATAACGTACCCCTTTAAGTTCAAAAAGCTTTCGAAATATTTTCCCGCCGAGGTGTTTTCGGTAGCTGTTCCCTTTGTGCTGAATCTCTTTTTAAATCCCGACGGGGAAACGTCGCCGATTCTTGAGGTCGGTGCGCTTTCGAATGTTTTTTCGCTTTCGGGTGTTGAGAGCTTTTTGCCGTTTTTGGGTATTGAAGAATTCTCCGTTGAAGGTATACTTACCGCTCTTGCGGGCGGCGCGGCTATGGCGTTTATTTTATTCGCTTACAAATTTTCTTCGAAGCGCGACAGCGTATCGGCAGGCGTTTCCAATGCGCTCTCGGGACTTGCGGGCGGCTTTCCGTTAAGAGGGTACAGGGTAAAAGCGTTTTCCGTCGCTTCGGCAGCCGTGGGCGTTTTGGCTTTGTCGGTGGCTGCGATTTTCGGCGATTCGCTTTTTTCGAGAGTCCCCGTACATTCGCTTGCCGTTGTGCTTATCGTTTCGGCGTGGCAAAATGTGCCGTTTTCGCTTGTGGCAGCTTCGTTTAAGGAAAAAGGTATTCTTGAAATTTTAACGATTATCGCAATTTTCGCAAGCTTTGTTTTTCTTGATGTGTTTTCGGCACTTCTTGTGTGCCTTGTTTTAGCCGTTATTGTAAGGAGGGTGAGAAAATGAAGAAAAAATCAGCCCCGAAAAGCTCGCGGAAAATCGCGAGAATAATTGCCACATGGGTTATCACCGTTATAATGACGTCTGTTTTTTTACTTGATATTTATACATATATATTGTGCAATAAATACGAAAAGAATTACGATATAAAGGAAGAAACCTTCGACTATTCCTACGGCGACGACAGAATTCATTTTCTCAATACGGCGAATTCCGATTGTATTTTACTTGAAAGCAACGGCAAATTCGCGCTTATAGATTCGGGAGAGGGAAACTCTAACCCCAGAAAAAAGACGGAGTATCACGGCTTTCGCGACGATGTCATAAATTACATTAAAAAGGTTGCGGCAAATAAAAACGGTAAGGTGTATTTAACCTTTATTCTCGGAACGCACTGCCATTATGACCATATAGGCAATTTCGAGGATATCATAAACGATCCCGACATTATAATAGGTAAGGCGTATTTTAAGGAATATGACGAATCGGTGGGCACAAGCCTTGAAAGCGAGGATTGGGGCAACGCAGAAACATACAAAAAAATTATTGCCGCGCTTCAAAAAAAGAAGGTTCGCGTTATAAGCGACTTGCCCGACGACGAGTTCGAGTTCGGCGACTTTACCGTTAAATTTTTTAATACAGTAACGCCCGAGGCGCTCAAAGGCAACGGCGAAAACGCTTCAAGCGTAGGCGTTAAGGTGACAAAAGGCGAAAGAAGCGCATTTTTGGCGGCGGATTTTACAAGCGATTCCGGTCTTGAACAGGAGTACGGCGACAAAATAGGCGAGGTAGACCTTTTAAAAATAGGTCACCACGGGTATTTCGGCTCGTCATCGGGAAGCTTTTTGAAAAAGCTTAACCCGAAAATCGCCGTTGTTACAAATTACCTCGGCAAAATTTACCCGAATGTTAAATGGAATTTGACAGTAAAAGCAAAAGTACCCATATATTCCTGCGTGAACAGAAACGGCTTAATAGCCGCCTTCACCGACGACGGTAAAATAATCCTCTCACAAAACGCGATGTGAAG
>CAZRXQ010000145.1:0-2766 GCA_964604065.1 uncultured Eubacteriales bacterium | reverse complement strand
CGGTTTCCAAGGAGATGAATAAATTTGTCAGTAAAACTCAACACAAAGTATCTTGAGGGCTTCGTAACCGAGGAAGATATTAAGTCAATTGAGCCCGAGGTGCTTTCGGCTGTTGAAAAGCTTAATTCCCGTTCGGGAGTGGGTAACGACTTTTTAGGTTGGCTCGATCTTCCGATTGATTACGATAAAGAGGAATTCGCAAGAATCAAAGCGGCTGCCGAAAAAATTCGCAGTGACAGCGATGTTCTTGTGGTAATAGGAATCGGCGGTTCATATCTCGGTGCAAGAGCCGCAATTGAATTCTGCAAGTCGCAGAATCACAATGTGCTTGAAAAACCGGAAATTTATTTTGCCGGCAACACGCTTTCTTCGGCAGCACTTGCCGAAACCGTTAAGCTGTGCGAGGGTAAGGATTTTTCGGTAAACGTAATTTCCAAGTCAGGTACTACAACAGAGCCCACAATAGCCTTCAGAGTATTTAAGGAATTGCTCGAAAAGAAATACGGCAAAGAGGGCGCGGCAAAAAGAATTTACGCAACAACGGATAAAAAGCGCGGCACATTAAAGGAGCTTTCCGACAGAGAGGGCTACGAAACCTTCGTTGTTCCCGATGATGTCGGCGGCAGATATTCCGTATTGACGGCTGTAGGTCTTCTTCCCATAGCTGCGGCGGGAATAGATATCGACAAAATGATGGCAGGCGCCGCTTCACAGCGCGAGGCTCTTCTTTCGGGAGACGTTCATTTGAACGACTGCTACAAGTATGCCGCACTCAGAAACATTCTTTATCGCAAGGGTAAGTCGGTTGAAATGATGGTTTCTTACGAACCAGATTACACCATGATGAACGAGTGGTTCAAGCAGCTCTTCGGCGAAAGCGAGGGCAAGGACGGCAAGGGTCTTTATCCTTCATCGGCTGTATTTTCAACGGATCTTCATTCGCTCGGGCAGTACGTTCAAGAGGGCGAAAGGGTAATGTTCGAAACGGTTGTTATGTTCGACAAGCCGAAAACCGAGCTTACAATAGGCTTTGACCCCGAAAACGGCGACGGCTTTAATTTCGTAGCGGGAAAGAGCCTTGACTTTGTAAACAAAAAGGCTTTCCTCGGAACTGTTTTAGCGCACACCGACGGCGGCGTGCCGAATATGGTTCTCGAAGTACCCGAGATGAGCGAGTATGAATTCGGCTGTCTTGTATATTTCCTTGAAAAGGCGTGTGCCGTTTCGGGATATATCCTCGGAATCAATCCGTTCGACCAGCCCGGCGTTGAAAGCTACAAAAAGAATATGTTTGCGCTTTTGGGCAAACCCGGCTACGAGGAGCACAAGGCGCTTCTTGAAAAAAGACTTCAAAAATAAAAGGTAATAACACTTCGGTGTTAATATAAAAGCGGAGGTAATAAATATGGTTTCACTTATTATAGGCAACAAAGGTTCGGGTAAAACAAAAAGACTTATCGACCTTATCAACGATGCAGTGAAGAATTCCAACGGAACAATCGTCTGCATCGAAAAATCCCCGTTACTTACTTATGAGGTAACTCACAAGGCAAGACTTATCGAGACTGAGAGATATGACGTTGAAGGCGCAGACGCTTTCTACGGAATGCTCAGCGGTATTCTTGCACAGGATCACGACATAACGGAAATTTTCGTTGATGCCACATTCAAAATCGTAGGCAGAGATTACGAAAAATTCGCCGACCTTCTTTCGAAGGTTAAAAAGCTTTCCGAGATTACCGATACGGATTTCGTATTCACGGTTTCCGAGGATGAGGAAAAGCTTCCCGCAAGAATTTTCGATTACGCAACGAAAATCTGAGTACATTTAATATCGCGGCGGCAGGCAAGAAAAATTTGCTTGCCGCTTTTTTCGGGTGAGAAAAGAAAAATTTGCGCCTGTTTTTTATTTTTTGCGTGCGTTTTTTCGGTAAATTTTGAAAAATTAAGAAATAATTCACGCTAAAAACCGATTTTTTGAAAAATTTCAGTTGACAAACAGGGTGCAAGATAATATAATATTTAGGCGTGTTGAGAGGTAGTATTATGATAATTGAGCTTGAGTCTGTTTTTAATGTAGACGGCGCGAAGGTGTCGTTCGATTATGAGATGACACTTGCCGAGCTTTCGGTGTCGGGAATGCACCCGATAAAAAAGCCCGTCAGAGTTTCCGGCTTCGTTAAAAACAACACGGGAATCGTTTCACTTAACGCCGTTGCGGCGTTTACATACGAAGCCCCCTGCGACAGATGCTGTGAGCAGGTTTCGCGTGAGTATGTGTTCCCGGTTGAGCACAATTTGATTGCTTCTCTTAACAATGAGGACAACGACGAGTTCCTTCAGGTTTCGGATATGCGCCTTAACCTTGACGAGCTTGTGAGTGAAGACATCAACTTACAGTTGCCCTCGAAATTTCTTTGCAGTGAGGACTGTAAGGGTATTTGCGCGCAATGCGGCAAAAACCTTAACGAAGGTCCGTGCACCTGCAAAAAAGCAATAGACCCCCGCCTTGAGGGCTTGTTGCAATTTTATGATAACGAGTAAACAAGCGTTTTCGCATTAAATAAGGAGGAAAGCTAAAATGGCAGTACCGAAGAGAAGAGTTTCCAAAGCAAGAAGAGATAAGAGAAGATCCAATGTTTGGAAAATGGACGCTCCCGCACTTGTAAAATGCCCCAACTGCGGTGAGTTCAAAAGACCTCACAGACTTTGCACAGCTTGCGGTTATTACAACGGTAAGCTCGTAGTTGCAAAAGAAGACTGATT
>CAZRXQ010000144.1:0-2783 GCA_964604065.1 uncultured Eubacteriales bacterium | reverse complement strand
CCTTCGGTCGAAGCTTTTATTTTTTTGTTGTTTTATAATATTATTTTACGTTACATTCGCACGCCGTAACCTCAGCTAAAAACTCCGCGGAGGCTTCCATACATTCGCGTGCGTATTTACTGTACTTCGGCATTAAGTGGTAGCAGTGATTATTTATGATGCCCTTGCAGTGATATTCGCGGCACACGGGGCAATGCTTTTTAAGCCTTTCGCCCATAGGCTCACCCTGCCCCACGCAAACAAGGTCGTCGTCTGCCCAACAAATAAAAGAGGCGCACCAGTTGTCGTTGACAAAATCCGACGGGGATATAAGCGACGCATATTTGTATTCCGAAAAATTCGAAAAATCGCTTTTTATGTCAAAATCAAGAAGCATACGCGCAGTTTCGGGAATAACTCCGAAAAGCTTTTTCCCGCGCATTAAAACATTTACGTCGTAAATTCCGCACATAAGCATAAGCCCCTTTATGCCGACGCTTATTTCGGAAACGGGAATTTTACTTTTAACCTCGGAATCGAACTTAAGCGCCGCAAGGTATGCGCACATATAAGCGCCCGAGGAATCGCCAGTTAAAATGATATTGTCAAGGTCTATCGGATATTTTAAGGAAAGCGTCGGAAGAAAGTTCAGTGCCTCTACGCAATCGCCTATGTTTTCCGGGAACGGTGCTTCGGGCGGCATACGGTGGTTAATGCAAAAAACATAATACCCGAGGCTTGCGTAATATTCCGAAACGCTTACGCGGTAGCTTTTGTCGCCTTTAATAAAGCCGCCACCGTGAATATAAACAATAACGGGATGAACCTTGCCGTCCGAAACAAGCTCGGGTCTGTAATACAAATCACCGCTTGTGATATTACCTTTGCCCTTATTCGAATAGCTTATGTCCTTAACGCAGACAATGCCGTCGAATTTCAAAGCGTTTTGCGGCAAATAGCCCAAAACATCTATAGCCTTAAACATAAATTCCGCTTTATTCATCAAAGCACCTTCTTAATCGGGAAGTCCCTTTTTTACGATTTTACTCCGATTATTCCGATTGTTCAATAGTTTTCGGGAAATTTATTGAATATTATCCTTAATTTTCCACCGTGATTTTTTCAATATCCTTTTTTAGGCGCAAAACAATTCTCTTTTCAAGCCGCGAAATATAGCTTTGCGAAATATTCAATATATCCGCAACCTCCTTTTGAGTATGCTCCTTTTCGCCCGCAAGCCCGAAGCGCATATTCATAATAAGCCGCTCTCTTTGCGGAAGCGACTGCATACACATCATAAGAATTCTTTTTTCGTCCTCATCCTCAACATTATAATTTATTTCGAGCCCGTCACTGCCGAGAACATCCGAAAGAAGAAGCTCGTTGCCGTCCCAATCAACATTAAGCGGTTCGTCAAGCGAAATGTCGTTCTTTTGCTGATTCACCTTTCTTAAATGCATAAGAATTTCGTTTTCAATGCAACGGGAGGAATATGTCGCGAGCTTTATGTTTTTATCGGGACGAAAGGTGTTAACTGCTTTAATAAGCCCTATTGTACCGATAGATACAAGGTCCTCAATGTTAACTCCCGAATTTTCGAATTTTTTCGCTATGTATACAACAAGGCGCAGGTTGTGAACAATAAGCTCCTCACGCGCTTTTTTGCTTCCGTTTACAAATGCCTCAATGCATTTTTCCTCTTCTTTTTTGTCAAGCGGAGGCGGCAGTGTTTGCGGACTGTTAATGTAAAATACCGAATCCGACAAAAATTTCAGCTTCAAGCTTAAAATAACCGCCTTTATTTTTTCAAACCTTAGTTTCATCTGTCTTTTTGCTCCTTTCAAAAATCGTATTACCGAGAAGTGCGCTGTACTCTTCTTCCTTTAACCCCACGGCAGTAACGGCAATTGCCGCAAAATCCGTAACGCACGTCGTTTTTCCGTCTTTTATATACACCTTATCCGGCAAAAACGCCCAAAACAGCGAGCTTCCGCAAACGCTTTTGCCCGCGATTATTCTCGTGTATTTTAAAAGGCTCTCGGGCGGCTCAAAAGAAAAATCGTTTTCTTTTAAATAGCAATATTCGTTTGCACAAAAAAGTTCCTTTACGGCAGAAAGCTCCGTCAAAATTACCGGGCGTCCGTCAAAGCCGTCCGAAAGATTGTTGCCCGTATCGTAAAGCGCCCTGAAGGAAGCCTTTTTTCCTCTGAACAAAACCGTTACGGTATAAAGAGTATTTTGCGACGCACGCTTTTTCAAAAGCCTGTCAAGAAGCATAACGGCGCCGTAGCCTAAAAGTGACATAATCACAATAAACAAAACGCTCACGTCGAAATACACCGTTCCGTTTATAAACATCACCTTTTCGGGATGAAAGGTATACTCGAAAAAAAGCATTATCCCGCCGAAAATAAAGCCGACCGAAAAAAACGCGAAATACGCCTTTAAAAATCCCGAAAGGCTCTTCGGCAAAAATGCGATTAACGTAATTACAGCGGAAGCCGCAAGCTTGAACACAACCCCCGCGGCAACGCTTTTCACATCTAAAAGCACCTCAAGCGACGAAAGCCCACCCAAAACGGACGCAAGCGCAACAAAAAGCCCTTTTGTTTCCTTTTTCAAAAACAGCCTTGCGGCAACAATCAAAAAATATGTAACGTAAATATTCACCGCAACAAGCACATCTGCATATATAACAGTTTTTACACCATCACCCTCTTTTGTCTCCCGTAATATTATAAATCCGCCCCTCGGCATTAAATGTCGCTTTTTGAAAGAGAAAAAAGAAAAACTCACCGCAAAAA
>CAZRXQ010000143.1:0-2796 GCA_964604065.1 uncultured Eubacteriales bacterium | reverse complement strand
GAAGTGCCGATTGTAACGAATATTACCGTAAACGATGCGGAGAATACAATTACCGTTGAGGTTGACCCCGACAGAGACTGTGACAAAATTCAGTGGATAGCAGACGGCAAGGTTATTTGCGAGGACTTTACAATCGACCTTAACGATTACGAGGATAAGCTCGGTTGCTATGTGCGCTTTCAGCTTTTCGGCGAGGGCGGCGTAACGTATTCGCAGGCGTTTGAACTTAAGTACGAGGGAAGACAGGATAAGAGCATTCCGACATCTTCAATACCCGACAACGAGGACGGCGAGGCGTTTCTTGCGATTTATCACACGCTTCCGTTTGCGCTTTGCTCGTTTATAGTGGAAAAAATAGCCGCACTTTTCGGCTTGATTTAAAATTCAAACAGAACAAACAACGGTTTCCCGGTTGCACGCCTTGTGCAATCGGGATTTTTAACATACTTTCGGATTTTTGCGGGCAAAATACTTAACAACGGTGTCGGGCTGTTCGGGGATTACAGCGAATTGCACAATTTGTTTGGTAAAAAATAGTGAAAACTCATCAAAAAATAGGTAAATTCCTATTGACAGATTGTCGCGGCGAGTTTATAATATTATAATCTATAATAATGGAATAATACCGCTATTTGAATTACGGCGGTGCGGAAATTATTGTATTTTCAGTGTTAATTATTTCTTTTTTCAGCCGCTTCGGTGAAAAAGAATTTAAAATAAGAACGGAGTGATGTGTCTTATGGCTAATGTGAAACCCGTCAAGCTCGGAAAGAACACAAGAATGAGCTTTGCCGGTATCAATGAGGTTATGCAGATGCCCAACCTTATTGAGGTGCAAAAGAACTCATACAAGTGGTTCCTTGATGTCGGCCTCAGAGAGGTATTTCGCGATATCGACGAGATTACGGACTATACGGGTAATTTGGTTTTGACCTTTATTGATTACCGTATGGACGAAAAGCCGAAGTACAGCGTAACGGAATGTAAGGAAAGGGATGCAACATACGCCGCGCCCCTTCGCGTTATCGCAAGACTTTACAACAAGGAAACAGGCGAAATTAAAGAGAACGAGGTTTATATGGGAGACTTCCCCATAATGACCGACAGCGGTACGTTCGTTATTAACGGTGCGGAGCGCGTAATTATTTCTCAGCTCGTTCGTTCGCCCGGTGTTTATTTCGGAAACACCTTCGACAAAAACGGTAAAAAGCTTTTCACCTCCACGGTTATCCCCAACAGAGGTGCCTGGCTTGAATACGAAACCGACCAGAACGATATATTCAACGTAAGAATAGACAAGAACAGAAAGCTTCCGATAACAACCTTCATCAGAGCTTTAGGTCTTTCTTCGAATCAGGATATTCGCGATTTCTTCGGCTACGACGACAGAATAGAGGCTACTCTTGAGAAGGATACGACTCAGAATACGGAAGAGGCTCTTCTTGAGGTTTACAAAAAGCTTCGTCCCGGCGAGCCGCCCACGCTTGAAACCGCTCAGTCGCACCTTGACGGACTCTTCTTCGATCCGCACAGATACGACATTTCGAGAGTCGGCAGATACAAATACAACAAAAAGCTTGCAATCGGCGAAAGAATCGTAGGCGGCGTTTTGGCTGCCCCTGTATTCGATCCGCTTACAGGTGAACTCCTTGCGGACGAAGGCGAAAAGCTTTCTAAGGATAAGGCTTACGAAATCGAAAGAGCCGGTGTTAAAGAGGTTATTTTGGCGAGCGAAGAAGAGGGCAAGACCGTAAAGGTTCTTTCCAACGGTATGGTTGACCCCACCGACTTCATCTCCGATATTTCGAGAGAACAGCTTGAAGAAATCGGCATAAACGAAAAGGTATGCTTCAGCGTGCTTTCGGATATTCTCAATACCTGCGACTCCACGGATGAGCTTCTTGAAGCTTTAAAGGAGCGCTGTGACGAGCTTATTCCCAAACACATCACAATAGATGATATATTCGCTTCCATAAACTACGTAAACTGCCTCGGCAATGAGCTCGGCACGACCGACGACATTGACCACCTCGGTAACAGAAGAATCCGTTCCGTAGGCGAGCTTCTTCAGAACCAGTTCAGAATCGGCTTTACGAGAATGGAGAGAGTTGTAAGAGAGCGTATGACTCTTCAGGCACAGGAGCCCGACAAGGCTACTCCCGCGGCGCTTATTAACATAAGACCCGTTATTGCCGCAATAAAAGAGTTCTTCGGTTCATCTCCGCTTTCTCAGTTTATGGATCAGACAAACCCCTTGGCGGAGCTTACTCACAAGAGACGTCTTTCCGCATTGGGACCGGGCGGTCTTTCAAGAGACCGTGCGGGCTTCGAGGTTCGTGACGTTCACTACAGCCACTACGGCAGAATGTGCCCCATAGAGACCCCCGAAGGACCTAACATCGGACTTATTTCCTATCTTGCCACATTTGCGAGAATCAACAAGTACGGCTTTATTGAAGCACCTTACCGCAAAATAGACAAGGAAAAGGGTATAGTTCTTAAAGAGATTGAGTATATGACAGCCGACGTAGAGGATAACTTCTGCGTTGCACAGGCAAATGAGCCCCTTGACGAGGAAGGACATTTCCTCAATGACCGTGTAACGGTTCGTTACCGCGACGAGTTCCGCGAGGTTTCGCCTTCCGTTCCGGATTATATGGACGTTTCGCCGAAGATGCTTGTTTCCGTTGCTACGGCAATGATTCCCTTCCTTGAGAACGACGACGCCAACCGTGCACTTATGGGTGCTAACATGCAGCGTCAGGCAGTTCCGCTTCTTAAAACGGAATCTCCCAT
>CAZRXQ010000142.1:0-2807 GCA_964604065.1 uncultured Eubacteriales bacterium | reverse complement strand
TGAATTTTAGGAGGTATTCTAATGAAAGTCAGACCTTCTGTCAAGAAAATTTGCGAAAAATGCAAGATAATCAAGCGCAAGGGAAAAGTAATGGTAATCTGTGAAAATCCCAAGCACAAACAGCGTCAGGGCTAAGCCTTTACGCAAACCAATTTTTGGAGGTGCAACTGACAAATGGCGCGTATTTCAGGTGTTGATTTACCAAGAGATAAAAGAGTCGAGGTCGGTCTTACCTATATCTACGGTATAGGCCGCAAGACAGCAAGCGACATTATTGCAGCTACAGGTGTCAATCCCGACACAAGAGTCAAGGATCTTTCCGAAGACGATGTAGCAAAGTTACGTGAATATATCGATCACAATGTAAAAGTTGAAGGCGATCTTCGTCGTGAAACAGCCTTTGATATCAAAAGACTTGTAGAAATCGGTTGCTATCGCGGTGTTCGTCATCGCAAAGGACTTCCCGTAAGAGGTCAGCGTTCTAAGACCAATGCTCGTACACGCAAGGGTCCGAAGAAGACGATAGCAAACAAGAAGAAATAAGTCGAAGGAGGTATTCTAATGGCTACTAAAGTTACCGGCAAAAAAGGTGTCGGCACGCGCAAGCGTCGTGAACGCAAAAATATTGAACGCGGTGCGGCTCATATCCAATCCACCTTCAATAACACAATAGTTACTATTACAGATACTCAGGGCAATGCCGTTTCGTGGGCAAGCTCGGGTGAGATGGGCTTCAGAGGTTCTCGTAAGTCCACTCCCTTCGCAGCTCAGACTGCCGCAGAGACTGCCGCTAAGGCTGCCATTGAGCATGGTATGAAAACTGTTGAAGTTTATGTTAAGGGTCCCGGTGCAGGAAGAGAAGCTGCCATCAGAGCTTTGCAGGTTGCCGGTCTTGATGTTACACTCATTAAAGACGTAACCCCTATTCCTCACAACGGCTGCCGTCCGCCTAAGAGAAGGCGCGTATAACATAATAGGAGGAAACAAATTATGGCAAGATATACCGGTGCGGTATGCAAACTTTGCCGCCGCGAGGGTCAAAAGCTCTTCTTAAAGGGTGGCAGATGCTATACCAACAAGTGCGCTCTTGAGCGCCGTTCTTACGCTCCCGGCCAGCACGGTCAGAGCCGTAAGAAAGTTTCAGAGTACGGAATGCAGCTTCGTGAAAAGCAGAAAGCAAAACGTTACTACGGAATTCTTGAGGGTCAGTTCCACAAGTATTTCCTTATGGCTGAAAAGAAGCAGGGCCAGACAGGTGAAAACCTTCTTCGCATCTGCGAAAGCCGTCTTGACAATGTTGTTTATCTTCTCGGTTGGGCAAACTCCCGCGCAGAAGCAAGACAGCTTGTTACTCACGGTCATTTCTGCGTAAACGGCAGAAAGGTTGATATCCCGTCTTATCTTCTTAAGGCAGGCGACGCAATTTCCGTTAAGGAGAAAACCGCTCAGTCGGATTCCTTTAAGGCTATTGCAGAAGCTAACGATTCAAGACCTGTTCCGCAGTGGCTTGAAGTTAACCGTGAAAATCTCAGCGGTAAGGTTGTTAACCTTCCCGAAAGAGATCAGATTGAGGCTCCTGTTGAGGAACACCTCATCGTCGAGCTCTATTCAAAATAATGCTCTTTACCTTATCGATTTGTTTTTACAAGTCAGACTCACACAGTTATTCTGTGAAATTTAAGGAGGGTTTGGTATGATTGGTATTGAAAAACCCAGAATTGAGTTTACGGACTCAATGGAAGATTCCGCTTACGGTGCATTTGTTGTTGAGCCGCTTGAAAGAGGCTTCGGCACAACCTTGGGCAACAGCCTTCGCCGTGTGCTTCTCTCTTCACTCCCGGGTTATGCGATAACATCCGTAAAGATTGACGGAGTGCTTCACGAGTTCTCTACAATCCCGAACGTAAAAGAGGATGTTACCGAGATAGTTCTTAACCTTAAGGGCGTTATTCTCAAAATCCACGGAGACGGTCCCAAGATTATGTATGTTGAGGCGAACGGCTCCGGGGAGATTACCGCGGGTGATATTAAGGCTGATTCAGAGGTCGAAATACTCAACCCCGAGCACCACATTGCTACACTTGATGCCGACGCTCACGTTGCTATGGAGCTTACGGCAGACAAGGGCAGAGGCTATGTTTCTTCCGACAGAAACAAACAGCTTCTCGATCCCGCGATTGGTGTTATAGCAATAGATTCTATTTACACACCCGTGTTAAAAGTAAACTATACGGTTGACAACACCCGTGTAGGTCAGATCACCGACTACGACAAGCTCACTATTGAGGTTTGGACAGACGGCACAATCTCCGCTAAAGAGGCTGTTTCGCTTGCCGCAAAGATTCTTACTGAGCATCTCAATCTCTTCGTTGACCTCTCCGACGAGGTTTCCAACACCGAGATTATGGTAGTTAAGGATGACAGTGCAAAAGAAAAGGTTCTTGAAATGACAATCGAAGAGCTTGACCTTTCGGTTCGTTCCTTCAACTGCCTCAAGAGAGCCGGAATTAACACTGTTGAAGATTTGATTAACAAGACGGAAGAGGATATGATGAGAGTCAGAAATCTCGGCAGAAAATCTCTTGATGAGGTTGTTGCTAAGCTTGCTTCTCTCGGCTTTGCTCTTCATGACGAGGACGAATAAGTCCCATTTCGGCAAAGGAGTGATTTTAGATGCCCGGTACCAGAAAACTCGGCAGAGCAAGTGATCACCGTGACGCCATGCTTCGTAATATGGTTACATCTCTTCTTGAAAACGGAAAGATGAACACAACCGTTACAAGAGCGAAGGAAGTTCGCGCAATGGC
>CAZRXQ010000141.1:0-2849 GCA_964604065.1 uncultured Eubacteriales bacterium | reverse complement strand
ACTTGCGAAGCAAATATCACTCGCCGCAAGGCGAATAGAACTGCGCCTTCGGCGCGCCGCCGGAAGGCGGATTTAGTTGCGCGCAAAGCGCGCTGCCACCCCACTCAACCACGCAAAAGCCTTTTCTTTCGGGAGAAGTAAGCTCTTGTTCGGGTAAATCGACGTATTCGTCGCTCGCTTTGTAGGTCATAAAAACTCTTATTACCGTGTCGGGCTGAGGGCTTATGTTAAGCTTTGCCGCGTTTTCGTATTCCTCCCCTTGGAAGGAAATAATATTGTACTCATTCGCCTGCATTTTCGGAAGCCAAAATACAATAAACTCATTCGCCTCGCGCCGTGTAAGTCCCAATCGAGAAAGTGTGTTTTCAAGAAACGCTGCCGTGTCCTCGCCCTTTACGCAAAAGCCTTCGGAAAAATCCCAATCGCCCTTTATGTCACCTTCCCAATAAAGGTAATTGTAGCTTTGTCCGCTTTCGTCTTTTAAAGCGCCGTCGGGCGACGCCGTAACACTCCAGCCGCCGTTGTATTCGGGGTAAGTACAAGTAAGCGTACCGTTAAGTAAAAGCTCAACCGCAACGGGCATTTCTTTTTCGGGGTAAAGATATATTACGGGCTTGTACGCAACGCCCTCTTGCATTTCAAAAGTACTTTCCTTAACCGTTACGCCGTATGCTTCCATACGGTTGTTTTCGTCGTCAAAATAAGCGTTTTCGAATTCGCAAAGAACCTGATCGCCCACGCACCACTCGTCCGAAAGCGTGCAGTTAAACTTCATTTCGTATCTTAAGGGAATTACCGATTCGGCAAAAAAGCAGTCCTTGTAAATACTTTTTATTATAACGTCGTACGAACCGTCTTCCGTTTCGTTGTCACAATCGCCCTTGTCAACCCACACATCGATATATTCGACATCCCTAAGCTCCGTAGCAAGCTTTACCTCTTTCGCGGTAATTTGCGCGGGATACGTTTCGGCTATGTCGCCCGAATACGAGACGGTAACAAGGCTTCCCTCGGAAATACCGGCTTTTGTAAGCTCACTTTTTTCGTATCCGAACGAAATTTTATCGGAGCTTCGGCGCTCATCTTCGCCTTCGAGCGGTTCTACCGTTACGGTATTTCCGTTTATTTCCAAAACCGTGGCGTTAAAGCTGTACAAAACCGAGCCTTCTTCATAGCTCCAAAGTCCGTCTAAAGATTTAAAATTCTTCGGAAAGAAATAGATCTTTGTTTTGTCGTACACGCCGCCACCCGTAAGACGATTCCATTTTACGATTTTGTAGGTAAGTGATGTAAATTCCCTTGTGCCGCCGTCCTTAACACCGCCCCCGGGAATGGGAACAAACAGCACCGCGCAAAGAATTACGGCAACAACCGCGATAATTATTTTCGTTTTCTTTTTCATAAACCTTACCTCTTTTCTAAAAATTTATAATTTCCTTAAGTTCTTCTTCGGAAACACAAACGCTTTCTCCTGTTGCTTCACGGTACAGTCTTCCGTCGCGAAATGCGAACAATTCTTTTTCACCGTCAAGCGAAAAGGTTAAAACATATTCCGCGCTTTGGCTGTTGCCGGATGCTTCGGGAAAAGCACCGAGCGTTCCGGAAGAGCTCCCCGCGACGCTTTCGCCGATATAAGTTTCGTCACCGTTAAAAAGCGTTAGAATATTCGAATACACTTCTTCGGCTTTTTCTTCATCCGTAATGCGGCAAAGCTCCGCTTCGTCGCCTTCGACAGTCAAAAACACGCCCGCATCACCGCTTTCGGCATCGAAGTCTTTTGATTTTAAAAAAGGCATATTCGGGAAAATTGCCGCCGTAAAAATACCGATGCAAATTAACACGGGCAAAACGCCGTACAGTATTCGCTTGCGCTTTTTTTCGCGAATTTTTATTGCCTTTTCGCTTCGGCTGAAAATTTCAGCCTTGCATTCGTTTAAATCTCTCATAATTCAAGCTCACTCTCCTCTTCGAGAATAACGCGAAGCTCTTTTTTTGCACGATATAAAAGGTTGTCTATTTGTTTTTTGCTTTTACCCAAAACCTTTGCCGCTTCGTCATATGTCATATCCTCAAAATACACAAGGAAAACCGCCTCACGCATTTTTTCGGGAAGAGCCGAAACAGCGTCATTTACCGCTTTGCGGCGCTTATCCTTTAAAACAGCCTCTTCGAGAAGCTGTTGCTCACAGGAAAGCGCGGCACTGTCACCAAGCTCCGTAAACGTCAGCTTTTTTTCGTGCTTCAAATAATCAAGCGCACGGCTTCTGCCCATCATATAAAGATATGTTTTTAAAGACGTTTTGAAGTTGTAGCGGTTTTTGTGAATAATAAGTTCGGAAAATACATCAATTGCTATATCTTCCGCGGCATACGGGTCGCAAACATAGCGATTCACAAAAAACACAAGACCCCTGAACAATTCGTTCATTATATCGTCAAAAGCACTCTCGTCACCGTCAAGGAAACGGCGGTAGCTACTTGCGCCGTTATCCAAAGTCATTCCTCCCAACATATCGGAACCGAAAAGCTTTTGCCTTTCACTTATTATACGACCGAGTTTTTAAAAATCCTTATTTTAATTTTGGTTTTTAAAAAATTTTTATATTTACATTTATATCTTATCATAAAATAATAATAAATAAAAGAGTATTTAAGCGTGAACGCCTATGGCTAAAACGGCTGAAATGCTTTATGCTTAAATGCCTATAGCAAAAATAAAATCCGATGTTGACAACACCGGAAAATGTGGTATAATATAGGTGTAAATAAGGCATACCGCACAGACGGTTTGCCCTTCGGTTAACAGAAATAATCGCTAACTTTGGGAGAGCCGGCGGTTATTTCTTTTT
>CAZRXQ010000140.1:0-2871 GCA_964604065.1 uncultured Eubacteriales bacterium | reverse complement strand
GCATTACTTGACGATTGACGGTGATTTTTATTAAACACGATTACAGCGAGCTTTTCGCGCTTTTAAAAACGCTTGACTGCGACTTTATCCAAGATGCACCGCTTAAAAATTTTACCACCTTTAAAACAGGCGGCAAATGCCCCGTTTTAATAACACCTAAAACGGAAGACGCACTTTCAAAGCTTGTTAAGTTCTTTTCGCAAAAGGATTTACCGTTCACCGTTTTGGGCAACGGCAGTAATGTTTTGGCGCCCGACTGCGGCGTAGGCTGTGCCGTAATCCGCATTGCCGACGGACTTTGCTCTCTTTTTCTTGAGGACGAAGAAACGGTTTTCTGCGGTGCGGGTGTAAAGCTTTCCGCGCTTTGCAAATTTGCTCTCGAAAACTCTCTTTCGGGACTTGAATTCGCATACGGCATTCCCGGAACCTGCGGCGGCGCGCTGTTTATGAACGGCGGCGCTTACGGCGGCGAAATGAAGGATGTAACAGACACTGTCTGCCATATCGACAAAAACGGCAACAAAGGCTCTCTTTCCGGCGACGGGCTTGAATTTTCCTACAGGCATTCCGCCTACAGCGAAAACGGCTGTATTATTACCGGTGCTCGCTTTAAGCTGAAAAAAGCGCCGAAGAGCGTTATCGAAGAAAAAATGAACGACCTTATTTCAAGAAGGCGTGAAAAACAGCCGCTCGAATATCCGAGCGCGGGAAGTACCTTTAAGCGTCCCGCGGGGTATTTTGCGGGCGGGCTTATAGAGCAATGCGGCTTAAAGGGTCTCTCTTTCGGCGGTGCAAAGGTCAGCGAAAAGCACGCGGGCTTTATCATCAATTACAACAACGCAACTTCAAACGATATAAAGACACTTATGGAGCTTGTAAAGCGTGAGGTTTTCTTGAAAACCGGCATTACGCTTGAGCCCGAGGTCAGGAGCTTATAAAAATATGTCCTTTTCAGCAGATATAAAAACAGAGCTTTGTTCGATAACTCCGACTCAGTGTTGCCTGAAGGCAGAAGCCTTCGGGCTTCTCGTTTTCGGCAGAAGCTTTTCCACTTCCGATATTTCTCTTTTAACCGAACAGCAGTGCGTTGCCCTGCGCTATTGCGATACCGTAAGAACGCTTACCGGCGTTGTTCCCGTAATTACCTGCACAAAGGGCGGTAATTACAAGGTCAGAATAGAAACCTCCGCCGACAGAAAAAAGGTTCTTTCGTTTTTCGGTTACACGGGAAAAGAGCTTGCCCTGAGAATCAATTTTTCAAACTTCGAAAATACCGACGAGGAATGCTGTTTTAAAGCGTTTATAAGAGGTGCTTTTCTTTCGTGCGGCAGTATTACGAATCCCGAAAAGGACTATCACCTTGAATTTAACGTTCCGAAGCCCAAGCTTTGCGACGACCTTTTAAAGGTTATAGAAGAATCGGGACTTAAAGCGAAAAAGCTTATGCGTACAAGCGGCTTTGTGCTTTATTGCAAGGAAGCGGAAACCATCGAAGATTATATAGGCGCTATGGGCGCAAACAGCGCCTTCTTTTTGATGATGGAAACACGCGCCTACAAAACGGTTAAAAATCAAATTAACCGCCGAATGAACTTCGAAGCGGCAAATCTTTCAAGAACAATTAATACCGGCATTATTCAGGTGGATTTAATAAATACCGTTTTAAGCAAAATAAAGCTTTCGGATATGACACCGGATTTAGCACAGCTTTGTACACTCAGGCTCGACAATCCCGATCTTTCCTTAGATGCTTTAGGCAAGCTTATGACGCCGCCTATTTCACGTTCCGCGGTAAGCAGGCGCTTTAAAAAGCTTGAGGCAATAAAAGAAGAGGTTGAAAGCAGATGAAGGAATTTGTCATTAACAAAAACGATTCGGGGCAAAGGCTTGACAAATATATAAGTAAAGCTTTTCCGCTTATTCCGAAGTCGCTTATGTACAAATATATCCGAAATAAACGCATAAAGGTTAATTCGAAGCGCACCGATATTTCGTATAAGCTCGCAGAGGGCGATGTGGTTTCGCTTTATATTAATGATGAGTTTTTTGAACCCACAGTACCGAAGTACGACTTTTTGGGCGCGGGTAAAAGCCTCAACATTGTGTACGAGGATGAAAACATTCTTCTTTTAGACAAGCCTGCGGGACTTCTTTCGCACCCGGACGAGGGCGAATACGTGGATACGGCAATAACGAGAATCAAGCGATATCTTTACGAAAAGGGTGAATACTCCCCCGAGGACGAAATTTCCTTTGCGCCGGCACTCGTGAACAGAATAGACCGCAACACCGCGGGAATTATAATTGCCGCAAAAAATGCGGACTCCTTAAGAATCTTAAACGAAAAGCTTAAAAACCGCGAGCTTCACAAGCTTTACCTTTGCGTTGTAATAGGTAAGCCCGAAAAAGATCACGGCATTTTAAAGGACAGTCTTCAAAAGAACGAATCGCAAAACAGAGTTTACGTTAAAAAAGGCAGTGGCAACAGCGATAAGGATATCTCTACAAAATACCGCGTGCTCGGCTTTAAAAACGGACTCTCGCTTGTGGAGGTTGAGCTTTTAACGGGCAGAACGCACCAGATTCGCGCTCACTTTGCATTTTACGGACATCCGCTTTTGGGTGACGGAAAATACGGCACAAACAAGGACAACAAGCGCTTCGGCGGCTATAAAAAGCAGTTCCTTTATTCCTACAAGCTTGTTTTCGATTTCAAAACCGACGCCGGCATACTCTCTTATCTTAACAAAAAAGAATTCGCCGTAAAGAATGTCTGGTTCAGGGACGCATTCTTTGACGGAAAAATATAACTTTTTCAAAATAAAATCAAAATTGAATTAATTTTTGATTGTTTCGTCTCGATTTGCAAGC
>CAZRXQ010000139.1:1248-2897 GCA_964604065.1 uncultured Eubacteriales bacterium | reverse complement strand
TTAGGAGTTTTACAATTGTCATTTGAAGATATACTTAAAAATGCGCTGTCAAAGGCGGAAATAACAGCCGACGAAGAGCTTTTAAAAAAGCTTTCGGTTTACGCGACGCTTTTAAAGGATTGGAACGAAAAAATCAACCTTACCGCCATAACGGACGACGAGGGCATTGCCGTAAAGCATTTTGCGGATTCCTTAACCGTTCTTAAATACGCCGATTTCAAAAACGGCGCAAGCGTTATAGATGTCGGCACAGGTGCGGGCTTCCCGGGGCTTGTTATTGCCGCCGCAAGAAGTGACCTTAATGTAACGCTTCTTGACTCAACCGGCAAAAAGCTCAAGGTCGTTTCGGACATTGCCGAAAATATGGGACTTAAAAACGTAACGGTTTTGCACGCACGCGCAGAGGAAGCATCAAGAAACAAAATGTACAGAGAGCGCTTTGACTATGCCGTGGCAAGAGCCGTTGCAGAGCTTAGAGTTCTTTCGGAATATTGCCTCCCCTTTGTAAAATGCGGCGGAAGCTTTATTTCGATGAAGGGTGCGGCTGCCGAAGAGGAAATAAAAAACGCGACGGCTTCAATAGCGCTTTTGGGCGGTGAAATTTCCGAGGTACACAGCTTTTCGCTTGAGACTTTCGGTGAAAGAAGCATTATAGAAATTAAAAAGATATCGCAAACTTCGTCCAAATACCCGCGTGCCTCGGCAAAAATCGCCGCAAAGCCTCTTTAATTTTAATAAAAACAGGCGTTTTCCGTTAAATTGTGTCGACGGAAAACGCTTTATTTTTGCGAAAATTTATGCTATATTGTACTCACGAAAGGGGAAGGACAAAAAGTTTTTCGAAAGGAATTTAAAATGATACGCACAGCTTCAAAAAACAAAGCAAACTGTCAAATACAGCTTATACCCCACGAATTGATAACGCCCAACCCCAATCAACCGCGTGTACGTTTTGATTACGAACAGCTTGAAGGTCTTGCTTCTTCAATAAGGACAAGCGGGCTTTTACAGCCGATAAACGTTCGCCCGCTCGAAGACGGACGCTACGAGCTGATTTCCGGAGAACGACGCTTAAGAGCCGCAAGAATGGTCGGGCTCACAAAGCTTCCGTGCATTGTTATGGATGTAAGCGACGAGCAGTCGGCACTGTTTGCGCTTATAGAAAATGTTCAACGCCAGAATCTCGACTTCTTCGAAGAAGCGGAGGCAATAGACCGACTTAATACGGAGCACGGCTTGACCCAGGAGGAAATTTCTAAAAAGCTCGGCAAGGCTCAATCGACGCTTTCGAACAAATTAAGGCTTTTAAGGCTTCCCGAGGATATGCGCTTTCGCATCACCTCTGCGGGACTCACCGAGCGCCACGCAAGAGCACTTCTTCTACTCCCCGACAATTCGTCAAGAAACAGAGCGCTTGACATAATTATAGACAGGCACTTAAACGTAGCCGAAACGGAACGGCTTATTTACGATATTCAAAAACGCCGCAAAGAGCCGAAGCAAACTCAGGTAAGGTGCTTTAAGGATATGCGAATATTCATAAACACCTTAAACCACGCGGTAGATGCTATTCGCCGCGCCGGGATGGATGCCGACACCGCAAAAAGCGAAACGGACGAATATTTCGAATATGTAATACGAATTCAAAA
>CAZRXQ010000139.1:0-1148 GCA_964604065.1 uncultured Eubacteriales bacterium | reverse complement strand
TATCCCCGACAAATTATTTACGGTATATTCTCCGCAAAACGGAGTTTATATAAAGCCATATCTTTCTCTTTCACACCCCACATCCACAGCGAAACGGCACAGTCCACGAGGATTGTGCCGTTTTGCGTAAGAAAATTTATGCTTATCTGCGGTAATATTTGCTTTATAGGCTTCAAGCGTTTTCGCCGCGTAAAAATATGCGATACCGTTATTTCTTTGCAACGCTGAAAATAAGTCCGCTTTGAATTAAGGTTCTTATTGCCTTGTCCGGGAAAAGCGGTGCATACTCCATAATATCCTTTCTCGTAATGTGATTAGCGGAAATGTATTTTTCGATAATCGGCTTTTTCTCGTCGGTCAATAATTCCTTCGGAATATTGTTCATCATTTCAAGAAAGCTTAAGACAGCTACGTTGGCGGCGGTTACGGTAGTGCGGGCTCTGCGTAAAATAACCTTTTGCTTTCCTACCATAACATCGCGCTTGTTGGAAGGCTCGTTGTTTGTATAAATCTCAATATCCTCGGGGCATTCTTCAATCAGGTGCAGCTTATGTAAAAAGGTTGCACCGGAATAAAAGCCGATAGTATCCTTACCGTTGTTAATATATTTTTTTGTGATGATCTTGTTTGTATCAAGCACGCTCGGTCCGGATTTTGTTTTAGTGGGGATATAGTATATTCCGTGATCGTGACGGATGATTTTGCCTTCTTCGCGAAGCTTTGTAAGCTCAATATAAAGCCACGCCCTTGAGTAGTTGCCGTAGTCGATTTCCGCGGCGGAAAACGGCTGGTCCTTACCGAAAGCATTTAAAAGAGTCTCGTACAAATCCATAAAGGTACACCATTCTTTCTGTATATAATACTTCTACTATCATACTACAGCTGATATAATTTGTCAACTTTTTATGTATTATTTAATATCTGAGCGTCCAACACTGTAATCTGAGCCTTTGAGAAAGGTACTTGTCCTCAAAATCGTCGCTGTGACGCCAGGTATTTTTAAACGAGCATTTTTTAACTCGCGGTAAAATATCCAAAGAAACAAGCTGTTCGTCGGGCGCTACCGTTACCGCGGTTTCGCCGCACAGAACATCAAGCGCGGCTCTGAGCCAATCGGCAGGTCCTACAGCCACTCCGTTCACCCATAT
>CAZRXQ010000138.1:0-2898 GCA_964604065.1 uncultured Eubacteriales bacterium | reverse complement strand
GTACCCATAAGGTACTGACCGGGTGCGCCGATATTGAAAAGACCCGTTTTAAACGCAACCGCAACGGAAAGTCCCGTAAGAATAAGGGGTGTAGCTCTGAAGAGCATATCGCCTATGCTGACGGGGTTAAAGCCGAAGGTCAATTCACCCGCGGCATCTCTGCCCGTACTGAAAAGCCCGAAGAATACGAGCTTTACGCCTTCTATAATGCTTTTCGCGCCCATATTTTCGTTAATGGCGCCGACAATAACTATTATTAAGCTTCCTATGAAAAGTCCGATAACAATTGAAAGCAAGGAGGAAACTATCGACTGAGTTGCGCCCTTTGTAACGCCCGAGGTGCGCCTGTTTAAAAGGGGCGACTGAGGTGTACTTTTCTTTTTCATAATTATTCCGCGCTCCTTTCTTTTTTCGCACCGGACATATAAAGACCGAGCTCTTCGGGTGTGGTTTCCTTCGGGTTAAGCTCGCCGACTATCTCGCCCTCGTACATAACGAGAATTCTGTCCGAAAGCGAAAGAACCTCGTCAAGCTCCAGGGAAACAAGAAGAATCGCCGCACCGTTGTCGCGCTCGTTTACGAGCTGTGAATGAATATATTCAATAGCGCCTACGTCAAGTCCGCGTGTGGGCTGAACGGCTATAATAAGCGGTTTTTTGCGGTCTATTTCGCGGGCTATTATCGCCTTTTGCTGGTTTCCGCCGGACATACTCGCGGCTGTTGTAACAGCACCCTGTCCCGAACGTACGTCAAAGCGTTCAATAAGCTCGTCCGCGTATTTTCTGACCTCACCGAATTTTATGAAGCCCATTTTCTGGAAGCGTTTTTCGCCGAAGCGCTGAAGCACAAGGTTTTCCTCAAGGGAGTTTTTAAGAACAAGTCCGTGCTTGTGTCTGTCCTCGGGGATGTGCGCAATACCCGCATCACTGCGTTTTTTAATGCTCGAATGCGAAATATCGCGCCCGCAAAGAACGACCTTGCCGCCCGTTGCTTTTTCAAGACCGGTTATGCCCTGAACAAGCTCCGTTTGACCGTTACCGTCAATACCGGCAATGCAAACTATTTCGCCCTTTCTTACGTTAAAGCTTACGTTCTTTACGGCGTTGTTTTTGTGAAGCTTGGAAGGAACGGTAAGACCCTCTACCGAAAGAACGGTATCCGTCGGCTTTGCCTCATCCTTTTGAACCTCAAGCTGAACGGGTCTTCCGACCATCATGGTGGAAAGCTCCTGCTTTGTAACATCCGCGGTATTTACCGTGCCTATATATTTACCCTTTCTTAAAACGGTAACTCTGTCGGCAACAGCCATAATTTCGTTGAGCTTATGAGTAATAAAGAGAATAGACTTGCCCTCTTTTGCGAAGTTACGCATTATTTCCATAAGCTCGTCTATTTCCTGCGGCGTCAAAACAGCCGTCGGCTCGTCGAAAATAAGAATTTCGTTGTCGCGGTAAAGCATTTTGAGAATTTCGACTCTCTGCTGCATACCAACGGTAATATCCTCGATTTTCGCGTTAAGGTCAACCTTAAGTCCGTATTTTTCGGAAAGCTCCGCTACGCGTTTTTTCGCTTCCTTTTTCTGCAAAAAGCCGAGCTTTGTGGTTTCCGCGCCGAGAATGATATTGTCAAGCACGGAAAATACATCTATTAATTTAAAGTGCTGATGCACCATTCCTATGCCGAGCGCCGTTGCGTCGTTCGGGTCGTTGATTTTAACAACCTCGCCGTTTTTCTTTATAACGCCTTTTTCGGGCTGATAAAGTCCGAAAAGCACCGACATAAGTGTGGACTTGCCCGCGCCGTTTTCACCCAAAAGCGCATGAATTTCGCCGCGCTTTAAGCGAAGTGTTATATCGTCATTTGCGATAATGCCCGGGAATTCCTTTGTTATATTGAGCATTTCTATAATATAATCATTTTGCAATTGATATCACTTCCGTAATCAGAATCAGTAAACCCAAAAAGGCGGGGAAGAAAATTCTTCCCCACCCGCGTTAACACTTATTTTATAATGTCAAGATTAACATTTTCGAAAACCTCGTTTGAAAGGTTTGCGTAAGAAGCGTCAATCTTAACGGTGCCGTCTTTAATCGAGTCGAAAAGCTTATTGTAATCGTCAACGGTGAACTTTTTGAGTGACCATGTGTCGGTGGGAAGACCTACTGCATCGTTAGCTGCACCGAGAGATGTCAATACGCCGCCGATATCGTCAAACTTATCTGCATAGAACTGATCAAGTGAATACGCAACAGCTTCACGAAGACCCTTTGTAGCGGAAGTTATAACAGTGTCGGACTGAGAGGACTGGTCAACGTCAACGCCGATAACCAAGCCGTCGTTTTCGGCAGCTGCCGAGAATGCGGACTGGCACATATTACCGCCGCAGGTGAAAACAACCTCTGTTCCGTTTGAATACCAACCGTTAAGCATAGCCTGAAGGTCGTTGGAAGCGGAATAGCTTGCGCCGTAGTTGAAGCTGTACTTCATATCAACTGTAATGCCGAGCTCTTTAGCGGCATCGTTTGCACCCTGTGCAAAGCCGTAACCGAAGCGGTTGCAAGCGGGGTTCTCTCCACCGCCGCCGCCCGAATAACCGAGCTTTGTATAGCCTTCCTTAACAATAGCATAGCCTGCAAGGTAGC
Source organism: uncultured Eubacteriales bacterium (assembly GCA_964604065.1). Taxonomy (GTDB): domain Bacteria; phylum Bacillota; class Clostridia; order Oscillospirales; family Acutalibacteraceae; genus DTU089. Next base: position 256 of record CAZRXQ010000138.1, on the reverse strand, counting down.
CGGACTGTTCCTCGTTGAATACGATAGCGGCAACATTCTTAAGAGGCTGATCGTCAGCGTCGTTAAGAACCGAACCGTCGATAAATACGAACTTAACATCCGTAAATTCGGCAGCTGCCTTCGCAAGAGCGTTACCCTGAAGGAAGCCTGCGGCAATAACTATCTTAGCGCCGTTGTCGGCAGCGGCTTTCATGGCGTTGTATCTGTCGTCATCTGTTGCCTGGTCGCCGTTTGCGGGCTGATAGTACTTATAGGA
>CAZRXQ010000137.1:0-2905 GCA_964604065.1 uncultured Eubacteriales bacterium | reverse complement strand
CCGTTTACGTCGCCGTAAAGGATTTCCGAATCAGCTTTAACGTTAAAGCTGATTATTTGCTCATTGCCGTTCAATTTAAAGCGAACGATTTCCTCAATTTTTTCAGAACGCTCATATCTCCACAGCCTCATTTCGACAATCCACACACCGTTTTCAAAATGTAAATTCTCGATGGAATGTAAGCAACCGGTGCTTCCTTTGCCGACATAGGTGAAATGATATGTATCTGTTTCGGGGTCATAATTTTCGGAAAGAGTTAAATCCACATTCTCGACAGCAAAATATTTCAAAACAGCTTTTTTAACACTTTCGCCGCTGTAATCGGGATAAGAACCATTAAACCATGTATCATCCATATAGCCGGCATTTGCAATAACGGTATCTATGTTTTCGGCTGTAATTTCGCCCGAAAAGTTTTCCAAAACATAATTCATCTTATCCCTTAGCAATCCCGGATATGTTTGTAAATACAACCCGGAATTGTTTCCGAAAAATTCGGTTAAATTATACATTTCGCATTTTTCGATATAATTACTTTTAACATAGCCGCTTTTAGCTGTGCCGCTCGGGAAGCCGACGGCAAAGCCATTTTCGTCCGTATACATTCGCAAATTGAAAACGCCCTTATCCGTAATAACGGTATTTACCGTATAACCGTCATCACCCATGCCCGAAGGGAATATCTTTATAACTTCGGCTTCGTAAGAAGTGCCGTCGCTGTTATATACAATCAATATTAAATTCTTGTTTGAATCTTCTTTAATCTTAACACTTTTCGCGAGATTTCCGAGTACGTTAAATGTAATATCGAATTTTTTACCGCAAAATTCGAATCCGATAGTTTCGTTACCGGCTTTCTTAAGCATACCGGAGTCATCGTTAAGAGACGACAGAGAAGCGTATCTATCCAAATGCTTTAAATAATACTTGTCTGCTTCGTAAAACGAGAATTTGCTGTAATATTCATCACCGACGGAAATATCTTCGAAATATCCGTCTTTATAATGAACTCTCAACTCAAGACCGTTCAAGTCATACAATTCGCCGACAACATATTGAAGCTTGTCGGGATATTTAATAACCTCAACGGATTCCACGGGATTTTCGAGAATCTTTATATTAAATTCTGCTTCCGTTCCGGCTAAAGAAGCTGTGCCTACATATGTATTTCCGGCAACCCAATTGTCTTCACGTTGCTCCGGAGTGTAGACTTGTAACCAATACTCCTCTCCGTAAGCCTCAATTTTTTCGCAATTTTTCAAAACAGTACCGTCTTCAAGTGTTGCGGTAGCGGCAACATCCGAATAAAGAACCTCGTAACCGTAGTAGCGGTATTCCTCTTCGTTGACCCATGTAGTATGGTATTCACCGTCAATACCCTCATACAAAATCACATCTTCGATTTCAAGAGATTTTACCGGTGACTTTAAAATAGTAACATTAAAGGTTGATGTAAAGCCCATTACTGTAGCTTCAACCTCGTATGTATTACCGACAGTCCAAGGCTCGTCGTATTGAGAGTAAGTGTCGATATCAAGCCAATAATATTTATCATCAATCTCAATACAGTCGTCTTCGCCGTTTAAAACAGTACCGTCGTTTAATGTGACTGTAAAATCGGGATACAAAGAATCGTAATAATAAAACCCTTCATATTCATATCCGCATGTATTTTCTATAATCTCAATATCTTCTATTTCAAGAGATTTAACGGGTGTAGGCACTACTTCGACGGTATATTCAAAGCCTTTAAGACCTATATGAAGTATGGCAGTGTGTTCTCCTATACCCCATTGATTATTGTAGCTTTGGTCGGATGTGCAATAAAAGCTTTCGCCGAGCATTTCTTCTGCTTCGTAAATATCACCCGAAAAGGTTTCTCCGTTTTTAAAATACAGTGTAACATTTTCGGGATAAATAGAGTACTCAAACCACTCTGTAATATATTCGCCCGATTCATCCCAATCGCCCGACTCGTACCCGTCACAATTTTCAATGCAAATAACCTTTTCTACCTCAACGCTCTGAAGCTTCAAAGCACCGAACGCAGCCGAGGCAACCGGCATACACGAGACCGCAATAACCGCAGATAACAAAACCGACATTAATTTTTTCAAAGCTAATTACCTCCTTGGGCAATTTCTGCCCCAAATTAAAAAGTGCGCCAACCGAAGTCAGCGCACGAAAAACGCAAACTCCGATTGTCGCGAAACAAAATTAACATATAGGAATATCAAATCCTATTAGGTGTTACTGGAATTTGCGTTTTTACCAAATCCTTATAACACCTAATGAGAAAATACGACATCCTCTTAAAGCAAAAGGATTATCCCTATAATCTGATGTTTAATTTTGTTTCGCAAGCTTAGTATACCCTCTTATTTTCCGAATGTCAACGGTTTTCGAAAAAAATGCGAAACTCCGCTTCACAATTAAATTTCAAAGCAAAAAAACGAAAAAATAAAAAGTTTTTGCTTTCAATTGCAAAGTATTGATATTTTTACGGTATTAAATCCCTCAAACTTGTTGAATGGTTGCTTTGCGATAAACAATAATTCCAGTGAATTAAAACAAAAAATCCGATGTTGACAACATCGGAAATTGTGGTATAATATAAATGACAAAGGACCATCCGCGTCAGCGGTTTAGTCCCTCAACAGCAGGAAAATAACCGCTGCCATTTGCGAGACGGGGCGGTTATTTTTTTATGCTTAAAATTATTGCCATAATTAATACTAATGTAATAATCGTGAAATATTCCATGCACATCACCCCCTACAATTAAGGTAGAGGGCTTTTCGCCCTCTTCAAAAAGAAAAAACCTTTAAGGAACCTTCAAATATAAATTTGAAGATGTGAGGGACAAGTAACCGCTTTCCGCTTATTTGGATGATCCTTTGGGAGA
>CAZRXQ010000136.1:0-2915 GCA_964604065.1 uncultured Eubacteriales bacterium | reverse complement strand
ATTGTTCTTGAACATGTTCCTTTTGTTTTGTAATCAAAATGCATTTTTTATTCCTCGCTTTCGCTTTTTTCACCCGAATTTTCTTCGGCTTTTTCTTTTTCTTTTTCTTTCGCCCTAAGCATTATCGCAAATGCCTGCTCTATCGCATCCGTCGGCTCTTGCTTTTGAAGCTTTTTAATTGCGATATACGGCTTGTTCCCCGCGGAAACCATTACCCTGCCGCGCATATATTTTCCGAGAAGTCCTACTGCCTTCATATCTATAAGCTGTGAATACAAAAGTATCGAATCCGACTTCTGCCCTATTTCGTAAACGCTGAGGCTTGACGCCGTATTTCTTAAAAGAGAGATTTTTATAAGTCCCTCTACGGATTTCGGCGGGTCGCCGTAGCGGTCTATAAGCTCGTCCAAAACATCCGACGCGTCGTCGTTTGTTCTTATGTCTGCAATTCTTTTGTAAATCGCAAGACGTTGCGGAAGGCTTTCTATATAGCTTTCGGGAATGTGCGCGTCCATTCTTATGTCCACAAGACAATCCTTTTGCGAATCCGGCGGAATTTCGCCCTTTTCCTCGCTTACCGCCTCGGAAAGAAGTCGCATATACATATCGTAACCGACACTTTCCATATGCCCGTGCTGCTGTGCGCCCAAAAGGTCACCCGCACCGCGAATTTCAAGATCGCGCATTGCTATTTTAAAGCCCGAGCCGAACTCGGTATATTCCTTTACCGCCTCAAGTCTTTTGGTGGCAACCTCCGAAAGGCTCTTGTCGCGCCTGAAGGTAAGGTACGCAAAGCCTCTTCTCGCCGAACGCCCCACTCTGCCTCTTATTTGATGAAGCTGTGCAAGACCGAGATTTTCGGCGTTTTCTATAATAAGCGTGTTGGCGTTGGGCACATCCACACCGGTTTCGATTATTGTGGTGCAAACAAGTATATCCGTTTCGCCTTCAAGAAGCGAGCGCCAAACCTCGGAAAGCTCGGCTTCGCTCATTTTTCCGTGGGCAACGCCGACATTCGCTTCTGGAATAAGCTCCTTAACTGTAGCCGCCGTTTGCTCTATTGTTTCAACCTTGTTGTAAAGGTAATAAACCTGCCCGCCGCGCCTTAGCTCTTTTTTCATAGCCTCCGCAAGTATTCCCCAATCGTGCTCAAGCACATATGTTTGAACGGGCGAACGGTCAAGCGGCGCTTCTTCTATTACGGACATATCGCGAATTCCCGACATTGCCATATTCATAGTTCGGGGAATAGGCGTTGCCGAAAGCGTAAGGCAGTCAACCGTCGGGTACAGCTCCTTAAGCTTTTCCTTTTGCCCTACGCCGAAGCGCTGTTCCTCATCGATTATAATAAGCCCCAAATCCTTAAACGATATATCCTTTGAAATGAGTCTGTGCGTACCGACTATTATATCAACAGAACCGCGCTTAAGCTTTTTTACAATAGCCTGCGCCTCTTTTGCACTTCGAAAGCGCGAGAGCATTTCCACATTTACGGGAAAACCGTCAAATCGCCTTAAAATCGTGTTGTAATGCTGTAACGCAAGAATCGTTGTAGGCACTAAAACGGCGCATTGCTTGCCGTCGGCTATGCACTTGAAGGCTGCTCTTAACGCAACCTCGGTTTTACCGAAGCCGACATCGCCGCAAAGAAGTCTGTCCATAGGATGCGGCTTTTCCATATCGTGCTTGATTTCATCCACGGTTCTTAACTGGTCGTCCGTTTCCTCGAATTCAAAGCGACGTTCAAAATCGTTTTGCATATCAATATCGGGCGAGAACGCAAAGCCGGGCATTTTAAGCCTTTTCGAATAAAGCGCTATAAGCTCCTTTGCCATACTTTTTGCCGAGGATTTTACGCGTGCCTTCGCTTTTTCCCATTCTTTGCCGCCGAGACGCGAAAGCTTGACGGTTTTGTTATCCTCACCGGGACCGATATATTTTGAAACAAGGTCAAGCTGTGTTACGGGAACATACAGCGCGTCACCCTTGTCGTATTTAATTTTAATGTAATCCTTTGTAAGCCCGCCGACCTCCATTTTTTGAATTCCTTCAAAAACGCCGATGCCGTGAGAGGCGTGAACAACGTAATCTCCTCGTGAAAGCTCTTCAAGGCTTTGTATGGCATCTGCCGCCTTAAAGGCTTTTCGACGTTTTTTATTAGAAACGGAGTTCGCCTTGCCGTATGTTATTATTAAAAATTTTTCCTTGGGGTAAGTAAAGCCGCCCGTAATGCCGCCCGACGTAACACTCACGGTTTTTTGGGGGAATTCCGCGGGCAACGCATCAAAATACAGTGCTTTTATATCCTCGTTTTCAAGCGCTTCGCAAAGAGACAAGGCGCTTTTTTTCGTTCCCGCGTTTACAATGCACCTTATGCCGCTTTGAAGCGCCGGTCTTAAATCGTCAAGAAGCACGGAAAGCGTGCCGTTCCACAAAGGTGTTTGCTGAACGGTAAAAGTTGTAAGAGATTTTACGGGCGTATCGAAGCTCCCGCGGGGAAGCGAATCTATATAAAACGCGCCGCGTGTTTCGTAAAGCGAAAACATTTCCGAAGGAGTAAGCGCGAATTTATCAAGTCCCGAGGAAAGCACGCCGTTTTCAAACTGCGCCTTTATTTCCTCGTTAAGAAGCTTTGAGCAGTTTTTAATGCTGTCCTTCACAGCCGCGCTTTCCGAAATAAAAAGCATATCGGACTTGCAGTAATCGAAAATCGAAGCTGGCTTTTCGTACGCTAAGGACAAATACTTGTCGGTACAGCTTACCCTCACGCCGTTTTTTAACATCCCGAGGTCCTTTAAAAGGCTTTCCTTCGCCTTTTTCGAGCCCTTGCCGGAAAGATGCGAAATATATTCTTCAAGCCTTTCTATAAAATCCTCGTCGCTTTCGAAAAGAATTTCGTTAGACGGCACTATTTC
>CAZRXQ010000135.1:0-2928 GCA_964604065.1 uncultured Eubacteriales bacterium | reverse complement strand
AGGTTACAGCCGTTAAATACGCGAATATCCTTAATGCCGTAGCGCATCATGGCAAGTCTCGTAAGACCGAGACCGAATGCAAAGCCCGTGTATTTTTCGGGATCTATTCCGCCTGCCTTTAAAACGTTGGGATGAATCATTCCGCACGGGCAAAGCTCAAGCCAGCCTGAGTCCTTGCAGGAGGGACAGCCGTCGCCGCCGCAGATAAGGCACTGAATGTCAAGCTCAAAGCCGGGCTCAACGAACGGGAAAAAGCCCGGGCGAAGTCTTACGGTTACGTCACGTTGGAATACCTCGGAAAGCATAGTCTTCATAAAATAGATAAGGTTCGAAATGGAAATGTCCTTGTCTACCATAACGCCTTCCATCTGGAAGAAGGTGTTTTCGTGGCAGGCGTCTATTTTTTCGTTTCTGAAGCATCTGCCGGGGAATATAACTCTTATGGGTCTGCCTTCTTCGAGATTCTTTGAGTACTTTTTGTAAATCGCATTTTGAGCCGCAGAGGTGTGCGTCTTTAAAAGCTGATTTGTGCTTAAATAATAGGTGTCCTGCATATCGCGTGCGGGGTGATGCTTCGGAATGTTAAGAGCCTCGAAGCAATGGTAGTCGTCGACTATTTCGTCATAGTCTTCAATATCAAAGCCCATCGACGTGAAAATGCCCTCAACCTCGCGCTGAACAAGAGTAATCGGGTGATAAGAGCCCTTATCTTCGGATACGGGGAAGGTAACGTCATAATCCTCGGCGGCATTGATTTTGCGCTCTTCTTCAAGCTTTGTCAAATGAGCCGCGCATTCCGAAACGGAGGCTTCGATGTACTGCTTAACCTCGTTAATTATCTGACCCGCTTCTTTTTTCTTTTCGTTCGGGACATTTCTGAGTTCACTCATAAGTGAAGCGACAGAACCCTTTTTGCCTAAGAATTCGATTCTGAGCTGTTCAAGCTCGGAGGGGAGAGAGATGTTTTTTACTCTTTCCTCAAATTGCTTTTTTAAAAGCTGTGCATTTTCAAGCATTTTTTTATTCCTTTCTTAACGGTGTATAATCTTGGGAATTGCGCATAAAAATAACGTCTTCTTCCCCAAAGGGACGAAGACGATTCTCCGCGGTACCACCCTTATTTTTGCATTAGAGCAAACACTCGTGAATCTTTAACGGGATCAACCGTTGCCGCTTAAAAAATTCGGCGACACCGCTCCCGGGTGAACTTCAATGTAAATCCGCGAACACACTCACAGCCGAAGGTGCATCTCTCTTTGCGCGGGGAATACATCTACTTTCCCGTTCATTGCGTTTCCTATATTGTAACATAAAATGTTTTGAATTACAATCGTAATTTATTATTTATTTAAGTAAAATAAAAACAAAAAAAGGCTTTACAATTGTGCAATATGTGGTAAAATAACAAAGGTGATTACGAAGGGAGTTGTTACAATTGAAGGATATTAAATTAGGTATTCAGCTTTACACACTGCGTGAATTTTGCAAAACACAAAACGATTTGGAGGAAACGCTTAAGTTTCTCGATTCCATCGGATGCAATGTAATACAGATTTCGGGTATAGGCAATATTGAGCCCGAAGCAGTCGGCGAGCTTGTTGACAAATACAAAATGGATGTTTGTGTAACCCACAAGCCTTATGACAGAATGAAAACCGATTTGAAAAAGCTTTGCTCTGAGCATGACCTTATTCATTGCGACAATATCGGAATAGGTTGTATGCCCGGCAATCTTCATTCTTCATACGAGGGTGTTTGGGGCTTTATTCATAAGCTTAATGAAATAGGCGAAGAAATGCACAGGTACGGTAAGCAGCTTTGCTACCATAACCACGCGCTTGAATTCGAAATCAACGACGGCAAGCGTACCTTTGAAAGACTTATTAACGAAACAAAGCCCGAAAATCTTCATTTTATTCCCGACACATATTGGCTTCAGATGGGCGGCGTGAATCCCGCGGAATTTTTAAGAAAGCTTGAAGGCAGAGTTGAGGTTTGCCACTTTAAGGATTGGTGCGTTGTTGATAACACCGCACGCTTTGCACCCGTTGATGAAGGCAATCTCGACCTTGATGCCTGCTACAGAGCGTGCCGCGATATCGGCGTAGAGTATATTGTGGCAGAGCAGGATCTTTGCTACGACAGAGATGTTTTCGACTGCGTAAAGGCAAGTTTTGAGGGTCTTAAGAGAATTGCCGCAAGAAATAAATAAAGACAGAAAGAATTCGGTATTTGAAAGGTAAGGTATTAAATGGCAAAAGCTTCAGGTACAGCCCCGAAGGAATACGGTAACGAAAGTATATCAAGCTTAAAAGGCGCAGACAGAGTCCGTAAGCGCCCGGCTGTTATTTTCGGTTCGGACGGCATCGAAGGCTGCGAGCATTCCGTATTCGAAATAATTTCCAACTCAATAGACGAGGCTCGCGAGGGCTTCGGCGACAAAATTACCGTGACACGCTTCCTTGACGGCTCTATAGAGGTTAAGGACTGCGGCAGAGGTATTCCCGTTGACTTTAATAAGAAAGAGAATTGCTACAACTGGGAGCTTGTTTTCTGCGATCTTTACGCAGGCGGCAAGTACGATACAAACAACGGCGGAAGCTATGAATTTTCCTTGGGACTTAACGGTCTCGGCCTTTGCGCTACGCAGTATTCTTCGGAATATATGGAAGCGGAAATTCACACCGGCGGATTTTTATACGAGCTGAATTTTAAAAAGGGCGAAATCGTCGGCGATATGAAAAAAACGCCGTACGACAAGAAGGATACGGGAACGCGAATTAAGTGGCGCCCCGATATCGAGGTTTTTACGGAAACCGATATACCGCTTGAATTTTTGCAGGAAACGCTTAAAAAGCAATCTATCGTTAATAACGGCGTTAAGTTCATCCTTAAAAATCAGCTTACCGAGTCACGCTTTGAAACCTT
>CAZRXQ010000134.1:0-2929 GCA_964604065.1 uncultured Eubacteriales bacterium | reverse complement strand
TTTAAGTGTCATAGGGTTAGTATTAGCCGCACCTATCGAACACCGCAGGCATAAAATATTATTTCAAAATTCAAAAAGCTTATTCGTCTTCGTCGTCAAACTCAAAATAATCGGCAAGACGCTCCTCGAAAAGCTCGCCTATTTTGTTGAAAAGCTTTTCGTCTTCGATGGGCTCAAGGTAAATTTCGCCCGCTTCATCCTCTGTAACGGCAAGAATAATAAGCTCACCGTCGCTGTCTAAAATTTCTTCCGCTTCATCGTAAACGGGAAGAAGCGCAACAAATCTGCCCTCGTCCGTTTCTATTCTGTCAAGCTCTTCAAAGGTATGCTCTACGCCTTCTTCATCCACAACGGAAACAATGTCGGGACCGTATTCGTCCTCAGAGAATACCTTCTCGTTATCTTCTGCCATATGATATCACTTTTCCTTTCGAATATATTTTAATATTAAATGAGTGTGTTGTCAATACCGTTTATTCGCCTATTTCGACACTCCACGAAAATTCTTTTCTTTCGCCTTTCTCCAGCTTCATAATAAGCCGCTTTTCGCTGAGGTCATCCTTTTTGTCGTAGCTGTCGTTAATTCCCCACCACGGCTCAAGGCAAACATACGGCGCACCGGGCTTTGCCCAAATGCCGAGAACGGGCGAATCGAATTTAAAATCGAGCACCTTTTTGCCTTCGGAAACAAGCGAAATATTTGTTGCGTCATAGTCGCTTAAAATAAGTGCGTCATCATTAAATAGTTCCTCGGTAAGCACGATTTTATTGTCGTTTTCAATAACCGGGAAGGTTTCTTCTATAAGAATCGACTCGTGGTCAATACGCTCGGTTCTTAATGTCTGTGACTTTTCGAATTCAAGCGTGTCGCCTATTTTGCAATTAAACGCCGGATGTGCGCCGAAGGAATAATACATATCGCCCTCGTTTTTGTTTACAACCGTATGTGTAACGCTCAAGCCGCTTTGAGAAAGCTCAAATTTCACAAAAAGGTCGAAGTGATAAGGATATTCCTTAAGCGTCTCCTCGTCATCCGATATTAAAAACGTCAAGCTCCCCTCGCCTTTTTCGTAAAGCTTAAACGGTCTTTTTCTTACAATGCCGTGCTTGGGCATTGTATATTCTTTGCCGTCAAGGCGATATTTATCATCAAGAAGTCTGCCGATTATCGGAAAAAGAATCGGCGACTGACCGTACCAGATATCCGTATTACCGCACCAGATATACTCCTTGCCGTTTTTTTTTGATTTTAATGATGTAAGCTCCGCGCCCATTTCTTTAACGCCGAGGGAGAAAAATTCATTTTCAGCTGTATAAATCATATAAAACATACCTTTCATTATTCAAATAGCGAAGCGGTGCAAATAACTTGCATCGCTTCGCCGTTTGCAGCTATATTATATAACTAAATAGCGTTTATGTCAATTATTTTACGGAAGCTTCTTTTTCCTCGGAAGCCTCTTCTGCCTTATCCTTGGGAAGGATGGCATTTGTGATTATGCCGAGAATAAGAGCGCAAGCTACGGAAGTGAGAGTAACCGCAAAGTCCTTAATGTTGAAGGTTACTGTTAAGCCGCCGATACCGCAGATAAGAATTACGGCAACAACGAAGAGATTTCTGTTTTCGCCGAGATCAACCTTCTGAATCATCTTAAGACCGCTTACCGCGATAAAGCCGTAAAGAGTGATGCAAACGCCGCCCATTACGCAGTTGGGAATTGTTGCAAGGAAGGTTACGAACGGTCCGAAGAAGGAAATTGCCATTGCCATTACGGCAGTTGCGAGAATTGTAACAACGGAAGCGTTACCTGTAATAGCAACACAGCCAACGGACTCACCGTATGTTGTGTTGGGGCAACCGCCGAAGATTGCGCCGAAGATAGAGCCTACGCCGTCGCCCAAAAGTGTTCTGTGAAGACCCGGGTCTTCAAGAAGCTCTTTACCGATAACGGAGGAAAGGTTTTTGTGGTCGGCAATGTGCTCTGCGAAAACAACGAATGCAACGGGAACATATGCGAATGCGATTGCAATAACATAGCCCGCATTGATTTCACTTGCGCCCTTTAAAGCCTCAAGGAAGGTAAAGTCCGGAACGGAAATAAGGCTTAAGCCCTCGAATACGCTGAAGTCGATTACCATAAGAGCGGGGTTGTTTGTTACAGTACCTACAACCGTGAAGATTGCGGCAACGGCATAGCCTGCAAGGATGCCTATAATAAAGGGAATAAGCTTTGCCATTTTCTTGCCGTAAACAGAGCAGAGAACAACAACGAAAAGTGTAACGAGACCGCAAGCAAGAGCTACGAGAGGATGTGCCGTGGAAACGCCCTCGGCATCAAGAACCTTACCCTTTGTCAAATCGCTTATTGCGTTGCCCGCAAGGGAAAGACCGATAATGGAAACCGTAGGTCCGATAACAACGGCGGGCATTAATTTGTCGATCCACTTAACGCCTGCGAATTTAACTGCAATTGCAATTACAACATAAACAAGACCTGCAAAAACAGCACCGATTATTAAGCCCATATAGCCTGCCGAAACAGAAACCGCACCTGCGAATGCCGCGCTCATAGAGCCGAGGAAGGCAAACGAAGAGCCGAGGAAAACGGGGCTTCTGAACTTTGTGAAGAGAAGGTAAACGATTGTACCTACACCTGCACCGAAAAGCGCCGCGGATTGCTGCATTCCGTTACCGATAATAGCGGGAACTGCTATTGTTGCCGCAAGAATCGCAAGCAACTGCTGGAATGCAAAAACGATTAACTGCCCGAACTTGGGCTTGTCTTTGACATCATAAATAAGATTCATTTGAAATTCCTCCGTAGATAGAATATATTGTTAAAGCCGCAAAGCGGCGAATAACCTATTTTGAATAAAGCTTAACCGAGGTTTCGCCGTCAAACTCCGGCAAATTAACCTTTACCACCTC
>CAZRXQ010000133.1:0-2947 GCA_964604065.1 uncultured Eubacteriales bacterium | reverse complement strand
GCGGTTGTGTATGTTCTTAATTTGTTGGAGTTTGTAATAACGGGCATTTTGCCTGCAAGCGGGTTATTCATATACATAAGCGGACAAATATAGCTGAGAACTACGCCGGTCTCTTTAAGCTTTGCAGCCTCCGGAAGCTTGTTGAATTTTTCAACAACTGCGGGCGGAGCGGTAAATACGGTGGGAATCAAAACCTTTTTGTTGCCGGACTTTTTAAGACCGTCGCAAACGTTGTTTGTCCACTCAATAAGCTGAGCCATTGTAAGATGCGGACATCCCACAAAGCAAAGCTTGGGAGTTGCATCCTTATCCTTCCACATTACGGGGTAGTTTGCCTTAACTCTTTCAAGCTCGGCATCGTCTACAACGTAAACCTTCGCGCCCTCCGCAATGAGAGCTTCACCCTGCTCGCAAGCTTCGGGAGTAAGGTTTTCTATGTGGTAAAGTCCAACTGCGCCGTTCGAAGCCGTAGCCGCGCCGAAGTCCTTTAAGTAAGCTTGGGCGTCATCATTGAGCTCTGAGCCTATCCACTTGTCAAGGCCCTTAACAAAGGGAACATCCTCCATAACCTTCATACCGATGGCACTGCCGAGAACCTGAGCCTCGGGCTTCTTCGTTGTTTTAACCTCAACTACCCACGTTGCCTTTCTGCCTTCATCGGTAAGAAGACCGAAGTAAGGAACAAAGCCTACAATAGAGCCGAAAAGCTCTATAATACCGGAGTTACGGTTGCAACGTGCGCCGAGAACCGAGTTTGCGAAAACAACCGCGCTCGACTCTGCCCAGCTTAAAACATCGCCCTTTTTGGGTCTGTTACCTACTTCGTCAAGATAGCACGCGCAGGTGTAGGCATCCTTGCTTACAAGTCCGAGCTTTTGAAGCTGAACATCGTAAGAATCCTGCGAATTGTACATAAATTTTTTGAAGATAAGATTCTTAAGAAGATCCGAAGGAACATTCTTGTCAAGCGGACGGGGGTCCACGGAGAACTTCTGCTTCGAAACAGCACCCGCCTCGATAAGCTTGTCAACAAGGTCGTACACGGGCTTCATAACGCCGAGACCGAAGCTCGTAACAAGGTGACCCATTTCACTTGTAACGGGAACCATTTTCGTTGCCCCGAAGGCTTCGCCGTACATAACGAGCGTTTTCATAACCTTTGCTAAGGTTTCGCCCTTTTCGCCGTTGAGTATGGCAAGCTGTTCGGGTGTGAATTCCATTTTATAATCCATATCATTCAACCCTTTCGTTTATAATGATTATATTGTAGCACAAATAAATACATTTGCAAATACTTTTTCGTTAAAATGCTGACGCGTATTATGATTTTTTCGAAAAAATATCTCCGTGCCAAAAAATAAGAGCCGCAAAAGCGACTCCTATTTCAACAGCTTAAGGCAGTTTTGCCTCGCCGTCTCCGAAGAATTAACTCCGTTTTGTATTGGCAAGGATAGATTAACCTATTGCTGTTGTATTAATGTTGCAAATATATGAACATTTCGTTAACAATTGAGTAAATTTACCATATTTTTGAAGTGCCGAAAATCATTTTAGTAAAATGTCACAATAAATGCATATGTATTTTGTTAAAAGTTTCTTAATATATTTTTTCGAAAAAGAGTTATTGAAAGTCGGAACAAAATGTGATAGTATATTCGTATACATTGTCCTTACGGAGGTATTACATATGTCAAATATTCTCGATGCTTTTAAAGAATCACACGAGGAAGCCCGTGTTTACACAGGCAGAAAAATCAAGGTCGGCATTATCGGCTGCGGCTGGATTGCCGAAGCACACTTAAAAAGCTACCAAAAGTGCGAGGATGTGGAAATTGTCGCACTTGCCGATATAGTCCCCGGCAAAGCGGAGGAATTCGCAAAAAAATACGGTGTTGAAAATGTTCGCTTTTACGAAAGCGACCGCGAGCTTATCGACAACGAAAAGGATATAGACGCGGTTTCAATCTGCACCTACAACCGTCAGCACGCACCCTGCGCGGTTTACGCATTACAGCACGGCGTTCACGTTCTTCTCGAAAAGCCCATGTGCGTTACAATCGAAGAAGCCGCGGAAATTTGCAAAGCCGAAAAAGAAAGCGGCAAAATCCTTTCAATAGGCTTCCAGCCGCGTTTTGACGAAAATATGAAAATGGTTAAAAAGGTAGTAGAGTCCGGCGTTCTCGGCAAAATTTACTACATTCAAACCGGCGGCGGCAGAAGAAAAGGCATTCCCACACCCTTCGGAACATCCTTCATTCAGGAGGACACCGCAGGTCTCGGCGCACTCGGCGATATCGGCTGCTATTCCTTAGATATGGTTCTTAATGCCATAGGCTATCCGAAGCCCTTAACCGTAACCGGCTATAAATCCGGCTTCTTCGGCAAAAAGCCCGAATACCTTGAAAAGCCCGAATATACAGAGGTTTTCGGTGTTGACGATTTTGCGGCGGCATTTGTTCGCCTTGAAAACGACATCATCCTCGATTTCCGTATTTCGTGGGCTATGCATATGGACACTCCCGGTGACACTCTCATCCTCGGCACGGAGGGCGGTCTTCGCATTCCTTCAACGGAGTGCTGGAACGGCTCTATCGGCGGACCTATGAAGCTGTATCACAACGTAGCGGGCGAATGCGTTGAAACCGTTATCCCCGAAGCGAAAACAGTCGGCGACAATTTCGACAAGAAGATTCGCTCCTTTATCGACGCCATTGAATTCAACCTTCCCGCACCCGTCCCCTCAAGCCAGATTATTTATAACCAGGCTATCATCGACGGCATCTCCCGCTCCGCAGAGCTCGGCAAAGAAATCACCGTCGAAATTCCGGAAATATGACGCGCTTTACGCTTCGCGTAGTGAAAAGTGAAGAGTGAAAAGTGAAAAGTTTCGGGCGCTGCGCGCGGCATCTTATTTGCCTACGGCAAAAAACACACCCGCCTGTCGCCG
>CAZRXQ010000132.1:0-2997 GCA_964604065.1 uncultured Eubacteriales bacterium | reverse complement strand
AGAATCAAGCCCTCCCGTGACGGAAAAATCAGCGAGGACGAGCTTCTTTCGGCAATAAACGCCGACACGGTTCTTGTCTCGTGTATGTCGGTAAACAACGAGGTCGGGTCTGTAACTCCCTTAAAAAACGTTGCCTCGGCAATTAAAAGAGCCTCCTCTCCAGCCGCATTTCACACCGACTGTGTTCAGGCGTTCGGAAAAATCGACATATCGCCGAGAGCGCTCGGCGCGGACATAATAACCGTAAGTGCCCACAAAATTCACGGACTTAAGGGCGCGGGCGGACTTTACTTAAAGGATAAAAATACAATAAAGCCGTACATTCTCGGCGGCGGTCAGGAAAACGGCATTTTTTCCGGAACGGAAGCCGTGCCCGCAATTGCCGCCTTCGGCGCGGCGGCTGCCGCTGTGGGAAGCATTAATGAAAATCACGAACGCCTTTTAAGGCTTAAGAATCTTATAACCGAGGCTGTAAAGGACACCGACAGTATCACGCTCAACTCACCCGAGGATTCAATACCGTACATAATTAATATTTCGGTAAAAGGACTTCCGAGTCAGCCTACCGTAAATTATATGAGCGACAAAAAAATTTGCATTTCGGCGGGCTCTGCCTGCAAAACCGGTCACAGAAGCGCCGTTTTAACATCAATGGGGCTTCCTTCCGAAATAATAGACAGTGCCGTAAGAATAAGTCTTTCGCGATTCACAACAGAAGAAGAGGTAATGCTTCTTATAAATGCGCTTCTTGAATGCGCGAAAAAATACGGAAAATAATAAAGAGGATTTTATGAAGGAAATTATACTTATCAAGGACGGCGAGCTTGCTCTTAAAGGACTCAACCGCTCCACATTCGAGGATATGCTCGTTAAAAACATTCGAAGAAGACTTGCTCGCTTCGGAAAGTTCGAATACAAAAAATCGCAATCGACAATAACAATAGAGCCGAAATCCGAAAGCACGGACCTTGACGCCGCCGCGGATGAAATTTCAAGAGTGTTCGGCATAGCGGGCTTCTCGAGAGCCGCCGTAGCACCTAAAGATATTGACGAAATTTTAAAGCTTGCGCCCGTATATCTTGAAGAACAGCTCCTCGGCATTAAAAAGTTCAAGGTAGAGGCAAAGCGCTCCGACAAGAGCTTTCCGTATACCTCCCCCGAAATTTCGGCAATGCTCGGCGAAAAGCTTCTTTTAAGCTTCCCGCATCTTACTGTAGATGTTCACAATCCCGAAATCACCGTCACCGTGGAAATTCGCGACAGAGCGTACATTCGCGGAAACCAGCTCAAAGGCGCGGGCGGTATGCCCGTAGGCTCTTCGGGAAAAGCAGGGCTTTTAATTTCCGGCGGCATAGACAGCCCCGTTGCGGCTTATATGATGGCAAAGCGCGGCGTTGACCTTACGGCAATTCACTTTGCCTCTCCCCCCTACACCTCCAAAAGAGCGGAGGAAAAGGTTCACGAGCTTCTTTCGAAGGTGGCACGCTACAGCGGAAGAATAACGCTTTACACAGTGCCCTTCACCGAAATTCAGGAGCAAATTCGCGACAACTGCCCCGAGGACTATTTTACGCTTGTTATGCGTCGCTTTATGATGAACATAGCAAGTGAAATTGCCGAAAGCGTCGGTTGCCTTGCACTTATAACAGGCGAAAGCGTGGCGCAGGTTGCAAGCCAGACGCTTGCCGCCCTGAGAACCACGGATGACGCCGCAACACTCCCCGTTATGCGTCCCTTAATAGGTATGGACAAGGAGGAAATAATTTCGATATCGCGAAAAATCGACACCTTCGAAACATCCATTCAGCCTTACGAGGACTGCTGTACGGTATTCACTCCCAAGCACCCCAAAACAAAGCCCACGCTTGAGGATGTTAAAAAAGCCGAAAGCACGCTTGACATTGAAGCGCTTGTAAAACGCGCCGTAGACGGTGCACAAAAAATATTTATTAATGCGGAAGGCGTTATGAATGACTGAAAAAGATTTAATTCCCGCGGCGAAACGCGCCGTAGATAAGCTTCGCGAAAAAAATCTCAAGCTCTCGCTTGCGGAATCCTGCACGGGAGGGCTTGTAAGTAAGCTTATCACCGATATAAGCGGCGCATCGTCCGTTTACCTCGGCGGCGTGTGCTCGTATTCGAACGAGGTAAAAGAAAAGCTTTTGGGCGTTTCGCACGAAACACTTATAAGCTTCGGCGCAGTAAGTAAAGAAACGGCTTTGCAAATGTCCCGCGGAGTAAAAAATGCACTTTCAAGCGATATCGGAATCGGAATAACCGGCATTGCGGGACCCTCTTCCGACAACACAAATAAGCCCGTAGGACTTATTTACGTTTCGGTTACCTCAAAAAGCCTCGAAAAGGTTGTCGAACTGAAAAACAGCTTCGATGAAAATATAAGAGAACAAAACAGACTCAGTGCCGCAAAAGCCGCTCTGGAGCTGTTGACGGATGAATTATTATGAGTAAAAGAAAAAACGCACCGAAAAATTTCGGTATGATTCATTTTAATAATTGCGAAGAAACGGTAATAAGAGCCGACGAAACGCAGAAGAACGAATTTTTCGCAAAGAAAAAGAAGGAAAGGAGCGCAAAGGCTTTTAAAATCGCGGTATGTATCGTTTCCGTAATAACGCTTTTGGTGTCAAGCACCTTTTTGGCAAAGCGCGGAATAGAAAAATATATTGTGCTTCCGCAGGAAAACACAAAGTACAAGCTTCCCGACGATGTTGTAGACGAGCTTGACGATATGAGCGACGAAGAGGCGTGGGCGTACCTTTACAAGCAATACCCCGACCTTATGAACGTTGAGTTCCCGCCCGGAATAAATTACGAATACGCCCTTCAGTATGCGCAGAATCCGCAGATGTTCGGCTACATTAAAATCGAAGGCACAAAGGTGGATTACCCCGTAGCGCAGGCGCAGAACAACAAATACTATTTGAATCACGACTTTTACGGCAATTCCACAAGCTACGGCGCGATTTTCGCTTCGCA
>CAZRXQ010000131.1:0-2999 GCA_964604065.1 uncultured Eubacteriales bacterium | reverse complement strand
TCCTTTAAAAAGTCGTGGAATTCGTCAAACTTAGACCAATCAACAAGGGAATCGTCATCATCCGATATTGTCGGAATGGATATTGCCTTCGAAAGGTTTTTGACGAATCTGTCGACATCGACATTTTCGGGAGGAAGAGAAGAATCGGTTTCGTGCTTGTCGGGTGTGTAAACCGTTGCGGCACGCACCATACTTACTCCGAGACCTGCCGCCGCGGCAAGTCCCACGCCTTTAATCACCTTTGAAGCGTTTGATGATTTCTTTTTCATTATAATCAACACCTTTACTGTAAATTACATCATTTCAAAAAGTGAAATTTGGTCGCTTTCCGGAAGATTTCCGAAAGCGCCGACGGATTTAAGAGCGGCAATAGCGGAGCTTGAAGCATTAGCTCTTATTGCAAAATCTTCGATGGAGGTGAATTCCGCACCGCCGACATTTCTCGCATTTGCAAGCTGTTCGGCAGCCGCCTCGCCTACACCGGGAAGACACGAAAACGGCATTCTGATTTTACCGTCCTCGGGCTCATATGAATTCGCGGTGGATTTGTAAATATCTATAGGCAAAAATTCCACGCCGCGAGCCATAGCCTCGTGAACGATCATCATAATCGTTTCCTTATCCTTCTCCGCCTGAGAAGCCTCGTTGCCCTTATCCTTAATTATTTTAAGAAGAGTTTTTACCGCATCCTTACCCCTGGACATTGATTCGGCATCAACGTCACCGCCGCGAACGGTAAGGTAAGCGCAATAATACTCAAGCTTTCTGTATACCTTGTACCACGCAAGTCGCAAAGCCGCAATAACATATGCCGCCGCGTGCGCCTTCGGGAACATATACTGAATTTTTTTACAGGATTCGATATACCATTCGGGAACATCATGCTCACGCATAATTTTTTCCATTTCGGGGGTGAGCTGTTTGTTTTTCTTTCTTACATTCTCCATAATGTTGAATGCATCCTTCGGCTCAAGGTTTTTGTGAAGAAGGTAAACCATTATACTGTCACGCGTTCCCACAACCTCGGAAATGGTGCAAGTGCCGTCCTTTATAAGGTCTTGAGCATTACCGAGCCAAACAGCCGTACCGTGAGAAAGACCGGATATCTGAAGGAGGTCCGAAAAGGTTTGCGGTTGCGCTTCAAGTAACATTCCGCAAACAAAGCCCGTTCCCATTTCGGGAATAGAAAGCGTTCCCGTTGGCCAGCCTATATCCTCTGCGGTAACACCGAGCGGCTCGGGCGTTGTGCAAAGCTTAATAAGGCTTTTATCGGCTATATCAATATCCATAACATCTATGCCCGTAAGGTCGTAAAGATGCTTGTAAATGGAGGGAACATCGTGTCCGAGCTCGTCAAGCTTTAAAAGCGTGTCGTGCATGGAGTTGAAGTCGAAGTGAGTTGTTATAATACCCTTTGAATTATCCTCTGCCGGATGCTGAACGGGGGTGAAATCGCAAACATCGTACTCTGCGGGAACAACAACCATTCCGCCGGGGTGCTGACCCGTTGTTCTTTTAACACCGGTACAGCCTATAGTCAATCGGTCTATTTCCGCCTTCGAATAAACAAGGCCGCGCTCATCAAGATATTTTCTTACATAGCCGTAAGCGGTTTTGTCGGCAACACCGGAAATAGTACCTGCTTTAAAAACGTGCGTTTTTCCGAAAAGCTCTTCCGTGTAGCGGTGCGCCTTGCTTTGGTATTCGCCGGAGAAGTTAAGGTCAATATCGGGAGACTTGTCGCCGTAGAAGCCGAGGAAGGTTTCGAACGGAATTTCGTGCCCGTCACGAACCATTTCCTCGCCGCATTCGGGACAGTTCTTTTTGGGAAGGTCAAAGCCCGAGCCGACTTCGTTATGAAGGAAAAACTCGGAATGCTTGCACTTGGGGCAACGGTAATGCGGCGGCAGTGGGTTAACCTCGGAAATACCCGCCATTATCGCAACAAACGACGAGCCTACCGAACCACGCGAGCCGACGTAATAGCCGTGCTCCTCGGAGTTTTTAACAAGAAGTCGCGCTATCATATAAAGTCCCGCGAAGCCGTGCTCAACAATGGATTTAAGCTCCTTATCAAGCCTTTGCGAAACGACCTCGGGAAGCGGGTCGCCGTACCATTCCTTGGCTCTTTCCCAACAAAAGCGCGGTAAATCCTCGTCCGCACCGGGAATTTTCGGGTCAAATGTACCGTCCGGTATCGGCAATATATCCGGGTCGATTTCGTCCGCAATAAGATTTGTGTTTTTAACAACAACCTCGTAAGCGGTTTCTTCGCCGAGATACGAAAACTCCGAAAGCATTTCTTTTGTCGTTTTAAGGTACAGGGGCGGCTGACGGTCTGCATCCTTATAGCCTTGTCCCGCCTGCAAAATCGCTCTGAATTTCGCGTCGCCTTTATTAAGAAAATGAACGTCTCCCGTTGCAACGGTGAGCTTGCCGAGCTCGTCACCGAGGCTTATAATTGAGCGGTTAATGCGATGTATATCCTCAAAGGAATTAATGTTTTCATAGCCGTCCGAATCCTTGAATATCATATACTCGTTATTTCCGTCCGGCTGAATTTCAAGGTAATCGTAAAAGCTTGCGATTTCTTTTATTTTCTCGGGCGGCTTGTTGTCTATAAACGCCTGAAAAAGCTCACCCTCGGAGCACGCACTGCCTATAATAAGTCCCTCGCGCTTTTCGGCAACAAGGCTTTTCGGCATACGCGGCTTTTTGTAATAATAATCAAGGTTTGAAGCGGAAACAAGCTCGTAAAGATGCTTGAGTCCCACCTTGTTTTTAACAAGAATAATGCAGTGATAGTAGCGCTGTTTAATGAAGTCGTCCTTATCGAGCTTTTCGCCGTTGTCGGAATAATCATCCGAAAGGTACGCTTCACAGCCGTAAATAATTTTAAATCCGCTTCCGCGTGCGGTGTTGCACGCCTCGGGGAATGCCTGAACACAGCCGTGGTCTGTAATTGCCAGAGCCTTGTGCCCCCAGCCCATTGCTTTTTT
>CAZRXQ010000130.1:0-3061 GCA_964604065.1 uncultured Eubacteriales bacterium | reverse complement strand
TTTTGGGATGAATTTTCCCGTTATACGTCGGTATATTTTTGGCATTTAATGCGTCGCATATCGCGTCTCACGACGCGACGGACGTTCCACGTCCGGCGGGCGGCAGGTTGCCGCCCCTACCGAGCGTTACGCGTTCGCCGCGGGTTTTCGGGTTCAATGAATGCGTTGTTTTCAACGGTTTAAGTGAAGTTTGGGCTTCGCCCAAATGAAGCGTTCGCTTCGCTCACATGAAGTTTTGTGCTTTGCACAAAATGAAGTTATGTGTGCCGAAACACGCACCGAAGGCGTGCAAGTAAAAGTGATATTCCGACTTCGTCGGAGTGATATTATTGCATTCGCAATAGTGATATTGAAGCCTTCGGCTTCAGTGATATTCTATTTGTCCTGAAACTTGCGAAGCAAATATCACTCGCCGCAAGGCGAATAGAACTGCGCCTTCGGCACACCCGTCCCTACAATTCGTGGATTTAATGCGCCCGTGAAATTCGGTTCGTTCCCGCCATATTTTTAGGTGTTGTCAACCGGATTTTTTATTTTACAATACAATCGCGAAGCGATTCCGGAATTTTGCATTTCATAATTTTGCATTCTGCATTTTACTTTGTGTCCGCAACACGGGGATGTTCGCCGCAGTTAACTGCGCGAGGCGTCTATGTATCTGCAGGCGGCGAGGGCGGCGGCGGCGCCGTCGGAGGTGGCGGTTGTTATTTGTCTTACGCTTTTTTTGCGGCAGTCGCCGGCTGTGAATATTCCGGGGGTTTTTGTTGTGCAGGTTTCGTCGGAGTCGAAGTAGCCTTCGGCGGAAAGCGCGGCGAACTGCGAAAATGCGGAAAGCTTCGGTTCAAGTCCGATTGCAACGAAAAGTCCGTCGAGAGAAAGCTCTTCTTCCTTGTCGGCTTCGTTTTTCAAAACAACGCCCGTGAGTTCGTTTTCGCCTTTGAGCTCTTTAACGGTTACGCCGAGCTTGAATTCAACATTCGGTTTTCCTTTAAGAATATCCGAAAGCTTTTTTTCGCCCGTTAAGTAATTGAGATTTTGAAGGACATACACCTTTTTGCATATGTCGGAGAGAAGCACCGCCTCTTGCAATGCGGAATTTCCGCCGCCGACAACGCCTACGGTGCGGTCGGCATAAAACGCGCCGTCGCAAACGGCACAGTACGAAACGCCGTTTCCGGTGAGTGCGTTTTCACCGGGAAGTCCCAACTGTCTGTGGCGAACGCCTACCGCTAAAATTACGGCTTTCGCTTCGAATTTTTTCGTATCGGCAAAGACGAGCTTTCTTTCGCCTTCGTCTAAAATTCCCGTAACCTCTTCCATTTCAACCTCCGCGCCGAGATTTAATGCCTGGTCGAGGAGCTTGTCGGCAAGCTCGTTGCCGGTGATTTCCGTAAATCCTGGGTAATTTTCGATTTTGGGCGAAAAGGTTATCTGACCGCCGAAGGTGCTTTTTTCTATAATGAGCACGCTTTTTCCGGCGCGCCTTGCGTAAATTGCGGCGGTAAGACCTGCGGGACCCGCGCCGACTATTATAATATCATACATAAAATTCATCCTTATACAGCTGTTTAAATACGCTTCGCAAAGCGGTTTTGCGAAGCGTATTTATTAATGGTTAATTATAAAGCTTCGATAAAGCTTTTGATTGCGGGAAGATCCGCTATAACGGTGTGCTCGTCGCCGTTTGAAACAACAAGCGAGGGTGCTTGCTTTAAGCCGAGAGCGATTGCCGTATCTTTATTATCCTCAACGAAAAGTTTTTCGTAAGGAATGTTTGCCTTGTCAAGAAGCTGTGCGGCTATTTTGCACTTGGGGCAGGTTTTTGTGGCAAAAAGTCTGTAAGAAGCGTTTTCGCCGAAGCTTTTCTTTTCGCAACCCTCGGAGCAATGCTCGTGGTCTACGACTCTGTCCTCTTTTTTAAGCTGAGAATTAGCTATGTCGTAAACTCTTCTCTCCTTGAATTCCTGCGCCTTGCCGTCGTTGAAGTTCTGAACGGGACGGTAATATCCTGTTATACGGCTGTAAACTTCTGTGGTTTCACCGCATTCGGGGCACTTGTAAACCTCGCCGTTTATATATCCGTGGTTTTTGCATACGGAATATGTGGGAGAAAGGGTGTAATAAGGAAGCTTGTAATTGTCGGCAATTTTCTTAACGAGAGTTGCCGCCGCCTTCCAGTCGGGAAGCTTTTCGCCGAGGAATGCGTGGAATACCGTTCCCGAGGTGTAAAGCGTCTGAAGCTCATCTTGAATGTCAAGAGCTTCGAATACGTCTGCGGTGAAGCTTACGGGAAGGTGAGAGGAGTTGGTGTAATACGGGATGTTGTCGTCGCTTGAAGCGGTAACAATGTCGGGATAGCGCTTTCTGTCGTGCTTTGCAAGACGGTATGTTGTGCTCTCCGCGGGTGTTGCTTCAAGGTTGTAAAGGTCGCCGTACTGCTCCTGATAGTCCGAAAGGCGCTCTCTCATATGGTTGAGAACCTCTTTTGTGAACTCCTGGGTTTCCTTATGTGAAAGGTCCTTCTTAAGCCATTTTGCATTGAGACCTACCTCGTTCATACCGATAAGACCTATTGTGGAGAAGTGGTTGTTGAACGTGCCGAGGTATCTCTTTGTGTAAGGATAAAGACCTTCCTCGAGAAGCTTTGTGATAATGGTACGCTTAATCTTTAAGGAGCGTGCGGCAATATCCATAAGCTTGTCAAGGCGCTTATAGAAGTCGTGAACGTCGCTTGAAAGATATGCGATTCTCGGCATATTGATTGTAACAACGCCTACAGAGCCGGTGCTTTCGCCGCTTCCGAAGTAGCCGCCGCTCTTCTTTCTCAATTCGCGAAGGTCAAGACGGAGTCTGCAGCACATTGAACGAATGTCGGAGGGCTCCATATCGGAGTTTACATAGTTTGAGAAGTAAGGTGTGCCGTACTTTGCGGTCATCTCAAAGAGAAGTTTGTTGTTCTCTGTTTCGGACCAGTCAAAGTCGCGTGTTATGGAATATGTGGGAATGGGATACTGGAAGCCTCTGCCGTTGGCGTCGCCCTCGATCATAATTTCGATGAACG
>CAZRXQ010000129.1:0-3092 GCA_964604065.1 uncultured Eubacteriales bacterium | reverse complement strand
ACGGTAACCTCGCCGTTTTCGTCTGTTTCGTAAGAGTTGCAGGTTACAAAGTACGCACCCTTAAGGCGAACCTCGTTGCCGGGATAAAGCCTGAAATATTTTTTTACGGGCTCTGCCATAAAGTCGCTTTTTTCAACAAAGATTTCTCTGCCGAAGGTAACGGTCTTTTTGCCGAGCTCGGGCTTGTCGGGATGAATTTCAACTTCGATTTCCTCTGTTTTGCCCTCGGGGTAGTTGTCTATAATAACCTTAAGCGGCTCTAAAACAGCCATAGCGCGGGGCGCGTTTGCGTTAAGCTCATCTCTTACGCAGGATTCGAGAAGACCGTAATCTACAACGCTGTAAGCCTTCGAAACGCCGACCTTTTCAATAAAGGTGCGTACGGCTGACGCCGGGTAACCGCGTCTTCTCATACCGCAAATTGTAGCCATTCTCGGGTCATCCCAGCCGCTTACGGTTTTCTCCGTAACAAGCTTGATATTTTTGCGCTTGCTTGTGATGCAATAGTTAATGTTGAGTCTTGCAAATTCAATCTGGCGCGGAGGCTCCGAGAAGCCGCCGACTTTTTCTATAAACCAGTTGTAAAGCGGTCTGTGGTTTTCGAATTCAAGCGAGCAAAGGGAATACGTTACACCTTCGCGGGCATCCGAAAGCGGATGGGCAAAGTCGTACATTGGGTAAACGCACCACTTGTTGCCCGTTTGATGATGCTCAACGTGTGCGATTCTGTAAATAACAGGGTCGCGCATATTCATATTGGGCGAGCTCATATCAATTTTGGCTCTTAAAACCTTGCTTCCGTCCGGGAATTCGCCGTCGGTCATACGCTTGAAAAGGTCGAGGTTTTCTTCAACGCTTCTGTCGCGATAGGGAGAATTTTTACCGGGCTCTGTGAGCGTTCCGCGGTACTCTCTTATTTCGTCTGCGGAAAGGTCGCAAACATAGGCGTTGCCGTCCTTAATAAGCTTTAAGGCGCAGTCATAAATAAAGTCAAAGTAGCTTGAAGCGAAAAGGCACTTGTCCCATTTAAAGCCGAGCCACTCAATATCCTCCTTAATGGACTCAACGTACTCAAGATCCTCTTTTGCGGGGTTTGTGTCGTCAAGACGCAGGTTGCACACGCCGCCGTATTTTAGGGCGGTCATAAAGTCAATGCAAATAGCCTTTGCGTGACCTATATGAAGATATCCGTTAGGCTCGGGAGGAAAGCGCGTCTGAACGTACGTTTTAACGCCGTCTCTTAATTCCTCGTCTATAATGTCGTGTATGAAGTTACTCATACCTTCTGTTTTGATTTCATCCATATTAAAAACTCCTTAAAGGGATTTAATTACTTCGTCGATTCTTTTTATTACGCGCTCTTTACCCAAAAGCTTCATAATAGAGCAAAGGTCGGGCGTGTTTTTTCTGGACGTTACCGCAAGGCGAACAACGGTGGAAATATCACCGACGTGACCCTTAAAGGCGGTGGGGTCTTTTTTGTATTCCTTAACATTCGGCGTAAATCCGAGAGGCTCGCAGATGCTCTTGAGCTTTTCGAACCATTCGTCCTTTTCGTCCGCTTCGCTGTAAATGTCGCGGTAGGTAAGAAGAACAGCCTTTGCGTCATCTGCCGAAATGTTTTCGGGAAGCGTGAAGCAGGGAGTGTAAAGCTCGTCGTACATATATGCGAAATACTCGGGCACCTCGCTCCATTTCGAAATATCCTTGCGCGGCTTCGGGTTTTCGCGGTCGATGTTCACAATATCGCGTGAGCGCGCAGGCTCTTTTGTGAATATTTCGTAAAACTCACTGTTATTATCCTTTGCCCAATTTGCAACACACTCGTAAACCGTGTCTGCATCCATAAGAGAAATTACGTTTTTACTTACATCGGCAAGCTTAACGAGGTCGAAAAGACAACCGCTCGGGCTCATCTTTTTAAGATTAAAGGGGAATTCCTTGTAAGATGCACGCGGATTTTGTCTGCGCCAATCCTCAAAGGTGGAGTTTATGAGAGTTAAAAGATAATCTATAATGCTTTCCTTCGGGAAGCCCGCTTCGAAAAGATACGAAACAGCCGCCTCGGGGTCCTTGCGCTTTGAAAGCTTGCGCTTGTTGCCGTCCTCCTCGTCAAGCTTCATAACTTGAGAAACGTGCGCGTATTTCGGGGCTTTAAAGCCGCAGGCTTTGAAAAGCTGAATATGCTTCGGAACAGACGAAAGCCACTCCTCAGCGCGAATAACGTGAGTCGTTCTCATGAAATGGTCGTCGCAGATATGAGCGAAGTGGTATGTGGGTATTCCGTCGGATTTTAAAAGCACCTCGTCTATGACGTTTTCGGGCATTTCTATTTTGCCGCGAATCATATCTTCAAAGGTTATGCGGTGAGCTTCGTCACCGGGCGAACGGAAGCGAAGCACATACGGCTCGTTATTATTAAGTTTATTTTCTATTTCTTCAAGAGAAAGCTCGCGGCATTTTGCGTATTTGCCGAAATAGCCCGTTATAAGAGCGCCGTCCTTTTCCTCCTCCTCGCGAAGAGCCGAAAGCTCTTCTGCGGTGCAAAAGCAGGGGTAGGCAAGTCCGTTTTGCGTGAGAGCCTTTGCAACAACTCTGTAAACGTCGACGCGCTTGCTTTGGGTGTAAGGACCGTATTCGCCGCTTTCCGTGCCGAAGCCCGTAACACCCTCGGAGAACACAACGCCGAGACTTTTAAAGCCGTCTATTATAGCGGAAACGCCGTCGGCTATTTCGCGCTTTTTGTCGGTATCTTCGATTCTTAAGTAGGCAGTGCCTCCCGAAACCTCGGCGGTCAAAAGATTTACAAGTGCGGTGTAAAACGCGCCGACGTGCAAATACCCCGTGGGGCTCGGCGCAAACCTTGTAACTCTTGCGCCTTCTTTGAGATTTCTTTCGGGATAGCGCGCTTCAAGGTCCTCTACCGATTCGGTAACATCGGGAAAAAGAAGCTCTGCAAGCTTTTTGTAATCTGAAATCATAACACTTTCTCCAAACTAAATAATATACAACATCCTATTATGACAGAAAAATCCGCAAGTATCAAGAGTTTACTTGCAAAAAATGTGATAAGAGCACGGATATTGCTTATT
>CAZRXQ010000128.1:0-3119 GCA_964604065.1 uncultured Eubacteriales bacterium | reverse complement strand
CTTTTCGCGAACTGCCGCGAGAGTTTCAAAGGAAAGTCCGGGCCAGTTTGCGGGATATTTACCGTGAATGTTCCCGATACCTGCGGCAAGCATACTAACGCCGAGGTCGGCTATCATTTTGCACTCGTCGGGATTTGCGCATTCGCCTGCGGCAACAACGCCGTCCTCTTCGCCGCCTATAGCGCCGACTTCCGCTTCAAGCGAAATGCCTTTTTCGGCACAAAGAGCAACAAGCTCCTTTGTCTTTTCGATGTTCTCTTCAATCGGATAATGAGAACCGTCGAACATAACGGAGGAGAAGCCCGCCTCTATGCAGGTTTTTGCGCCTTCGTATGAGCCGTGGTCAAGATGAAGAGCAACGGGAACGGTGATACCGAGATTGTCAAGCATACCGTTAACCATACCTACGATTGTTTTAGGACCGCACATATATTTAACTGCACCCTCGGAAACACCGAGAATTACGGGGGAATTCATCTCCTGTGCGGTTTGAAGAATGGACTTTGCCCATTCAAGGTTATTGATGTTAAAATGACCTACGGCATATTTGCCTTCATAAGCCTTTTTTAACATTTCAGATGCATTTACCAATGCCATATTAAACACTCCCTGTTTTATTTTCCTATATAACCTCGCCTTTCAGGCGTTTATATACTTAGTTATTGTGCCGAATTTTCGGCTTGTCACACATTTTCTTCCGAAAAATCAAGTGTGAGACTCTTTTTCTCGGGCGAAAGCTTTGTGTACTTTACTCCCGCAGAATCAAACATTCTTTTAGATGCCTTTGTTGTGGGCGCATCGGCGTATTTATCGGAAAGGTAAACAACCTCTTTTATTCCGCTTTGAATAATCGCCTTCGCGCATTCGTTACACGGAAAAAGCGCAACGTATATGCGGCTTCCGGAAAGATTTCTGCCGCGGCAATTCAAAATCGCGTTGAGCTCTGCGTGGCAAACATAAAGATACTTTGTGTCATAATCGCTTTCGGCACTGCGCTCCCAGGGGAAAACATCATCATCACACCCCGCCGGAAAGCCGTTGTAGCCGACGGAAAGAATTCTGTTTTCGCTGTTAACAATGCACGCCCCTACCTGGGTATTTGGGTCCTTGCTTCTTTTTGCGCAAAGAAGCGCCGCCCCCATAAAAAACTCGTCCCAGGAAATATAATCCTCTCTCTTCGGCATAAAAGCACCTCACCTGCTCAAAGTCAGTACTATTGTACCATTATCTCAACCGTTTTTCAATAACTCACGGGAAATTTTTTGAATAATTATATAGTAATTACGTCGGTATTTCTTCGCCGATTCGAAAAAACGGCGATTCGTAAATTAAAAAACCTCCGCAAAGCGCCGAATGCTTCGCCGAAAAATGCGGTCTTCGCCGTGCTTTTTGCGTTAAATTCAACAAATGCAGTCCCGATTTATAAAAATTTCTTGTTTTTTTGCAAAAAACCTGTTGATTATTCACAGAAAATAGTGCATAATTAGAATGTAATATTCTATTGGGGGTACACTTATGAACGGCAGATATGCAATTGCCTATGACATAGGCACAACAGGTGTTAAAACCTGTATATTCGAAATCACACAGACTGTTAAGCTGATTGCCGCGGCATCGGCAGGCTATGGGTTGTATGTTCTACCCGACGGCGGTGCGGAGCAAGACCCCGAAGAATGGTGGGCTGCTTTGTGCTCCACCACCGAAAAGGTTTTAAAGGAAAGCGCTCTTGACCCGAAGCTTATAGAAGGCATCTCCTTCTGCTCGCAAATGCAGGGTGTTGTTCTTGTTGACGAAAACGGCAATGCCGTAAGGCGCGCCATGAGCTATATGGATCAAAGAGCACGCGAGGAGCTTAAGGAGGGTATGGCGTTCGGTGCGCAGGTTGCCGGTGCAAACATACCGCGGCTTTTAAAATCGCTTAAAATCACCGGTGCGGTTGCCGCCTCCGTTAAAGACCCCGTTTGGAAATACAAATGGGTACAAAAGCACGAGCCCGAGGTATTTAAAAAAGCTTACAAGTGGCTTGACGTAAAGGAATACTTCATAGCACGGATGACCGGCGAATTTTGTATGACGCCCGACTCAGCCTTCGCAACGCTTCTTTACGACATACATAAAAAAGAATTCAGCAAGCCGATGTGCGATATGCTCGGCGTTAACATTAACCACCTTCCGAAAATTATCGGCTCTACCGAAAAAGCCGGTCTTTTGAAGGATAAGCCCGCAGGCGAATTGGGTCTTGCGCCCGGCACGCCCGTTTTCGGCGGCGGCGGAGACGCTTCGCTTATAGGTGTAGGCGCGGGCTGTACGGCTCTCGGCGACACGCATATTTACAGCGGCACGTCCGGTTGGGTTTCCGTTGTTGTAGACAAAAGCATTGTAGACACCTCCGCTATGATAGCCTCCGTTGTAGGCGCAGAAGAGGGCAAGTACAACTACTTCGGCGAGCTTGAAACAGCCGGCAAATGCCTTGAGTGGGTTAAGGACCACTTAGCTCTTGACGAAATCGGTATTTACCTTGAAAAGAAAAACATCACCGACGGCTACGAGGTTAAGTACACAAGCCTTTACGACTATATGACGGATGTTGTAAGAAAAGTTCCCGCAGGCTCAAACGGCGTTATATTCACTCCGTGGCTTCACGGTAACCGTTGCCCGTTTGAAGACCCCAACGCACGCGGAATGTTCTTTAACATAAGCCTTGAAACAGGCAAAAGCGAAATGATTCGCGCCGTACTCGAAGGCGTTTGCTACCATCTTCGCTGGTTTATAGAAACAGAAGAGAAAAAGGTTAAAACAGCCGACATTATCCGCTTTGTGGGCGGCGGCGCGCTTTCCGAGGTTACCTGCCAAATCCTTGCGGACTGCACGGGCAAAACAATAGAAACCGTAGACACTCCTCAAAACGTAGGCGCTATGGGTGCAGCGGTGCTTATCGCCGTGGGAATAGGCTCTTGCCCCTCCATAGAAGAAGCGAAAAAGCTCATCCCGGCGGTAAAGACCTTTACTCCCGACCCCTCTAAAAAGCCCGTTTACGACAAATATTACAAGGTATTCAAAAATCTTTACGCTTCAAACAAAAAGAATTTTGCCGACCTTAACTCATAATTGTTGAAAAA
>CAZRXQ010000127.1:0-3163 GCA_964604065.1 uncultured Eubacteriales bacterium | reverse complement strand
TTGCCATGATGCGCTACGGCATTAAGGATATTCGCGTATTTAACGGCTGTAACCTTAAAGCTCTTTCGCAATTTGAAAACAGAACCTTCACCGAACCCGAGAAGGAGGAAAAATAAATGTTTGTTTCTATTAACTGGATTAAAGAATACGTAAACCTTGACGGCTTCGATATTAAAAAGCTCATAAACAGCTTTACGCTTGCAACAGCCGAGGTTGAAGATATTATAGTTAAGGGCGAAGATATTCGCGATGTTGTAGTCGGTGAAATTCTTTCAATAGAAAATCATCCCAATTCAAAAAAGCTTCACCTTTTAAAGGTAGACGGCGGCGACAGAATTTACGACGTTGTTTGCGGCGCACCGAATGTTCGCGAGAATATGAAAATAGCTTTTGTTAAAGCAGGCGGCAGAGTTCCCGCGGGAGAAATAACAAAAGCAACGGTTGCCGGTTACGAATCCGAGGGTATGTGCTGTTCCGCATACGAGCTCGGTCTTTCCGATGACAAATCGGGACTTATGGAAATCGACGTTGACTGCGAAAACGGTACAAATTTAAAGGATATCTATCCGATTGACGATATCATTTTCGAGGTTGATAACAAATCGCTCACAAACCGTCCCGACCTTTGGGGAATTTACGGCATTGCGCGTGAATTTGCCGCACTTACCGACAGAGAGCTTAAGCCCCTCCCCGTTCTTGAGCTTGACTACAGCGGCAACGAAAAAATCATGGTTACAATAGAGCGCCCCGACCTTGTTTACCGCTATTCCTGTGTTAAGATGGATAACATCTCGAAAAACACAAGTCCTATGTCTATGCAGATAAGACTTTACTACTGCGGTATGAGAGGCATAAATCTTCTTGCCGACCTTACAAACTACATTATGCTTGAAATGGGTCAACCCACGCACGCCTTCGATGCGAAAAAGATTGACGAAATTTCAGTAGGCACTCCCGAAAGCGATTGCAAATTCACAACTCTTGACAATACCGAAAGAGACATCACAACCGACACGCTCTTAATTAAAAACGGCTCTGTGCCCGTTGCAATTGCCGGTATTATGGGCGGCCTCGATTCCGAAATTATAGGCGACACCGATTCCGTTGTTCTCGAATGCGCAAACTTCGACGGAATTTCCGTAAGAAAGAGCTCTTCAAGACTCGGTCTTCGCACGGACGCTTCCGCACGTTACGAAAAAATGCTCGACCCCGAAATGACGGTTACAGCCGCAAAGCGTTTTTACAAGCTTCTTAAGGATATCGACGAAGGCGCAAAGGTCGCTTCGCTTCTTACGGATGAATATGTAAGAAAATATCCCGAAATTTCAATCAGCTTCGACAAGGCTTACGTTGACCGCTATACGGGAATTGACATTTCCAACGAGAGAATTTTAAAAACACTTACCTCTCTCGGCTTCAAGGTTGAAAACAACGGCAACGACTTCACTGTTCTCGTTCCCTCCTTCAGAGCTACAAAGGATGTTACCATAAAAGCCGACATCATCGAAGAAATCACGAGAATTTACGGCTACGATAACTTCGCGATTAAAACGACTCGCTCACCCTTAAAGCCCGTTGAGCCCTCTGCGGTAAGAACCGAAAGCAACGAGATTAAAGATATTCTCGTTAAGCATTACAACCTCCACGAGGTTCACTCCTACATTTGGGGAGACGTACGTCGCTACAAAAAGCTCGGCATTGAGGTTGAAGATAATGTTAAGGTGCTTAATATAGAAAGCTCCGATAACGGCACAATCCGTAATTCCATGATACCGACACTTATTGCCGCCGTTGCCGACAACAAGGACTACCGCGACAGCTTCGGCATATTCGAAATAGGCAGAGTTGCCGACGGCATAAAGGAAGACGGCACGGCAAACGAAAAGCGCCGCCTCGGCATTGTTTTGTTCGATAAGACGGTAACGGAAAAACAGCTGTTCTTCAAAGCCGTAAGCATTATCAACACGCTCTTCTGCGATATTAAACACAAATCTCCCGCTTACGAAAAAATTGCACCGCTTCACGCGTGGCAGCACCCGAAGAACACCGCTTCTGTTTCCTGCGACGGCGTAAAGGTCGGCACATTCAACACGCTTCATCCGACTAATCTTTCAAAGCTCGACAAAAACGCCGCTGTGGTTGCAATTGAGCTTGATGTTGACGAATTCGTTAAAATAAGCGGAAACGGAATTTTATTTGAAGAGCCCTCAACACAGCAGTCCACCTACTACGACCTTTCGCTTGTTCTCGGCGCAAACACAAAATACAGCGATATAGAGAACTCCTGGAAATCACTTGAAATTTCAGAGCTTAAAAACGCGAAGGTTATAGACACCTACGAAAAAGACGGCGTAAAGAGCCTTACGGTTCGTCTCACCTTCTCCTCGAAGACGAGAACGCTTTCAATGGAAGAGGTTCAGGGAAAAATAGACTCCGTTCTTTCAAATCTCAAGACAATCGGCGTTGCTCTCAGAAGCTGATTTTTCCCGATTTCCGAGAAATGTAACGAAATCTTAATAATTTACTGTTGTAATTTTCGGGATTTTAGTTTATAATAGTGTGTAATTATACGGGAGGTGTACCTATGACTGATAAAACAATTCAATTTACAATCAACGACGACCACGAAAGAGAAATGCGCGAGATTCTTGTGCAGGTATATAATGCCCTTGTGGAAAAGGGTTACAACCCCACAAGCCAGCTTGTAGGCTACATTTTATCGGAGGACCCCACTTATATTACCACACATAACAACGCGCGAAGCCTCATCAGAAAAATCGACCGCGATGAGCTGTTGCAGGCGCTTTTGAAGGCTTATTTAAACTAAGCCCTATTCGACGCGTTTATTCGACTGATAAGGAGTGTTTTCTTTTGGCAAATACAGATTTTTTAACTTATAAGGGCAAGCCGCTTATAAGAAAAGGCAATGTTATTTATTACGGAAATATGACGGACCCGTTCGTTATTATGATGTCCGTTGCCGATTCTCACAAGGTTCACGGCGTAGATATCGCAGACAAGGTTACCGTTCAGCTTTTGAACACCGACCCCAATGTTAACCCGAAGGACGCCATAACAAAAAAGACCGAGAAAAAAGGTCTTTGGGCGGCAATGGATATTGCTTCCGTTTGGCTTGAAAGAGCCCTTGCAAGCGCAAATTAAA
>CAZRXQ010000126.1:0-3185 GCA_964604065.1 uncultured Eubacteriales bacterium | reverse complement strand
TTTTTGCGTGGGTGGGGCAACCGCCTTGAACGAATTTGAAGGTTTTTTCGGGAATTTGCTCTTTTACCCAAGCGCCGAGGTTGCAATCGGGAATGAAAAGGATTTTGTCATTCGTGAGCTTTTTTACGATTTTTACAGCGGCAGACGAGGTAACGCAAACGTCGCAAAGAGTTTTAAGCGCGGAGGTTGTGTTAATGTACGCAACTGTTGTGTAATCGGGATATTCTTTTTTTAAAGCCGATAAAAATTCGGTGTCAAGCTGTTCTGCCATGGGGCAACCGGCTTCGGAGTTTGCGAGAATAACCTTTTTTTCGGGAGAAAGAATTTTTACTGTTTCCGCCATAAAGCGAACGCCGCACATAATAACCGTTTTGCAGTCTACCGAAGCGGCTTTTTTGCTTAAAGCGAAGGAGTCACCGACAAAATCGGCAACCTCGACAATTGCTCTTGACTGATAGCTGTGGGCGAGAATATATGCGCCCTGCTCTTTTTTTGCCTTCAGTATTTTTTCCTGAAGGGCGGATACTGTTAACATTTCGGCATTACTCATATTTGGAACCCCTTTCTTAAATTACCGTCCTATTCTTTTGTCAAGCTTAGTTGAAAGCTTTGTGCCGACTGATTGGAATACCTGAACGAGTACAACAAGCAGAATAACGGCAAGAAGCATTACAAGGTATTTGTAGCGGTAGTAACCGTAATTAATGGCGATTTTGCCGAGACCGCCGCCGCCGATAATACCACTCATAGCAGTATAACCCAAAATCGTCGTAAATGCAATTGTAAAATTCGAAATTAATGAGGGAGTCGATTCGGGAATCATAACCTTCAAAACTATTTGAAGCGGCGAAGCGCCCATACTGCGCGCCATTTCTATTACATTGGGATTGACCTCGCGCATACTGCCCTCTATAAGCCTTGCCACAAACGGGAAGGCGGCTATTGTAAGCGGGACTATGGAAGCAACCGTGCCCACGGCAGTGCCGACAATGGCACGCGTAAGCGGGAACACGAGAATCATAAGAATCAAAAACGGAACGGAGCGCAGAATGTTGATTACCGCATTTAATATTTTAATTAAGAGTGAGGGGAGCGGACGTATTCCGTCCTTGTCTCCGGTTACGAGAAGTATGCCGAGCGGCGCGCCGATTATTGCGGCAAAAAGCGTTGCGGCAAGTGTTACATAAAGCGTTTCCCAAAATGCGAACGCGAACTCCGAGCGGACTATTTCCCAGGTTTCCGCAAGCGATTCGGGTGAAAAAATACCGTCAAGCATTGTTTTGAACCTCCGTTTTTTCTTTGTCGGAAGAAAGCCTTTTGTTCATATCCTCCGTTAGCTTTTCGGAAAAAACAAGAAGCTTTGCGGCATCCGTTCGGGGATTCGAAAAAATCTCGTCCACTGTACCGCTTTCGGCAACCTTTCCGTTTTCGAGAATTGCCACGTTTTTGCAAATAGCCTTAACAACGCTCATTTGGTGCGTAATAATAACTACCGTAATGCCCAAAGCTTCGTTAATATCCTTTAAAAGCTCAAGCACGGAAGCGGTGGTGTTCGGGTCAAGTGCACTTGTGGCTTCGTCGCAAAGAAGAATTTTAGGGTTGCTTGCAAGGGCTCTTGCAATTGCAACGCGCTGCTGCTGTCCGCCCGAAAGCTGTGCGGGGTACGCCTTTGCCTTGTCGGAAAGTCCCACCGTGTTTAAAAGCTCCAAGGCTTTCTTTTTTGCTTCGGCGTGCTTTACGCCCGCAAGCTCCAACGGAAAGCAGACGTTTTTAAGGCAGTTTTTTTGCATCATCAGGTTAAAGCCCTGAAAAATCATTGCGATTTTTTTGCGCTCTTCGCGAAGTGCCTTCGGAGAAAGTGTCGAAAGGTCGGTGCCGTCTATAACGACCGTTCCCGAGGAGGGCTTTTCAAGCATATTAATGCACCGTACAAGCGTGCTTTTGCCCGCGCCGCTTGCGCCGATTATTCCGTAAATGTCGCCGTCTTCGACGGTGAGCGAGACGCCGTTTAAGGCGTCCACACTGCCTTCGGATAAATCAAAGGTTTTACAGAGGTTTTTTAACTCTATCATTCAAATCACTCAGCCGTTTCGGTTTTGATTGCATCTAAAGCGGTCTGCTTGCCGCCGTAAATGCCTAAGGGTTCAACGTGGATTGACGCAACTGATACGAGATGCGTGTTGTTTTGCTCGTTAAAATCGTCAAGATACGGCTTGTGCTGGAAGTAGTTTGCGAGAACCGTGCCGTCCTCTACAATGTTGTTGGGTACAACGTAGTCGTTGTATTCCTGAATGTCAAGCTCGATATTTTTGTCGGCAAGAATTGATTTTGCGGTTAAAAGTATTTCGGCGTGGGGTGTGGGAGAGGCGGCAATTGTAATCTTTTTGCCTTCAAGTGCGCTGTAATCAACGGAAGAATCGTAGCCGTCCGTAAGGTCTTCTACTACAGAAACAACAGCGCCGTCATATTTTGAAGAAATAAAGTCTTTTACCGCACTGCTCTTTAAAGCGGCAACAAGCGCTTTTACCTCGGGGAGGCTTTCGTTGCCTTCTTTAACCGCGATTATGTTTGAATAGGCAGAGGATGAGCCTTCGAGTGCGAGGGCATCCTTTGTGGGATTAAGACCCGCATTTATTGCATAGTTTGAGTTTATAACCGCAAAGTCAACGTCCTTTAAAATGTTGGGAAGCTGTGCGGCTTCGGATTCCTTAAACTCAATGCCGTAGGGGTTTTCTTCGATGTCGAGAACGGTTGCCGTAATGCCGGCGCCTTCTTTAAGCTTTATGTAGCCCAAATCCTCCAAAAGAAGAAGCGCTCTTGCTTCGTTTGTGGTGTCGTTGGGAACGGCAATTGTGATTTTTGATGTGCTTTTGTCGCCGCAGGCGGCAAAGGCAAACACAACGGAAATTACGAGAATTGCGGCAAGTACCGCGGAAATAGCTTTTTTCATAAAATAAACATCCTTTCGGTTTTTAATAAAATACTGTTAAAAAAGTGTTGTCGGAAAAATATTGCGGTCACATTCGCCCGAAGCGAAAGTTTGCTCTTACAAGCTGTTCGAAAAAGTTTTTCATAATGTACCTTCTTTTTAAAATAAAAACGCGGAAGCTTTCTGCCTCCGCGCATTACACTTAATTTAAAGCTTTCGCTTTATGCATTTTCACGGAGCTTATTAAAGGACACGC
>CAZRXQ010000125.1:0-3188 GCA_964604065.1 uncultured Eubacteriales bacterium | reverse complement strand
CAATATGCATTTTAACGGAGGTAAAATATGGGTTTAAATGAATTTGCCGCAAAGGCGGTAAAAACCAT
Organism: uncultured Eubacteriales bacterium; assembly: GCA_964604065.1. Classification (GTDB taxonomy): domain Bacteria; phylum Bacillota; class Clostridia; order Oscillospirales; family Acutalibacteraceae; genus DTU089. Next base: position 3,120 of record CAZRXQ010000125.1, on the reverse strand, counting down.
TGGTATAAGAACAGGTAAAAAATTAAGGAAAAAAGGTATTGTTGCGGGCGAAATGCCGAAGGCGACACCGTCTGTAATTAAAGGCACAAAATACATTTGCGGCTACGCCGTAAAAGAGGTTATGCCCAAAAGTCTTACGGAGAAAAAATATTGGATAGCCGGTCACGGTATGGGCAAAACGCTCGACCGCGTTCACGACCCGATTACCGTAAGTGCTATGTGGTACGGCACGGATGAAAACGCCGGAATAATCCACATAAGCGCGGATATTATAGGTCTTACGAATTTCGAAGTAAATACAGTCCGCGATTCCTTAAAGGATTTTTCGGAAAAAAGCAACTGCAAGGGAATTACGATTTCGTGCACGCACACGCACGGCGGCTTTGACACGGTAGGCTATTGGGGTCAGCTTTACAGACTTCAGACCGGCAAGGATAAGGAGTATATGGACCTTCTTTTAAAATCCTTAAAAGAGGTTGCCGAAGAAGCTTACGAAAACCGTAAGGAAGGCAAGCTTTACGTCGGCACTGTAAGAGTGCCCGAGGCTCAGCACGACAAGCGCGAGCCGGTTATTCTTCACGATACGCTTACGAGAATAAGATTCGTACCGTCCGACGGCACGACGGAAACATGGTTTGTTAACTTTGCCGCACATCCCAACACCTTGGGCGGCGACAACCACGACGTAAGTGCGGACTATCCTTATTGGCTCAGAAAAACAATCAATGACGAGAAAAAGGTCAACGTGCTTTTCGGCGTCGGTGCAATAGGTGCGGTAGACCCCGGTATGTTCTGCGAGGATAAGCCCGAAAGAACACGCCTTCAGGGCGAGGCTCTCGGTAAAGCGGCTCTTTCAATCGACAACGACGAGGAAATGAAGCCCGAAATAGAGGTGCTTTGCCAGAAATATTATGCTCCCGTTGATAACGGACTTTTGGCGCTTATGGCAACCATTAAGGTTTGCTCTTCACAGCGCTATGCCTGCGACAGAGGCGAGTTGGGACTTGCTCTTCTTACGGAAATTACATATATGCGTCTCGGCTCTCAGCAGATTCTCTGCTTCCCCGGCGAGCCCTTCCCCGAGGTTATTTACGGCGGCTCTGTTTCAAAAGAGCTTTCGGCAACGGGCAAAGGTCCCGAGATAAACCCCACGCCCATTATCGACATTGTAGGCGATGAAAAGCTTCTCGTTTTCGGCGTAACGAACGATATGACGGGCTACTGCGTTGTTCCCAACGATTACGTTCTTCACAAAACTCAGCCTTATATAGAGCAGGGCAGAGATGTATTTGACAGAAAGCATTACCACGAAACGAACTCCTTGGGCTACCTTACAAACGAGGTTTACTGCGAGGTTGTTTCGGAAATAATGAAAAAGGTAAATAAGTAATTGCGCCTAAAGCGAATTTCGATATGAAAAAAGAAACAAAAATTAAACTGCTTGACAAAACTATTCACGGTGCGCTTTCGGCTTTTTCGCATTCCTTAAAGGACGGCAGGGACTTTGTACCGATTGAAAGCTACACCCCCGAGGGCGAAGGCTTTTACAAAGGGACTGTTCCGTTCTTAAAAAACGAAACAGCCGATGCCGCGTGGTGTGTGGGAGCGTCTTCTGCTTCTCTTGTTCCCGATGATATTTTAGCGCGTGATTATTATCTCGGCGGGTACATTGCGCCCGAAAACGGCTTTAAAAATCTTATAAAGTACGTTATCGACAATATGGCATCACGCTGTATTGCGATTGACGACGGCTCAAACAGAGGCATTTCCGTTTTTTGCACAATAGACTGCATCGGTATAACAAATGCCGATATAAGAGTTATAAGAAAGAAATTTTCCGAAGAGTTTTTTTCGGAATATCCGAACAAGACTCTTGCCTCGGTGAATGTTTTTTCAACGCACACGCACAGCTGTATAGACACCGAGGGGCTTTGGACGGATTTATTCGGAAAGCTTAAACGGAATATTAAACGGAACAGAAGCGGCAAGGGCATTCTCGAAAAGGGCGCAGACGAGCAGTATATGCGCTTTCTTACAAAAACGGTTGTCGAAGCAATGCTTGAAGCCGTAAAGAAAATGACGCCCGGTAAAATGTTTTTTGCGAAAAAAGACCTTTCGGAAAAATATTTTTCGAATAAAAACAGACCCTCCGCAACGGGTATGATCACGGAAATTATGCGCCTTTCGTTTTATCCGGGCGACAAAACCTTAAGACCGCTTGTTATAGTGAATCTTCCGATTCATCCCGATGTTGCGGGGCTTCCCACCTCGGACAGAAAAGAAAGCGGACACGAGCTTTCGGGCGACTACATTTACTATATGGGCGAAACCGTAAACAAAGCGAGTTTTGATTTTATGTTTTTTAACGGCGCTATTTGCGCTATTTATTCATCGCGTGCGCTTACGAATGACGGTATTAAGCTCGAGGCTCGTTACGAGCAGTCCGAGCGCTTCGGCAGAGAAATGGGTAAAATAGCTCTTGCGCTTACTAAAACAAGCGACGAAATAAAAGATGATCCGACGCTTTTTTCGGAAGATGAGGAACGCCTTGATATTGAGCGCGCCGCCCAAAACGGCGGTGAGTACACGCGCTGGTTTGACGGGTGGATGCCCGTAAGAGAAGAAGTGGTCGAGCCGTTTTTTAACATTCGCCTTAAAGAGGTTAAAGTACCCGTGGAAAATTCGCTTATTGCCGCCGCGGGAAAGCTCAGACTTGCGAATTACAAGGTGTTAAAGGAGGGTAAAAACCGCTATAGCGTTTTTACCGAAATAGGTTATTTGGAATTCGGAAAGAGCTTTAAGGCTGTTATGGTTCCGGGTGAATACTGCTGTGACCTTCTTGTGGGCGGCGCGTCCTTGAAAAAAGAATCTTCCGCAAAAAAGAGTGACTTTGAACATCCTACCGCCCGTGAGATATTCGGAGAGGATACATACGCTTTAGGTCTTGCAAACGATGCCGTAGGCTATATTGTGCCCGATAACGATTACACTCTCGGTGACCCGAAAAACCATTATCACGAATTCGTGTCGCTCGGATGCTTTACGGGCTCTGCCGTAAACGGCGGGCTTTATGAGCTTAAAAAAGAGCTTATTAAAGAATAAAACGGAATAAATTGCGTA
>CAZRXQ010000124.1:0-3253 GCA_964604065.1 uncultured Eubacteriales bacterium | reverse complement strand
AAGAATTTACAAAGGGTATTTTAAAAGAAAATCCCGTTTTAAGGCTTGTTTTGGGCACGTGCCCCACGCTTGCCACATCAACTTCAATGGTTAACTCCATAGGTATGGGCATTTCGGCAACGCTTGTTCTCGTTTGCTCCAACATTGCCATTTCGGCACTTCGCAAGGTTATTCCCGAAAAGGTAAGAATTCCCGCTTACATCGTTATAATAGCTTCGTTTGTTACGATAGTTCAGATGATAGTAAAGGCGTTTGTTCCCGCACTTAACGATGCTTTGGGCGTTTATTTGCCGCTTATAGTCGTAAACTGCATAATCCTCGGCAGAGCCGAAGCATTTGCAAGCAAAAATCCCGTTCTTGCTTCCGCGTGTGACGGACTCGGAATGGGCGTGGGCTTTACGGCGGCACTTTTCACAATGTCGCTTTTCAGAGAGTTTTTGGGCAACGGAACGCTTTTCTCGGATGCGCAAAATCTTCTTTCGGTATTCGGCGACAATGTTCTCGGAGGCTTTAACGGTATTACGGTTTTAAGCACTCCCATGACGGTATTCATTCTTCCCGCAGGCGGCTTCTTCGTATTCGGTATTCTTATAGCGCTTTCGAGCAAGCTCGGCGGAAAGAGTAAATCGAAAAACAAGGAAATTAACGCGTGCGAAGGCTGTCCGATGGCGGCAGGGTGTATGTATAAAATTTCCGATAAGGAGGAAAATGCGAAATGACAGGCTCTCAGTTCTTTTCGATTATTTTGACCGCAATCCTTACGGAAAACTACATTCTTTGCAAATTCCTCGGAATCTGCCCCTTCTTGGGCGTTTCCAAAAAGGTTGATACGGCTCTCGGAATGAGTATCGCGGTAATTTTCGTTATGCTTATTTCCACCGCCGTTACATACCCAATAAACGCAATGCTTCAGGCAAACGACCTCGGCTATTTGCAAACGATAGTCTGCATTCTTATAATAGCCGCCTTAGTACAGCTTGTTGAAATCATTCTCAAAAAATATATGAAGCCGCTTTACAACGCGCTCGGAATTTATTTGCCGCTTATTACGACAAACTGCGCCGTTTTGGGCGTTGTGCTTCTTAACTTCGATAACGGATACTCCTTTAGCGTATCAATGATAAACACCTTGGGCTCGGGAATAGGCTTCCTTGTTGCGATGCTTATTTTCTCGGGAGTAAGAGGCAGACTTGAAACCGCGGATATCCCGGACTTTTTAAAGGGTCTTCCCTCAACGCTTATAGCCGCTTCGCTTACTTCCGTTTCGTTTTTGGGCTTTTCGGGCGTAGTTGACGGAATATTCGGATAAGGGGGAAGCTTTATGACAGAAATTATATTTCCCGTTGCACTTGTTGCGGGTATAGGCTTGCTTTTAGGCTTGGGACTTGCCGTTGCTTCTAAGATTATGGCTGTTCCCGTAGACGAAAAGGCAGAGGCAATTCAGGAGATTCTTCCGGGCGCAAACTGCGGTGCTTGCGGCTATTCGGGCTGTTCGGGCTACGCTTCGGCGCTTTCTTCGGGCAAGGAGACGGCAACAAACCTTTGCGCACCCGGCGGCAGTGACGCCGCGAAAAAGGTTGCCGAGATTATGGGTACGGCACCCGCATTCGTGCTTCCCGCGGCGGCGGTTGTGCTTTGCGGCGGAAGCCGTCAGAATGCCGAGGATAAAATGATTTATAAGGGCGTTAACAGCTGTCGTATGGCAACACAGCTGTTCGGCGGTGCGAAGGAATGCACCTACGGCTGTTTGGGGCTCGGCGACTGTGTTGATGCCTGCGAATACGATGCCATTCGAATTTGTGACGGCGTTGCGAGAATTTCGCCCATTGCCTGCCACAGCTGTAAGGCTTGCCTTAAAACCTGCCCGAAGGGGCTTATTCATATGCTTCCTCTCGGAGTTCCGAAGGCTTCGGTGCTTTGCAACAACCACGAAAAGGGTGCTGTTGCGAGAAAGCACTGCAAGACGGCGTGCATAGGCTGTATGAAATGCCAAAAGGTATGCGAAGCGGGTGCGGTTAAGGTTGAAAACTTCTGCGCTGTTGTAGATACCGAAAAATGCACGGGCTGCGGCAAATGTACCGAGGTTTGCCCCGTAGGCTGTATTGAGGTAATAAAGCTTTAACGCGAAAAGAGCATAAATTTAAAGGAAGGTGTATCAGGTGAAAAATGCCGTCGTCGGAATATTTGCTCACGTTGATGCGGGTAAAACTACGCTCAGCGAAGCGATACTGTATAAAACAGGCGTTTTAAGACAGCTCGGAAGGGTAGATAACGGCGACGCTTTCCTTGATACCGATACAATAGAAAAGAAGCGGGGTATTACCGTGTTTGCGGGTCAGGCGGAATTTTCGTTTCGCGACACGCACTTTACCCTGCTTGACACACCGGGACATGTTGATTTTTCGGCAGAAACGGAGCGTATAATGCAGGTGATAGACTGCGCGGTGCTTGTTATAAGCGGCACTGACGGAGTTCAGTCGCACACAAAAACGCTTTTTAATATGCTGAAGCATTACAATATCCCGGTCTTTATTTTTGTTACAAAAACAGATCTTAAAAGATTGACCGAAGACGAAGTTATGTCACGCATAAAATCGGAGCTTTCGGAGAACGCCGTAAGCTTTTCCGGGGAGGATTTACCCGAGGAAGAAATTTCTCTTTGCAGTGACGAGCTTCTCGAAAAATATCTTGAAGGCGGCAAAATAAGCACAGACGACATAAGGTCGCTCGTTTTTTCAAGAAGGCTTTTTCCGTGCTATTTCGGCTCGGGACTGAAGCTTTCGGGGATTGAAGAGCTCCTTTTCGGAATAAGCGAGTATTTGCCCGAAAAAAGGTATACCGACACCTTCGGCGCACGCGTGTTTAAAATCACGCGTGACAAAACAGGCGCAAAGCTTACGCACATAAAGCTTACGGGCGGCGAATTAAAGGTTCGCGATACCGTAAATGTTGCGGGCAAGGACGAAAAGGTAAGCGCCTTGAGAGTTTATTCCGGCGCAAAATTCAGAACCGTGGAAAGTGTAAAGGCGGGAGAAATTTGCACGGTGTTGGGGCTTGAGAATACATATCTCGGGCAGGGGCTCGGCAAGGAGGCAGCCGACAATACGCAGACGGTAGAGGCTGTTATGAGCTACCGTCTCGTTTTTGAAAAGGGAGTAGACCCAATAGCTGTTATGCCGAAGCTTAAAATACTTGAGGAAGAAGAGCCGCTTCTTGATTTTACGTTTAACAGCCGCCGCTCGGAAATAAGCGT
>CAZRXQ010000123.1:0-3348 GCA_964604065.1 uncultured Eubacteriales bacterium | reverse complement strand
AGGAATTCTCCAAGGGCTACTGCGATCATCTCGACGGAAAGTCGATAAGCGACTGCTTCTACAGAGACAACTCCCGCTATGTCGATATGGAGCACACCGGCTACACCAAGGGCTCTGCAATTGTCGAAGCCATAGAAAACCGTGAAATCAGAACAACTCTTGACGACGGCTATGCTTCGCCCTTCAAATTCAACGAAACAGCCGAAAAGCTCTCCGAGAACACCTGCACCGAGTGCTCGATTTCCTATTCCGGAAGCTACAACTACACCTTCACCTACGACGCCGACGAAAAGCTTTATTACAGCTCACTCAACGGTTCCCCCTTCTCGGACAGCGACGGCAATCAGCAAAACTTCACAAATCTCATTATAATTTACACCACAATAACCGACTTAAACGATGCAAAAAGCCGCGTAACCTTCGACCTTGATTCCGGAAGCGGCGTGTACGTTTCAAACGGCACATACAAAAGCATAACCTGGGAAAAGGGCGACGCAACCGATATGCTCAAATTCCACAACGAGGACGGAAGCGAGCTTTCCTTAAATCCCGGCAGAAGCTACATAGGAATCCTCGGAACAAGCCGTGCCGAGTACACCGAAATTTTATAATCGCAATTCATTCGGAAAACCGCATAATTTTTTCAAACCGCAAGCCCGCCTTTTAAACGGGCTTGCTTTTTATTCAGTTACTCTTCTTTGTTACGACAAACGCGTCAAACCCTGCTTTTTTAAGCTTTTCAACATAGTTTTCCGCATTCTTTTTCACCTTGAATGCACCCACCTGAACCGTGTAAAGAGTGCCGTCGTTTTTTGCCGAAGTGCCGGTGCTCGCGTCCGAGCCTTCTTTTATTGTCACACCGTAATAATCGCATATGCCGCGAGCTATCGCTTCGCCGATTTTTGCGGTGTTGTTTATAATAAAATCCGACCCCTCTTTTGTATCGTGAAATTCGCATTCGCAATAAACGGTCAACGCCTTTGCCGCTCTTATTTCGTAAAACTCCGGCTGTGCCACAAGCTTTTCCGCAGAAGAGCCGGGCGTTACGGGTGCAAGTCTCTTAAGCACGGCTTGCCCCGCCTTTTTATTCTCACCGCTAAGGTCATACAAAAGAATCTGCGTACCGCCCGTCACATTGTGCTTTGCCGTCGCGTTTGTATGAATCGCAAGGTGAATATCAGCCCCGAAAGCGTTACTCTCGCTCACCCTTGTTTTCATACCGTCCGCATAGGTGCACTTAACCTCAAAGCCCTGCTTTTTCAAAAAATCGAAACAAGCCTTTGCGATTTTTTTGCACTGAGCCATCTCGTTTGTATTGCCCGTCGCGTAAAGATTCGCATCCTGATCGCTCGGGGAAATATAAATCTTTTTACTCATTCTCGTCGTCCTCCTCTCTCTCTTTTTCCTCCTGCAATTTCTTTCTGACATCGCATTCGGTGCAATAAGTGAGAGCTCGCTCACTGTCGCTTAGGCCTTCGGTTGTCGGGTCTACAATTACCCCCAAAACAGCCAGAATATTTATTGCCATCCCCAAAAGCTCAAGTATTTCGTTTTCGCCATGCGCGGGAGTTATCCCGAAAAACGCAAGTATGTGGTAAACAAACGAAACAAGAAGAGCTATAACGCTTACCAAAAATGCTTTGTTTTTAAGTCTTGCTTTTAAATTGATTTTCATAACCTTCATTCCTCTCTAAATTTTTTGAATCCGAAGGGAAGTGAATCCCCTCCCTTTCATATTATGCGGTACACCTCCCTTTTTGTTATCGAAAAGCTTAACCGTATTTTTTATACATCTGCTTTAAGTAATCCGAATACGATTTGTATGTCTCCTGCGCTGCTTCGCTTGCGGCAAACTCTTTTTCGTTCATAATAATGGATTTTCCCGTTGTCTTCACAAATTCCGCATACGTCCTCGGATACCACTTACTCGGCGAATATGTATCCGTTTCCGTATCGGACGAGCTTGATGAGCTCTTTTTCGACGAAGATGACGACGATGACGAACTGCCCGACGAATACAGCTTTTGAAGTGCAAGCCTGTAATTCCTGTCCGCATTAGCCTGATTTCTCTCGGCTTCCGCCTTTTTAAACGCCATATTCTGCTCGTACTGCTGTTTTTCAATTTCGTCCGTGTACTGTTTATACGAAAAATCGCGGTCGCTTTCCCAGGAATCAAGCTCATCCAAAAACATCTCGTATTCAAGGTCCGACATATCCGCAAGCTTTTTGTAAAGATAATCGCGGTCCTCGTAATAATCCGAAACGGTATCCCTGTACTTTTTGTAATCGTCGCTGTCCATAGAGCGCAACGCATCAAGAGAGTCGTAGAGACTTTCTCCCTTGTCCTTGTAAACGGAATACGCCCTGTCGTAAAGCTCCAACGCCGCCGAATTAAGCTTCGAAAGCTCGTTTGAATAGCTTTCGTTGCCCGCTGTAACGGCATATGAGCTGCCGTATCCGCCCGTAAGTGCCGAAACCTTTCCCACCGTATCCGCCATAGCTCGCTCGCCGTTTCGTATGTACTGCTCTCTGTACTGCTTGTAAAGCGGATCTGCGTTAAGCGAATACTTAAAATCGCCTCTGTTGAGAATAGATTTAAGCACGGAATCAAGCTGACTTGTATACTTACTGCTGTACTCCGCAGGCTTCGAATTTTCCTTCTTTTCAAGCTCGCTCTTTGTTGTGAGCTGTTCCGTACTTTTCTTATAAACCGGCTTTTTCACCGAATAAGAATAGCTTTTACTTGCCAAACCGTTTAACCTCCTATTTAAAATTTAATACAACACCCGACACGTACGCCCACGAATCCGCTTTTATCGCCTCTGCGCATTTAATATAAATATTGGAATCGTAGGTAACATACGCCGTGCAGGCGGCAGTCGTTGTTGTGATTCGCACACTAAGCGGGTTAAGACAAAACGGTGTCGCCGCAGAGAGCTTCCCGAGTGCCGTCTCGGTATTTGCGGCAATATTGTTTTTAATAACGAACCGCACATTGAAAAACACCGCACCCAGCGCCTTGTAGTACAAAACCTTGCCTTTTACAAGCTCCACGTTGTCGCTTATCACAATCTCGGAAACCACGTCCTCGGACTTAATTTTCCCGCAAACATTCAAATCGTAAGCAACCGTCAGCTCGTTGTCGTTTTCCGCGTAACAACCGAATGCCGCGCCCTTGCCGCCGCTTTTAATGTTAAACGGTATGTCCGCACTTGAAATGCGCCTTACAAAGCTTCTCGGCGTATTTGTAAGGCTGTCCTCGGTCAAGAATTCAACCTCGTAAGAAGCGCTCGGCGAAATCGTCCCCTCACCGAAAACAAATACCGATGTCACATTTTCGAAGGAAAT
>CAZRXQ010000122.1:0-3357 GCA_964604065.1 uncultured Eubacteriales bacterium | reverse complement strand
TGTTTCACTCAAAGAAGCTACAAACAGCGCACCTGCAAATATTTCACCGAAGAAAGCGGTCTTATTTCAAAAAAGGTCAACTACCTTTTTTCGGACGGTAACGGCACCGTTTATTTCGGCACGGATGCGGGTCTTTCACAAAGAAGCGAGGACGGGACTTTCACTTCGTACCCGCTCCCCTCTGTAAATCACATTTTCAATACCGAAGCCTTCGGCACGTTTGTTGCGTGCGGCAAGGAGCTTTACTTAATAAGAAACGGCGAAGCCGCATTGATTTGCGCCTTTGAGAGCGAAATTTCGGGCGTTTTCGAAGCAGAAGGTACTGTCTACCTCTCAACTCCCGAAATGCTCTACAAGCTTGAAAACGGCAATTTCACGCGCTTTCTCGGAGCGGATATGCCGCTTTTGGGGCTTTCGTGCGGTGCGGGAAAAATCGTTACGTTTTCAAAGCGCTCCTTAAACGTATTCACGGGAAAGCGCCCGCATTGGCGTTGCATTTTCCCCGAGCACAGCTCAATGCCCGAATTTTCTATTAACTGCGTAGCCTTCGACGAGGCAACCGGCTTTATATACCTCGGCACGGACAAGGGCGCATTTATTTACGACAACAGAAGCACCTGGTTCGGACCGGATGAAATAAACGCACTTCCGCGTGAAGAGGTTTTCGACATTGCCTTTACTTCAGACAAAACCGCCGTATTCGCAACAAACGCGGGTCTTGTTTTAATTAAGAACGGCAAGCAAAAGCACCTTCCCGCAACGCGCTGGGTTTTAGAAGAAAAGGTAAATGCCGTTACCGTTACAAAAGACGGCATTTGGACGGCAACCGACTCCGGCGTAAGCTTTATAGGTGAAAAGGAAATGACCTTAAAGGAAAAGGCGGATTACTTTTTTGAGCTTACCGAGAATCATTACATCCGTAAGCCCGGCTTTATTACAAGGCTTGACAACATAGTTAACGGCGATTTTTCCACGGGTACTCCCACAATTACCGACAACGACGGTCTTTGGACCGAGGTTTACTTGGGCGCGCTTTGCTACGCTTACGCCGTAACAGGCGACAAAAAGCACCTTGAAGCCGCAAGGCGCTGTAAGGAAGCAATGCTTCTTCTTATGCGCATAACGGGCATTAAGGGCTTTACCGCAAGAGCGGTGCGCTTCCCCGGAGAGCCCCACTACGGCGAGGACATCAACTCCACAAAGGAAGGCGCAGAGTGGCGACGCGCCGAAGACGGCACAACAGATTGGCTCGGAGAAACCTCCAGCGACGAAATGACGGGGCACTTTTTCGGACTTTCGCTTTATTATGATTTTTGCGCCGACGACAAGGAAAAGGAAGAGATCCGCGAGGCTCTTTGCAACATAGTCGATCACATCATCGAAAACAACTACCGCCTTTGCGATATTGACGGCAAGCCCACCACCTGGGCGTGCTGGGACCCCGATGAATTAAACCGTAACAACATCTGGCTTTGGGAAAAGTGCGTAAATTCACTTGAAATACTCACCTTCCTTTCCGTAGCGTACCACATATCCGGCAACGAAAAATACCGTGATGAGTTTATGCGCCTCGGCATTCGCGAGCATTATCTTCTTAATGTGGCACAGCACAAAAAGGACGACGGCAAGGTTACGCATATTGACGACAACTTAGCCTTCCTTTGCACTGCAACTATTTTGAGAATCGAAAAAGACCCCTCGGTGCGCGCCTATGTTTATATGGGACTTCGCCATCATTGGGAATACGAGCGCCCCGAAAGATGCGTTCTTTGGAACTTGATGTACGGTGCATTCACCGACGATATTTGCGATCTTGACACCGCCGTTGCCGCTCTTCGCGATTTACCGCTTGACTACAACGACTACGTTATGCTCAATACAAAAAGAAAAGACCTTGTTTTCGACACCGTTCAGGAAAAATGGGGCGGCGACAAACAGCTTCTCATTCCCTTGGATGTTGATGAGCGCGGACTTGCAAATTACGACACCAACCCCTACAAGGTTACGGGCGGCAGACCCGGTCGCGGTCAATCCCCCTACTCTTACCTTCTTCCTTACTGGTTCGGAAGATATTACGGTATGCTCGAAGAATAATAATAACCGCAACCGAAATATGCTTTTGCCGACTGTGAATTAACGCAGTCGGCATTTTTTCGGAATATTAAAGTGAAAACCCGATGTGAATGATTTCTCACTCACATCGGGAAATTTAATTTGCTATATTACTTCGCTTATGCGCGACGTTTTTTTCTGTCGGTTGTAACAACAAATCCGAGAGCGCCTGTGGAAGCAAGTGCAAGAAGAACGAATACTACTACCGAGAACTCGTCACCTGTTGAGGGAACGCTGTCGGGAGAGCCGGCAGCCGTTGTGTCGTCTGTCTTGGTGTCATCCTTCTTCTCTTCTGTGGGAGCGGGAAGCTTTGCAATAGCTTCGCCCTTTTCAAGCAATTCACCGCAGCCCTTGCAGTATGTGTCGCCCGAATAGCCTTCTTTATCTACCGTAGCGGCAACTGCATCCTTAACCTCTGTACCGCCGTCGTGGTTGTCGGGGTCAATTTCGATTACAAGCTCTGACATATCGGCAATTTCTACAGTGCCTTCTTCGTCGGAGAAGTTCTTGTTGCAGTTATCGCAATGATAATAAGCCTTTGTGCCTTCTGCGTGGCAGTTAGCCTTTACTTCTTCAACAAGTACGGGTGTGTGAACAAGCTTGTCGATAACCTTACCGGTTGCGATTAATTCGCCGCAATCCTTGCAGTAAGTGTCGCCTGTGTAGCCTTCGGTCTCCTCTGTGGGAGCAACAAAGCCGCGAACCTCTGTTTCACCTGTGTGGTTTGTGGGATCAAGCGGAAGAACCAATGCTTCGTCGTTTTCAACTGCCTGTGTGCAGTCCTTATCAAAGAACTTGCCGCCGCAGTTGTTGCATACATAGTAAGAGCTTGTGCCGTGTGTTGAGCAAGTGGACTTAACGCCGGGAACTATGTCGCCTGCTTCGTGGGGAAGCTTTGCAATAACAGTACCCTGTTCAAGTAATTTGTCGCAGCCCTTGCAGTAAGTATCGCCTGTGTAGCCTTCTTCTGTTTCGGTAGCTGCCTTGTCGTCCTTGAGATATGTCTCGCCGCAGTGCTTATCTGCATCAAAGCCGCCGGCAACATATTCGAAGGTTTCGGTGGAAGCCTTGCCGCATCTTGAGCAGCTCTTGTAATAAACAGCGTAAGAATTGCAGGTTGCAGCCTTTACAAGGTATTCGTCTTTCGCTTCTTCCTTCGTAAAGCTATGACCGAGAGCGTCGCCGAAAGACTGACCGCAAACACCGCAAACAGCGCTATTTTCACAGTCGGCGTCTTTTCCGCCT
>CAZRXQ010000121.1:0-3380 GCA_964604065.1 uncultured Eubacteriales bacterium | reverse complement strand
TTTCCGCAAGGGCAAGTACTGTTTTCTTATTCGTTTTGCCTTCGGACAGAAGCAGTCTTTCATAAAGTGAGGTGGAAATTTGACGTTTCAGCTCCCGTATCGACCACCCGGAATTGATTGTTTCCTTTTCGTAAAAGCTGCGCTTATCTGCGTCGAAAATAGATAAAAGCTCACAGTAATGCGACCAGCTCAATTTTCCAGACACTGTCTGGAAAATTTGATACTGTATATAAAACAGACGCATATTGTAGAGATTTGAAACGGAGAATCCTTTTCCGAATTCCTTTGTTAAATCCTTTGAAAGCTGTTTCAAGGTTTGCTTACCGTAATCTGCACGTTCCTTATTTTCCTGCTCATGCTCAACAATAATCCTGCCGACATTCCAATAAGTAGATAACAGTTCTGTATTTACCTGTGCCGCCACGCGCTGACGTGCACTTAAAAGTAATTCTCTGATTTCATTCATCATGGAATTAGTATATGCCAAGTCATTCATTATTATCGCCCTTTCTTAAATCAGTATAGCATAAAAGTGCGGGAATTTCCACTGTTTATAAATAAGAAATGGGAAAATTATTACAAAAGCCGAGTCTCTTGCGAAGCTCGGCTTTTTGTGTGATTGAATTTTCGGGGATTATGCTTCGCCGTCCATTTTGAGTTTTTGCTGCAAAGCGGCTTCGGCACGCGTTTTTTCAAGATCGAGATACATTCTTTCTCTTGTTTTTGCGTCGATGTTGTAGAAGAACATCGGTATAAGGCAAAGATAATCGAAAACAAGTCTGGGTGCGTAAGCGGCAACGAACATCTTGAACATTGTGTCAACGGAATGAACCGAATCAAAGCCCGCTTCGTAGCCTGCCCATTTTTCAAGTAAGTAGGCGTTAATAACCTTAAGAATGATTTCTCTGACCTTGTTAAGGTAACCGGTCAAAAGGTTTATTGTAGCTTCAACACGGTAACCGTTTTTCCATTCGCAATAGTCGAGAACCTCGTAGTTGATTTCGTTCGAAACAACGCGCCTTGTGGCGTAGAATACCATTTCGAGGCAGTTGCCGAGGGAGAAGGCTATGGTCATGGGGATTTTCTTTCTGTAGAAGCCGTTTTCTTTGCCGCCGATAAGACCGACGAGTAAGAAAGAGGTTTCCGAAATAATTACCGAACCGCGTGAGAACATCCAAAGAGTTTTCGTTGAGAAGCGGCGTCTGAACTTTGTGGAAAGCGGGTAGCTCGCGTATGAAACGGGTGAGCCCAAAATACCGCCGACAACGCCTATGGAGTTGAATTTTAAAACATCGGAATAGTAAAGCGATTCACTTGTGCCGACGTTAACGCCGTCTATGAAGCCGGAGAGGGTGTAAAGAAGAAGCGGCTTGTTTTTAAATACCGTTAAAATGCCCTTTATAGGGTGCGGCGGCTTTTCAGACTGCGGCACGCGCTCTTTGCTTACAAATGCCCAATACATATTGGGAACGTTTGCCATAACCCAAACTATTGTTTTCATAACAACGAAGGTTTTAACAACGTTAAGGTTGAGCTTGCCGTTTTCTATGAGGTCGAAAATGGCGCCGGCTATTTGACCGGGTAGCTTCGCACCCAATTCCGAAACGAATTTTGCCGCCAAAAGCAGCGACGAGCGCTCGTTGGGGTTAGGCGTGAAAACGTTGTCTATGTAACCGCCGCCGCCTACAAAGGCGTTAACGGTTTCGCTTATGTACGCAACTGCCATATAAACCCAAAGTTTGGTGCCTGCATCAAAGTCGAAGTTCATGGCGAGAAGCGGTAAAATACAATTGAAAAATCCGATTAAAATGTTAGGTATAATGGAAAGAAACTGGAAGGGCTTGAATTTACCCCAGCGCGAACGCATATTGTCGATAATCGCCGCGGAAAGCGGGTCGTTTATCATATCGTAAATTCCGAGACCTACGTTTGCCTTTGCAAGACCCGTGGGGGAAATACCGTAAATCTTGTAAAGGTGGAAGTCCGAGCCTATATCGTATTTACCGAGGCTTAAGTCGCCGAACGCCGTTTTTAAAATATATGCAACGCGCTCCTTCGTTGAGCAGAAAAGGCGGTTCATATATGCGGGCGTTTTAAGGCTGTCTTCAAGAGAATAGTTAATCTCGGTGCTTTCGTTTAAAGCAACGTTTGTTTCGACATCAGCCATTTGCGCTCACCTCTTCTTTCTTCTTCTCTTCTTCTTTTTCTTTCTTTTCTTTTTCCTTTTTGGCAAGCTCTTTATCTTTTTGAGCCTGCATTTCGGCAAGACGCTTGTACATTTCTTTACGAAGTTCTTCGTGAGAAACGCCGTTCTCTACCATTTCAAAATACTCTTCAATCGGAATGCCGCCTACGTAGCATTGCTTGTGGTGAATTTCGATACCCTTTTTGTAAATGATGATTTCAAGAACAAAATTTACAATAAACAGCGCTATGTAAAGGAATGTGCCTATTGAAAGCGAGCCGTGCGCACAGGAGGTTTCGGGAGAAACGGCAAAGCAAATTGCCGAAACAACCGAGAAGCCGAGCATCATAATGTTGAGTGCATAGGCTCTTTGCTTGCCCTTGGGTGAGCACGCAAGTGTGAGTAAAATAAAATGAACAAGTATCAGCACAACGCTTAAAAGGAAAAGAATTGCGGAAATAATAAACGGTGCATTCTCCGAAAAGCTCCCCAAAAGCTTTCCTATGTTCAGATCGGAGAACATTTTATAAATGTCAAGCACGGATATGTTTCCGCTTTTTTCGGGCATAGGGGCTGAAAAATTCGCTTTTACAAGCGGTAAGAACAGCGCACCTATCGGTAAAAGGCTGGTGAAAATTCTTGCTACGGCGAGCTTATTTCCGGCAAAAGATGCCTTTAGACGGTCAATCTTTTTTTGGAAGTGATAATTTTCGACCTCTGCCTTGTCTGCATCCAGCATAAGCCGCTCCTGAATACCGTACAAAACGATATTAGCGCCGCAATGCGGGCAGGTTTGCTTCCAGTCAATGAGCCGTAGATGCTCATTGCACTTAGGACAGTTTGCCATTACATCACCTCTGAGGTTTTGTTTCAGTCGAACCGACTGTGTAATAACGTAATATTAACATATTTTTTTGCGCTTGTCGATACTTTTTGGGAAATATGTAAAAAATTTATTTCGTATTTTTTAATGACTGCTTAGTTTTATTAACAAGTTGTTAAATATTAACAAAAATAAGCTCCGCCTTTTTGTGGATTTCTTCTTTTACGGTAAATGCCGAAGAAAAAATAGGCATAAAGCAGAGGAAATTCACGAAAATTCATTTATTTAGCGTTTGTTTAGTATTACTAAAACAGCCCCGTGAATTCCCAAAGTAAATTCCACAGTAGGACGGCAGTGGAAATAAGTGTGAAA
>CAZRXQ010000120.1:0-3423 GCA_964604065.1 uncultured Eubacteriales bacterium | reverse complement strand
AAAAGAGGTATTCAAAAAGCCGAAGCGGCATTCGGACTCGAAAACCTTATGGATGCCGAAAACCTCACAATTCAGCACCACATAAACCAGGCTTTAAAGGCGCACGGCACAATGCACCGCGACGTTGACTACGTTGTAAAGGACGGTCAGGTGCTTATCGTTGACGAATTCACCGGAAGAATTATGCTCGGCAGACGCTACAGCGAGGGTCTTCATCAGGCAATAGAAGCAAAGGAAGGCGTTAAGGTTGAGCACGAAAGCAAAACGCTCGCAACAATAACCTTCCAGAATTACTTCAGACTTTACAAAAAGCTTTCCGGTATGACGGGTACCGCCATGACCGAAAGCGACGAATTCCAGGAAATTTATTCACTTGACGTTGTGGAAATTCCCACGAACAAGCCGATGGTTCGTGTAGACAACGACGATGTTCTTTACAAAACCGAGGCGGCAAAGTACAACGCAATTATAGAAAAAATAGTCGAATGCCACAGTAAGGGTCAGCCGGTGCTTGTGGGTACGGTTAATATCGAAAAGAGCGAAAAGCTTTCGGCACTCCTTAAAAAGCGCGGCATAAAGCACGAGGTATTAAACGCGAAATTCCACGAAAAGGAAGCGGAAATAGTAGCGCAGGCAGGTAAGTTCGGCGCGGTTACCATTGCCACCAATATGGCGGGCAGAGGTACGGATATCATCCTCGGCGGTAACCCCGAATTCCTTGCAAAATCCGAAATGCGCCGTATGGACTATACGGAGGAATTAATAGCGGAAGCCACGGGCTTTGCCGATACCGACAACGAGGAAATTTTAGAAGCGAGAAAAGCCTTCAGAGAGCTTGAAGCAAAATACAAGGCTATCACTCAAAAGGAAGCCGAAGAAGTAAGAAAAGCCGGCGGACTTTTCATAATAGGCACGGAGCGTCACGAATCAAGACGTATAGACAACCAGTTAAGAGGTCGTTCGGGACGTCAGGGCGACCCGGGTGAAAGCCGTTTCTATCTTTCGGCGGAGGATGACCTTTTAAGACTCTTTGCGGGCGACCGCTTCTACAATACGCTTGATATGTTCAAAAGCATCGGCGATATGCCCATTGAAGCAAAGCTTTTCACAAGCACTGTAGAAGGCGCTCAAAAGAAGGTTGAAAGCAACAACTTCGCTGTTCGCCGTAATGTTCTTAAGTTCGACGACGTTATGAACAAACAGCGCGAAGTTATTTACGGTCAAAGAAATCAGGTGCTCGACGGCGCGGATATTTCCGCAACCATCCAAAAAATGATTGTCGACACCATAAGCGAATCGGTAGACTTTTACTGCCCCGCACACGTCAAAAAGGACGAGTGGAACATAAACGGTCTTGCGACAAAATACGGCTGGCTTGTTAAAGCCGAGGAAATATCTGCCCTTAACAAGAACGAAGAAATCGCGGAATATTTGCTTGACAAGGCACAGGCGCTTTACGACGAAAGAAAAGCCGAATTCGGCGAGGAGCTTATAAAAGAAATCGAACGCACCGGTCTTCTTCGTAATGTCGATATGCGCTGGATGGATCACATCGACGCCATGGATCAGCTCAAAAAGGGTATTTACCTCAGAGCCTACGCGCAAAAAGACCCGGTTATCGCCTTCAGAGAAGAAAGCTTTGATATGTTCGACGAAATGTCAAACGACATCAGAGAAGGCACGGTTGACTTTGTTTTAAGAGTTCGAATCAGAAAAGAAGAGCCCGTTGAAAGAAAGCAAACAGTCAAAATAACCTCCACAAGCGGCGCGGACGACGGCTCGGTAAAAAAAGAGCCCGTCAAAAAAGGCAAAAAAGTCGGCAGAAACGACCCCTGCCCCTGCGGAAGCGGCAAAAAATACAAAAAATGCTGCGGAATGAACGAAAATTAAATACAGCATAATAAATATAACAGCCTGCTTTTAGGTAATTCCCGTTACCGAAAAAAGCAGGCTGTTTTTTATTTTGTTCTTATTTTACTCTTTCACCGCTTTAAATCTCAAAACATTCCAGCTTAAGGCGGGGATTTTAATTTCCGCTTTTTCTTCAAGCACAGTTTGACATTTAATGCTCTTCGGAGAAACGGTGAAGGGGGAAAGCTCCGTGTTAACGGCTTTAACATCATCGTGGTGAAGCACTATGTGCTCAACAAGCTCCGTTTTGCCGAAGGCGCGCATATCAAGCGACAAAAGGCTATCCTCTTTTAAGTCGCGGTTAACGCAAAATACGGTAACATCACCGTCATCGGAAAGCGTTGCGGCGGCATCGAGCACGGGAACATCCGTATAATCCGCACAATCGTACACGGGCGTTTTTACCACGGCTTTTAAGGCTGTGCCTCTGCCGTAGCGCGAGGCATGGTAAAACGGATAAAATATCGTTTGCGCCCACGCGCCACCGCCCGTACGCGTCATTATAGGCGCTATTACGTTTACAAGCTGAGCCATACACGCTATTTTAACTCTGTCGGCATTTCTCATAAACGTCATAAGCATAGAGCCTATAAGAAGCGCATCCTCGAAATTGTAAATATCTTCGAGAAGCGGAAGCGCCTTGCCCCATTTCGAGGTCTTTTTAATTTCCTCGTCCTGTTCGTGCGAATGATACCACACATTCCATTCGTCAAATGAAAGCCCGATAGTTTTTTTCGAATGAATTTTACCCTTCACCGTATCGCAAATCGCCGTTACGGTTTTTATGAATTCGTCAAGATCCATACTGCGAGCCAAAAAGCCCTTTGTGTCGCCCGAGGGGTTGCTATAATACCTATGAAGGGAAACATAGTCTATTTTGTCATAGCATTCGGAAAGCATTTCGTATTCCCAAGCACCGAAGGATTTCATATAGTATCCCGAAGAGCCGCACGCAACAAGCTCTATTGACGGGTCTACCCACTTCATCATCTTAGCCGCCTCGTTCGCGACTCTGCCGTACTCATACGCTGTTTTGTGTCCCATCTGCCAGTCGCCGTCCATCTCGTTGCCGAGACACCACAGTTTTATTCCCAAGGGGTCTTTTTCGCCGTTTTTAATGCGCATATCCGAAAACTTACTGCCGCCGGGGTGGTTTGCGTATTCCACAATATCGCGTGCGCTTTCCGCACCGCGTGTGCCGAGATTCACCGCATACATAACCTCGGTTTCGGCTTTTTTCACCCAATCGCAAAACTCGTGAAGCCCTACCTCGTTTGTTTCCGTTGTAAACCACGCAAGGTCAAGTCTTTTCGGTCTGTTTTCCTTAGGACCTACGGAGTCCTCCCAATTAAAGCCCGAAACAAAATTGCCGCCGGGATACCTCACAACGCTTACGCCGAGCTTTTTCACAAGCTCCAAAACGTCACGTCTGAAGCCGCGGCTGTCCGCCGTCGGGTGCGTCGGCTCATATATGCCGCCGTAAACGGCTCTTCCGAGATGCTCTATAAAAGA
>CAZRXQ010000119.1:0-3479 GCA_964604065.1 uncultured Eubacteriales bacterium | reverse complement strand
GCCCATACCTTTCTTACTACGGAATCCGCCGAGAAAATGTACTCGTCAAGGAAGGTTACTATGTCTCTGAAGAGATTCGAATAAGTGTAAACGGGCTCAACGTCATCTTCGAGAACAACGTCTCCGGGGCGCGAAACCGTAAAGGGTTGAACGTAAAGCACGCCGCCGTCGCCTACAACGTACGCTCTTACATACGAATTAATAACATCGCCGTATTCGTCTATAGAAAGCTTTTCGCCCTCGGCTATTTCAACGCCGTCCGCAACCCAGACGATTTTGTTGTAATTTTCAACATCGAGCGTAATGGTGTCCTTATCGTTATCCACGGTAATTCTGTTTACCGTCGGGTACGCACCGACGCCCACATAGTCCTCGCCCATTTCGTAGCGCGCATAGCGGCAAACAGGGAAGAACGTTCCGTCCTCCATACTTGTCCTGAGCGCTTCAACTGTCTGCTCGGGCATCATATGAACCGTAAACGCACGGTCTATTTGATCTATTGTGTCCGAATGCGAATCGCTGAAGCTGAATGACCACGGAACAACGCCACGCGGAATGGTCACCTGCAAAATCTCATCATAAAGAATGCGGTCTGCGGCTGTATTTATGTCCTTTGCGCTGTTAATGCCCGTGCCGAGGCAGGAACTGTTTTCAAGGAATATTTTGGAAAATTTTCTGATATATGTTTCGTCGTGAGAAATTTCGTAATCCTCCCACGCCTTTGTGTAGTCGCCGAGGTGATCGAGGAAGGTAATTCCGCCGCGCTCGCCTACTTCGCGTGCCGGTGTTTCGTAATCTCCGTCAATGCCTATAAGCCCCTGACCGTAATCGGAAAAATAACCGTTGATATGGCTGTTGTTGGGAACAGCGCCGTTTAACTCTATACCGGTGATAACCTCAAGCATTCCTCTGCCTTTTCTGCCCACACCCGTTAAAATTTCCTCGCGCCTTTCGGTTGTAAGGGGGCTGAGTGCGGCAAAGCTCGTTCTTTCGTGCTTAACAAGGCGCATTAAGGACACAACCTGCGGCTTTTCGTCCCACCTTACGCCGAGCGTCATATGGTCGGTTATTGCGAGAATATCGTAATCCGCTTTATAATACGCTTCGATAGTTTCGTCGATATTGCTTGCACCGTCACTTGCGGTGGTGTGGCAATGAAGCTGTGTTTTGTATGCGTGCCAGGTATCCCAATCCACGCTTTCGTAGGGGTTGCCTATTGTGTAGTCAACGTCGCCTGCGGCAAATGCAACGCTCGCAAACGAAAATGTGAGTATTACCGATAAAATGACCGAAATAATTTTTTTAGACATATGCTTTGCCTCCTTTTAAAAAGATTGTATCATCTTTTTAACGAAAATAGAAGTGTGACTATTAACAAAAAATTAATATTCCCTTTGGTAAAAAGCAACAATCGAATTCACTTGTCGGGCATTTTTTAAGATTTTTTAAGAAATCTTTATTATTTTCCCCAAAAAATATTTACAAGATGAAATTTATTTGGTATACTTTAACAGATGTTAACAAAACTCAAACGAAAGGAAGCTTTTATAATGAAAAAATCATTTAAAGCCTTGGCGGTACTTCTTTCCGTCATAATGCTTTGCGCAAGCATTTCCGTTGCGGGCTTTGCCGCACAGAAGGAGCAGTATTGCCCCACAATAGTTATCCCCGGACTTTTCCAGTGCGAGGTTAAGTATTATGACGAAAACGGCGAGGTTGCGCTCAATTCTAACGGCGAGCCTTACGAAGCACCCTTCTTCCTTGAAACCGAGGAAGAAATTATAGTCGATGCCTTAACCGAAGCGTTAGTGCCCGTGGGCAGTCTTCTTATTAACCAAAAGGACAAAGACGAGGCGGCTGCTCAGGCAATTGCGGATGTTGTCGCAAGAGTTCTTATGGAAAAAAGCGCCTGCGACGAAAACGGCGACTTTATTTACGACATAAGAGCGACAAAATACGATACAAGCGTTGCCGAATTGTCGGATTACGACAGAGAATACGTTTACAACGCACTTCCGCTTCAGAATTATACAGATATCGTCGGTGAAGAGAATCTTTACATTTTCTCTTACGCGTCACTCGGAAATATGATGAAAACGGCAAGTGAGCTTTATGACTTTATCAAAGAAGTAAAAGCGAAATCTCCCACAGGCAAGGTTAACATTGCACCCATAAGCCAGGGAGGATCTATTGCAAACGCGCTTTTGCAGATGTACGCTGAAAACAACGAAAGCCTTGCAGACGACATAAACAGAATAGTTTACATCGTTCCCGCGCTTGACGGCTCTTCGCTTTTGGGCGACATTTTCGAATTCGGCTTTCTTGACGATGACGAGGAGCTTTACAAAAAAATGTTCCCCGCTCTTATGGGAGACGACTATTCCGCATACCTTATAAATATCATTCTTCGCATATTCCCCAACGCAGACCTTAACAACATTTTAGATAAAACCGTAGACGTTCTCGTAAGAGATTATATGAGCTACTCCACGCTTCTTTGGGGACTTATCCCCTCGGGCAATTACCCCGGCTGCCGTGAGCTTTATTTAAAAGACGAAGCACATTCCGAAATTCTTCGTCAGACTGATTGGTTCTACGAAGCACAGCTTAATTCCGACGCCAATATCCTTAAGGCTGTTGCGGACGGTGTAGAGGTTTTCGATATTGTTGACTACAACGAATACCTTTACGAGCTTTGCGACTCTTGGGATACGGTTAACGCAGACGGCATAATCCAGCTTGACTCCACCTCTATGGGCGCATACAGCCTCGGCGTAGACGTTCAGCTTCCCGCAGAATACGAAACACCCGCAGAGCTTAATCACTGCACAGATCCCGAGCATCACGATCACTCCGATCCCAACAACATAGTTGACCCCTGCACGGGTCTTCTTCCCGAAACCACATTCTACTTCTGCAACCAGAATCACGAAAAAACGTCTTCGAACGACATAATTATGAAGCTTGCCGCGGCACTTCTTTCCGACGACAGCTTCAAGGATGTTTACACATATCCCGACCGCTTCCCGCAGTTTAACTACGGCAGAAATTCAAAGTCGTTTATGAAGGACGTTGAAAGCTTCAAGAGCTTTGACACCTCGGCACTTTCCCCCGAGCTTAAAGCCGAATACGACAGCGTTATGGCACAAAGCGTTGCGGCACTTGATAACACCGTAATGAACCCCGACGACTTCGAACAGGCAAAGGCGGAGTTTTATACAATGCGCGAGCGCGTAAAGACGTACGCCGAAACAGGCTCTCTCCCGAGCACCGAAGAGCCTTCAGCCTCTGCATTTGATATAGACAGCGTTCTTACAAAGCTTTTAAAGCTCGCAAGCGACATTCTCTATTACCTTTTCGAAGGTCTCGGCTTCAGTGAGATGAAATAATCTTTATAAAGCCAAAACGTAATACCAAGGCGAAAAACGCCTCGGACGCTGAAAGATTAAATCCCGGGCGTATACACACTGTTAATCCCT
>CAZRXQ010000118.1:2056-3483 GCA_964604065.1 uncultured Eubacteriales bacterium | reverse complement strand
TTCTTATTTCATCTTTCGGTCTTGACTTTTTCATTCATTTAAGTTAATATATAAGATATCGAATTAAGCTTACGCTCAATTCGGTCATGCGATGAGTGGGTCCTGTGCGACGGGACGCCGTGAACCATGTCAGGCGGGGAACCGAGCAGCATTAAGCGGGCCGTCCTGTGCGACACAGTCTGCCTGCTCATCGTGTGACCGAGTTGAGCGTAAAATATTAAAGCCGTATTAAGAAGGTGAATATATGTACAGAGCGCTTTACAGAAAATGGCGACCGCAAAGCTTTAAGGATGTTTACGGTCAGCGCCACATTACCGACACGTTAATGCATGAGGTGGAAACCGGGCGTTTTTCTCATGCCTACCTTTTTACGGGTTCAAGGGGAACAGGTAAAACGACCTGTGCTAAAATCCTTTCAAAGGCTGTAAACTGCCTTAACCCCGTAAACGGCAATCCCTGTAACGAATGCGCTATTTGCCGCGGTATAGACGACGGTTCTATTCTCGATGTTACCGAAATAGACGCCGCAAGTAACAACGGCGTAGATAACATTCGCGACCTAAGAGAGGAAGCAAACTTCACTCCCGCCGCCGCAAAGTACAGAGTATATATTATAGACGAGGTTCATATGCTCTCTCAAGGCGCTTTTAATGCGCTTTTAAAAACGCTTGAAGAGCCGCCCGAGCATGTGCTTTTCATCCTTGCCACAACCGAGGTTCAAAAGCTCCCCGCAACAATTCTTTCAAGATGTCAGCGCTTTGACTTCAGAAGAATCCCCGCGGAGGATATTTGCGCACGCCTTAAGGAGGTTGCCGCAAACGAAGGCATAAGCCTTCACGATGACGCCGCGCTTCTTATTGCAAGAGTTGCCGACGGCGCGCTTCGCGATGCGCTTTCCATTCTCGACCAGTGTGCCGGCGGCACATCGGAAATAACCGTCTCCACTGTCAGCTCCTGCGCGGGACTTCTCGGAAGAGACTATCTTTTCGAAATTTCCGATGCCGTTAATTCCAAAAATGCCGCAGCCGCACTTGAGGTAATAGACAGGCTTCATTCCACCTCGTGCGATATGGAACGGCTTTTGTCGGAGCTTGTTAACCATTTCAGAAGCATAATGCTTACAAAAACTCTTAAAAATCCCGAGGCGCTTATTGTTTGTACGCCCGAGGAGCTTTTGAAGTATAAATCGCTTGCCGAGAATATGACGAACGGCTCGCTTCTCTATATTATGGAAACACTTTGCAAGGAAAGCGCTTCGCTTAAATACAGTGCCCACCAAAGAGCGCAGGTCGAAACCGTTCTCGTAAGACTTTGCAACCCCGAGCTTTCAACCGACAATTCCGCGGTAGTCGCGAGAATTTCCGAGCTTGAAGCGGAGCTTATGAGCCTTAAAGCAAACGGCTTTGTAAATAAAAGCGCACCTGCGG
>CAZRXQ010000118.1:0-1956 GCA_964604065.1 uncultured Eubacteriales bacterium | reverse complement strand
CCCTTTACAGCTTGGGAAAACGTCTTAAAACAGATTTCGGTAATTAACAAGCCGCTGTACCCGTTCCTTTTGGGATCGGAAGGCTTCAGAGCGGGCAACACCGTATTTATCAAGGCGAAAAACACTGCGTTCGCTTCAATGTTCAAACAAAGCTATGTGGTTCAGTCTTTAACGGATGCTCTTGCACGCGCCACCGGTGAAAAGTTGAGACCCGCGATTTACAACGAAGGCTCCTCCCCCGACAGTGACGATACGGCAGAGCCCGTAGATGCATTAATAAATAAGCTTAACAAGCTTCAAATAGATTATATCATCGACGATGAATAACTCTGAAAGGAACGAACAATAATTATGAAAGCAAGAATCCCCAATCAAGGCGCAAATTCGCGTGCGAATATGATGAAACAGCTACAGGATATGCAAAACGAAATGGCGCGTGTCCAAAATGAGGTTGAAGAATCCGAGTTCTCGGCTTCTTCCGGCGGCGGTGCTGTAGAGGTTAAGGTTAACGGCAAGCACGAAGTAACATACATTAATATAAAGCCCGAGGTTGTCGATCCCGAGGATACGGAAATTCTCGCCGATATGATAATGGCGGCAACAAACGAAGCTTTAAGAAAAGCTACGGAAACCATGGACAGAGAGATGGGTAAAATCTCGGGAGGTCTCGGTCTTCCGCAGGGCTTGGGCTTTTAAAATATGGCGTACGATATAGATGCCCTTGAAAGACTTGTAGAGCAGTTTCAAAAAATCCCCTCAATAGGCAGTAAAACTGCGCAGAGAATGGCTTTTTACGTGCTTGACCTTTCCGAAAAAGAGGCAAAGGAATTTGCGGATGCCATAGTAAATGCGCATTCGAAAATCCACCGCTGTTCGGTTTGTCACAATTTAACGGAAAACGAGCTTTGCGGCATTTGCTCCAACCCCAAACGTGACAGCTCCGTCGTTTGCGTTGTGGAAGACCCGAGAGTCGTTATGACAATTGAGCGTTCTCACGAATTTACGGGCGTTTATCACGTGCTTCACGGGGTAATTTCCCCCATGCACGGCATAGGTCCG
Source organism: uncultured Eubacteriales bacterium (assembly GCA_964604065.1). Taxonomy (GTDB): domain Bacteria; phylum Bacillota; class Clostridia; order Oscillospirales; family Acutalibacteraceae; genus DTU089. The sequence goes on along the minus strand of CAZRXQ010000118.1, from coordinate 897 downwards.
GAACAGCTTACGATAAAATCGCTTGTAGAGCGCGTTTCGAAGGGCGACATTAAAGAAGTTATTATGGCAACCAACCCGACAATAGAGGGCGACACAACAGCCATGTATGTGGGAAGACTTTTAAAGCCGTTCGACGTAAAGGTAACAAGGCTTGCTTACGGAATACCTGTCGGCGCGGATATAGAATTTGCCGACGACGTTACGCTTTTAAGGGCACTTGAAGGCAGGCGCGAGCTGTAATTTTTTAAAGGAGTGTGAAATACCGTGGCACAGAACGAGCAAAAATACGCGGCACAAAACAGAAAAGCATATCACGACTATTTCATTCTCGAAACATACGAAGCGGGAATAGAGCTTTTCGGCACGGAGGTAAAATCCGTAAGAGCCGGAAAAGTCAATTTGAAGGATTCGTGGTGTAATATAGTAAACGGCGAAATGCTCGCAAACGGCGTGCACATTTCACCGTACGAGCAAGGCAACAGATTTAACCGTGACCCGTTAAGACCGAAAAGACTTCTTCTTCACAAAAAAGAAATCAATAAGCTTTTCGGCACGGTAAAGCAAGACGGACTTGCGCTTATCCCCTTAAGCATTTATTTTAACGGTAAGGGAAAAGCTAAAATGCAAGTAGGTCTTTGCAAAGGTAAAAAGAATTACGACAAGCGTGAAGCGGAAGCAAAGCGCGATGCAAAGCGCGATATTGAACGCGCCATGTCCGCAAAAAACCGATAAACAGCAGAGAAAAGATAAAACAAATATATCTATCCCCTTGAAAACCGTAAAAAAATTTGTTAAAATAGGGAATGGAATTTCGGAAATTTATCACATAACGCACTCCCCCCCGCAGAGAAATTTTCGTAGTACAAGGAATTTTCGCGACGGCGTACGAAGGTACCA
>CAZRXQ010000117.1:2101-3489 GCA_964604065.1 uncultured Eubacteriales bacterium | reverse complement strand
ACAACTCTTGATTACGACAAGGACGGCGCATATTGGGCATTTTATGTAGGAAGCGATTACGCTTCCGCGGGTGTTGATTCTACCGATATCGTAGACGGCACAGAGTACGCCTTTACGGCAACAAAGGGTTGAAGCTTACAGTAAAGGAAACGGCGCTGTTTTCGCTTTTGGGCGCTTTAATGCTTGTTTCAAAGCTTGCACTTGAATTTTTACCCAATGTTCATATGCTGGCGGCTTTAACCATAGCATATACCGTTTGTTTCAGAAAGAAAGCGCTCTACCCGATATATGTATACGTATTTTTAAACGGGCTCGTCTCGGGCTTTAACCTGTGGTGGGTTCCCTATCTTTACCTTTGGACGGTTCTTTGGGGCGTAACTATGCTTTTGCCGAAGAATATGAAGCCGAAGGTTGCAGTGCCAGTGTATATGATTGTCGCGGGGCTTCACGGGCTTTTGTTCGGCACAATGTACGCGCCGGCTCAGGCTTTGATGTTCGGGCTTGATTTTAAAGGAATGGTAGCCTGGATAATAGCGGGGCTTCCGTGGGACGCAGTTCACGGCGTAAGTAACTTTTTTATGGCGCTTCTTGTGATGCCGATAATAAAAATCATTAAAACCGCGCAAAGGTATGCGCTGAGATAATACGCACGAAATAAGATATGATTCATAGTATATTAACGGTGATACTATGAATCATATTGTTTTAGCGGCGTTTATTGCCGCTATGGGAACATACCTCGTAACCGCCCTCGGCGCGGCAACGGTTATATTTTTTAAATCCGAAGATACAAAAGCCTTAAACACTCTTCTCGGCTTTGCAGCGGGCGTTATGATAGCGGCAAGCTTTTGGTCGCTTTTAGAGCCCGCAATAGAACAGGCGAGTGAGCACCTTAAGACTCCCGCCTACATTGTCGCAACCGCAGGCTTTTTGTGCGGTGCGGTGTTTATGTGGATTTCCGATAAATGCGTAAGTGCCGCAAGAAGGCGTCTTAACGGTGACGGCGGCAGTGTGCCCGAAAAGTTGAACAGGATTTTTCTTCTTGTATTTTCAATTACGCTTCACAACATTCCCGAAGGGCTTGCAATAGGCGTTGCCTTCGGCGCGCTCGGAGAGGGCGCAAGCCGTGAGGCGTTTTTGGGGGCGGTAAGCATTGCCGTCGGAATAGGACTTCAAAATTTCCCCGAGGGTGCGGCTGTTTCTTTGCCGCTAAGGCGCGAGGGCTTAAAAACCTCCAAAAGCTTTTTAATAGGTCAGGCTACGGCTCTTGTAGAGCCGGTATCTGCGGTTTTCGGTGCACTTCTCGTAACGCGAATAGAAGCTGTCTTGCCGTACGCGCTGGCATTTGCGGCAGGCGCTATGATTCTTGTTGCGGTGCACGAAATAAT
>CAZRXQ010000117.1:0-2001 GCA_964604065.1 uncultured Eubacteriales bacterium | reverse complement strand
AGCCGTCGCCGTAAAAAGGGGAGGAGGTGAAAATGCAAACAGCTTTTACAAACGGTAGTGTTTCCGCGATATTCTCTGCCAACGAGCCGTTTTTGTCCGCTATATAAAGCGTTTTGTCGGTTGCGTTGTCAGATTTTAAATACCGCCGAAGTGAAGCAAACGCGCATTTTTTGTTGTATTCTGAAATATCGAATATTAAAGGCGAAAGCCTTTCGTTATTTATAAGTGCGGGCGGCGCGAGAATTTGTCCCTTGTACTTTTTTAAAACCGCAAAAAGCTCATCTTTAAAAAAGTCCTCTTCTTTTGCGCTTATTATATAGTGCGGCAGGCTGTTTATGAATACCGTTTCGCTTTTTACCGAGGTGTGCTTTTCTTTTCTTTTAAAAAATCGTTTTTTCTTTTGCGGCTCAGGCGGCAGGAGGTTTAAAATAATCACTTTATCACCCGTAAATTATACGCGTAATAAAGTGATTTTAAACTTATTGTTTCCTATATATTATAAAGCTTTGTGAATTTCTCTTCGAGGTAGTCGAGGTAGTAGTTCACGTTAAGCGGCTCGCCGGTGATTTTTCTTATCCATTCGTCGGGCTTTGTAACGGAGGCAATTGAAAATACGTTTTTCTTGAGCCACTCAAGCGTTGTGCTCATATTGCCGTTTTTAATGTCGCCGAAAATGTCGAATTCCTTTTTCATTGTGTTGAGAATTTGCGCGCCGTAAGCGTTGCCGAGTGCGTATGACGGGAAGTAGCCGTAAGAGCCCGTCCAGTGAACATCCTGCAAACAGCCCAAGTCATCCGAGGGAACGTCCAGACCGAAGTATTCCTTCATTTTCGAGTTAAACGTTGCGGGGATTTCGTCAACGGTAATATCGCCGTTAACAAAAGCTTTTTCAAGCTCGTAACGAACGAGTATGTGAAGGCAGTATGTAAGCTCGTCCGCTTCCGTTCTTATAAGGCTCGGGCGGGCAATGTTAACCGCTTCGTAAAGCTCTCTTTCGGTAATGTCCGAGAAGGTGTCGCCGCTCGTTTCAAGGAGCAGAGGGTAGACAGCGTGGATGAATTCCTCGCTTCTGCCGACAATGTTTTCGTAAAAGCGCGAAATGCATTCGTGCATGGCATTCGTCATTGAATCCGCGGTGTAGTTTTCGTAAAATTCCTCGGGCTCGTTTTGCATAAAGAGCGCGTGACCGCCCTCGTGAAGCGTCGAGAAAATATTCGAAATAAAATCGTTTTCGTAATAGTGCGTTGTAACGCGAACGTCGCACGGACCGAAGTTAGTCGTGAACGGGTGCTCGGTTGTCATTAAAACAAGCGCGGATTCACGAAGCCCCTGAAGCTTTAAAAGCTTTTTCGAAAACGCCTCCTGCATCGGTATGGGACAGCTTCTTTTTAAAAAGTCCTCTCTTATGGGCTTGCCGTCTTTTACAATGCGGCGAATAAGCGGAACTATGCGGCTTTTGAGCGAAGCGAAAAATTCGTCGTAGGTCTCAATGCTTTCGCCCGGTTCGTTGTCGTCAATGCAGGTGTCGTAATACGTCTTCTTTTTAAAATCGTCGTCGCGAAGGTCAATAATTTTCCTTGTAATGTCGATTATTTTTTCAAAGCTGTCGCGGTAAATCGAAAAATCCTTTTTCTCTTTCGCTTCAAGCCAAACGGAGTACGCCTTGTTTCCCGCAAGATTCGCTTCGTAATTGAGCTCTTCGGTTATGTGCTCTTCCTTTTTGTAATTCTCGTAAAGGTGCTCTACGGTCTTTTTCTGCGCGTGCGTGAGTCCCTCGCTGTTTTCGTGAAGAGCGCACACAAGGCGAATGTAATCATTTGAATGCGTAAGGGCATACACGCGGTTTGAAATAATCGCCATATCCTCACCGGCGGTTTCCATACCGTCCTTCGGAGCACAGCATTCCATATCAAAGCTCAGCTTGCCGAGCGTGCGGTAATAAGCGTGAACCTCTTTTAAAATATTAAAAAGCTCGTTTAAATTTTCTTTGGGTGTGTTCAT
>CAZRXQ010000116.1:0-3490 GCA_964604065.1 uncultured Eubacteriales bacterium | reverse complement strand
CCGTTTTCCGTTATTTCGGTATAAAGATATTCGCCGCCGAAATCCGGGGGCTCTTCGCACAAAACCCTAAAACTCTCAAGCGGCAAAAACAGTCGCGAAAGCTTTTCAAGCTCGTATTTATATAAATGATTTATGCAATATATGTTCATTTTCTTCTGAAAAAGCGATTGCGAACGCGCTCGCTTCCTATCGTGGTTGAAATATTATGTCCCGTGTACACGGTGTAGCTGTCGGGAAGAGTCATAAGCTTTTCAAGCGACTTCGAAAGTTCAATTGAATCGCCGCCCCAAAGGTCGGTTCTGCCGACTGTAAGCTTAAACAGCGTATCTCCCGAAAACACAAGCTCCTCTTCGTCGCAAATGTAGCACACACTGCCCTTCGAGTGCCCCGGGGTAAAAAGCACGCGAAGCTTTTTATTTCCCAAAAAGAGCTCGTCGCCGTCAACAACGGTTTTATCCGCGAAAAAGTGCGGCGCATATACGCCGAAATACTCCGCAAGATTTTTCTTACTGTCCGAAAGAAGCGGTGCATCCTCAAGGCTTACGGTAATTTGTGCTAAAGGAAACCGTTTTTTCAATTCCGGCATCCCGCTTATATGGTCAAAGTGACCGTGCGTGCAAAGGATGTATTTTAAATTTTTAATCCCCGCATTTTTTATTTCGTCAAGAAGCGCTTCGTCAAAGCCGCCCGCATCTATTACCGCACCGTCGCCGCTTTTTTCGTCGCAAACAACGTAGCAATTCGCCTCCACCGGACCCAAGGGTATTCTTTTTACAGTCATCGGGAATCCTTTGCCTCCCAAACCTGTGTGTCATAGCAAATGGTAACAGGACCGTCGTTTATTAACGAGACCTTCATATCCGCTCCGAAAACGCCTTTTTCAACGCGCTTTACGCCGTTGTTTTTAAGCTCACTGCAAAAATGCTCGTAAAGACTTAACGCTTTTTCAGGCTCTTCGCTGTTTGTAAACGAAGGACGGTTGCCTTTTTTGTAATCGGCACAAAGGGTAAACTGCGAAATCGCGAGAATTTCGCCGCCGACATCAAGAACCGAAAGATTCATTTTTCCGTTCTCGTCCTCGAAAATTCTCAAAGCGGCTGTTTTTCTTGCCAAAAGCTCCGCTTCCTTTTCGGTGTCGCCCTTCATTACGCCCAGAAGTATCATATAACCCTTTTTAATTTCGCCTACGGTTTTTCCGTCCACCGAAACGGCGCTTTCAAGTACTCTTTGAATTACAGCCTTCATGTGTTACTCCTTCGTGAAACCTCGTTTACGCCGTTTATGCTTTTAAGGCGCGAAACTACCGTATTAAGAAAATCTATGCTTTTAACGGTAACCGTAAGGTAAATATAGTCAATGCCGTTTTTGCCGTCACGCGTGTTAATGGAATTTATCATAACGCGCATATCCGCAAGAGTGTTTGCTATATCCGCCATCATGGCAACACGCGACTCGCACGAAAGCATAAGGCTCGCCTTAAACTCCTTAACGGCTGTTCCCGCATTCCAGCGTGCGGCAATCCAACGCTCGGGCTCTTCGTCAAGCTCCGGGTTTTTCGGCACGTTGGGGCAATCTCTTTTGTGAATGGAAACGCCGTGCCCGCGTGTTATAAAGCCGATAATTTCGTCTCCGGGTATAGGCGCACAGCAACGCGAAAGCTTTATTAAGCAGTTATCTATTCCGTCAACCGTAACGCCCTCTCCCGAGGAATGCTTTTGAGGCTTTTTCTCGGAAACCTTAAGCGGCTCCGGAGACTGAAGCTGTGCGGAAATTTTGTGATATTCGTCGCGGATGTAGGGCATAAGGCGCGTAACGGGTATTCCGCCGTAGCCTATTGCGGCGTAAAAATCGTCAAGCGTGTTGCAGTGCTGACGCTCGCAAAGCGTTTCGAGGATTTTTTCGTATTCCTCATCCGTAAAGCGCATTTTGTTGCGCCTTATTTCGCGTTCAAGCTGAGCCTTGCCCTCTACTATATTTTCCTCGCGGCGCTCTTTTTTAAACCATGCGCGAATCTTTGTCTTCGCACCGCTTGTTTTTGCTATGTTAAGCCAATCGCGGCTCGGACCTTTTCCGGGCTGAGACGAGGTTAAAACCTCCACTATATCGCCCGTTTGAAGGCAATAATCTATGGGGACTATTCTGCCGCCGACCTTTGCGCCCACCATCTTTGTGCCTACGGCAGAGTGAATGGCGTAAGCAAAGTCTATTACGGTAGCGCCCGACGGAAGGCTTATAACGTCACCTCTGGGGGTGAACACGAAAACCTCCTCGGGAACAAGATCACTTTTTATCGTTCTTACTATGTCCTTAACGTCGTCGGCTTCCTTTTGCGTTTCAAGAAGCTGTCTTATCCACGCAAGACGCTCTTCGAACTTCTGCGTGCCGTTAAGTCCCAATTTGTATTTCCAGTGCGCGGCAATACCGTATTCCGCGGTCTTGTGCATATCCCAGGTGCGTATCTGAACCTCAAACGGAATTCCCGCCTTGCCGAGAACGGTGGTGTGAAGCGACTGATACATATTCGGCTTCGGCGTCGAAATGTAATCCTTAAAGCGCCCGGGGATAGGCGTGAACATATCGTGTATTATGCCGAGGCAGTCGTAGCACTCTATAGTGGTATCCACTATTATTCTTACGGCGTAAATATCGTAAATCTCGTCAAAATTCCTGTTTTGCATATACATTTTCCTGTATATGCCGTGAACGCTCTTGATTCTGCCTTCTATGTGTGCCTCGGGCACAACCTCGCGGACTCTTTCGCCCACCTGCTCCTTTATCGTTTCGAGAAATTCCTTGTGTGATTTCCCCTGATTCGCAAGCGCGTCCTCTATTTCCTTGTACGCTATGGGGTCGAGGTAGCTTATGGCTCTGTCCTCAAGCTCCTCTTTAATGGCACGAATACCCAATCTGTGCGCTATCGGCGCATAAATTTCAAGAGTTTCAAGCGCCTTGTCGCGTCTTTTTTGCGGCGCAACAAAATTAAGCGTTCTGATGTTGTGAAGTCTGTCGGCAAGCTTAATAATAATTACTCTTATGTCCTCGGACATGGCAAGAAGCATTTTTCTTACGTTTTCCGCCTGCTGTTCTTCCTTATCCTTAATATCGAGCGGCACTTTACCGAGCTTTGTAAGCCCGTCCACAAGCGACGCTATTTCCGCACCGAATTCGTCTTTAATATCCTCAAGAGTTAAATCCGTATCCTCTACGGTGTCGTGAAGAATCGCCGCGGTAACGGACGCGCAATCCATTCCGTAATTAAGCACTATTTTAGCTACGGCAACGGGATGAATTATATACGGCTCGCCCGACGACCTTTTTTGAGAGCCGTGATGCTCGCTTGCAAGCGCAAAAGCCTTGTCAAGCACCTTAAGCTCCTCTTCGGTAAATTGCGAGGAAGCACTGTTTCTGAGCTCGGAATACATAAGCTCAACAGTTGACATACCGTCCATTGTACACCGCCTTTCTTCATAATAATGTAATACAGTGACTA
>CAZRXQ010000115.1:0-3504 GCA_964604065.1 uncultured Eubacteriales bacterium | reverse complement strand
GCAGTGTTATTTTTCTCAACGGTGAAAAACTCCTCGTTCTTTTTAACCTCTTCGTCATTAAATGAATCAATTTGTTCCTTAATCTCATCGGCGTCTGAGGGCGAAACGGTTACGTCATCCAAAGGAATACCGTTTGCAACGCCCGAGGAATCGGTCGAACTGTCAACATCGGGATTATCTTTTCCGAAATTGATTTTGAAATCGCACGCACAAAGCGAAACTGCAAAAAGCGCTATGCAAAGTATAAGAGAAATTATTTTAACTTTTTTCATAAAATCCTCCCGAACGGTTTTTGTGTAATCATAGTATCATAAACTGCCGAAAAATACAATAGAGTTGAAAATCGTTAAAGGAAATTTAACGATTGCGCGAAGATGCAACAAGCTTTCGTATGTAGCGGAAGGTTTCTTCCTCGCCCTTATTCGCAAGCATTGTAAGTAAATCCTCGATAAGACGTGAGGTGTTTGGGTTAATCTCTCTTTTCCCCTTCCCTTTTATAAAATATTCAAGAGGAAAGGTATCGTTATACGTCTCGGGATTGTAAATTTTGCTTGCGGCAACGCGGTCGCAAAACATCTCGACAACATAATTAACGGGCATTTCAACCGGCTCGTTTTTTCTTGTTTCTATGTTGTAATCCACCCAATACTCAAAGTGGTGCTTGTTTCTGCCCTTGTGGTGCATCCACGCAAGCGAGTAACCGTTTTCCTTGCGCTCGCTTTCGTTGGGGCTTCTCTTTCCCGAATAATACCTTGCACCCGGTATAAATTCCGTTGGCGTGTATTTTGATAAATCGTGAAAAAGCCCCTGACGAAGTATTCCCGCTTTTTTACAATGAGCCATAACAAGGTGGCGATGCTTTGTGATTGTGACAAAATGCTTTAGAGGGTGAGCCACTTAAAATTCCTTCTTATTTTGAAATTTTATATACGTAAACGTGCTCGGAAGCAACATCCTTCGGGTCGGAGATATCCGTCTTAAGAGAAAGCGTCCCGTTTTCGTTTATGATTTCAACATTGTTTGACGAGCCCAAAAGCTCAGCCTTAACCGTGTCACTGTAGGGAATCTCGGGGAAGTTGACCTTATTTGAAGGGAAGCTTTCCGTCATAGCAAAAACGGTGTCGCCTTTTTTCGTATAATAAATACCTTCGGGCGCTTTTGCATTAAAAACTGTCGTGCCGTAAATGCCGTCGCCGTTTGTTTTAAGCCACTTGCCTATGCCGAGAAGACGCTCCTCCATAATGGGCGGAATAGCACCGTCTGCATCCGGTCCGATATTAAGCTGGAAGTTGCCGCCCTTTGAAACAAGGGAGCAAAGCGTTTTAACAAGCTCCTTAACGGTAAGGTAATCCTCACAGCCCTCTTCCTTATTAATGCCGAAGGAAGCGCCTATGCCGCGGCATTCCTCAAACGGTCTGTCAAGCTCGATATCCTCGATTTTTCTTCCGTTATCTATAATGCCGTATTCCGTTGTGAAGAATCCGCCGAGCTTACCGCGTGTTTCCTTGCCCCAGCGGTCGTTTACGACGATTGTATCCTTAACCGAGGATTCGTTGTAAAGCCACTGCAAAAAGTCCTCTGAATGCCATACAGAGCTTTCGCAGTCCCATTCGCCGTCGGTAAAAAGTGTGTTGGGCTTATATTTTTCAACAAGCTCCTTAAGCATCGGCAAAAGATGCTCGGTTGCGTACTCCTCGGGATTTTTAAGATAAAGCGGATGGAACCATTCGTAAACGGAGTGGTAAACGCCGAAGCGCACGCCCGTGCCCTCCATAGCGCTTTTGAGCTCCGCAAGAAAATCGCGGTGCGGTGCGCATTCAACGGAGTTAAGACCCGGTGCATACTCGGATTTATAAAGGCAATAGCCGTCGTGATGCTTTGAAACGAGATTTATGTATTTTGCGCCGCTTCTTTTAAAAAGCTCTGCCCACTTTGCAGCATCAAAGCGATCGCCTGTAAATTCGTTTTTGAATTCAAAGTAATCCTTGTCGCCGTAATGCTTCTTGTGATAGTCACTGTAATGCTTTTCGACACTGCCCTCTTCAAGGTCATTTCTGTTGCACCAACAGCCGTACCATTCGGCGTAGTAGCCCTTAGGCGCATATGCGGGAATGCTGTAAAGTCCCCAATGAATAAAAATACCGAATTTGGCATCACCGAACCATTCGGGAACCTTTCTCGTGTTTAAAGAAGCCCAATTATTTTCGTACATAGCTTACACCCTTTTTTTATAAATTTCCACACCGAAATGTACGGTTGTTTCAAGAAAGTCAAGATCTTCAAGCTTCTTTGTATCCTCTCTTGATGTTTTGTACAAATACGGTGTCATAGAAAACAGCTGAAGAATACTCTCGGAAGAATTCAGCTGTATTTTATATTTGATTTCACGCTCACCGATTTTTTCGAAAATATCATCGGTGATTTCCGGCTTGTTCTTATACGGCTTTTCGTAAATCGCCTTTTTAAGCTCCCACAAATGGTCCGTGAGCGGTACGGCTTTTATTAATACGCCGTCGCGTTTTAAAACGCGATAAAATTCACCGTAAGCACAAGGCGCGAATATATTAAAAAGCACGTCAAAGGAGGAATCGAAAAACGGCAGTGAATATGCGCTTGCGACGGCAAACGAAGATGTTTTAAGCCGTTTTGCGGCATATTTTAATGCATCCTTCGAAATATCAATTCCGAAAACCTCGCGCCTTCCGTTTGAGAATCCGCTTGTGTAGTAGCCTTCACCACAGCCGACATCGCAAACCGACACATCCTCGCCCAAAGCGTCAAGCTCTTCGGTTAATGCGTTTTTAAGCGGCTCGTAAAAGCCTTCTTCAAGAAAAGAGCGACGCGCTCTTACCATAAGCTTGTCATCACCGTGGCGCTTTTGACTTGATGAGTTGTTCATAAGAAGGTTAACATACCCCGAAGACGATACATCAAAGCTGTGGCGGTTAATACAGCTAAAGCTTTTATCGGTAATTTTAAGAGGCTCGCCGCAAACAGGACATTTAAACTCGGTCATTTTATTTTCTCAAAAGCTTTTCAAGCTCACTCATAAACGTGTTAATATCCTTAAATTGACGGTAAACAGAGGCAAAGCGAACATAGGCAACCTCATCGATATTTTTGAGCTTGTCCATAACAAGCTCGCCTATTCTTACGGAGGTAACCTCACGGTCGAGCGAATTCTGAAGCTCGATTTCTATTTCGTCAATTGCCTTGTCGATTACCTCAATAGAAACGGGGCGCTTTTCGCACGCACGAATCATACCGTTAAAAATCTTTTCGCGGTCGAAAACCTGACGCGACTTATCTTTTTTAACGACAACAAGCGGAACTTTTTCTATTATTTCGTATGTTGTAAAGCGACTGCCGCAGCTGACGCATTCGCGGCGACGGCGTATACGCTCGCCCTCGTCCGTAGGACGGGAATCTATAACCTTACTCTCCTCATAACCGCAGAAGGGACATTTCATAACGACACCTCCGAATTAATGTAAAAATATTATA
>CAZRXQ010000114.1:0-3547 GCA_964604065.1 uncultured Eubacteriales bacterium | reverse complement strand
CGCCGCCCGCTGAATGTCGCAGACATTCTCGCGCCGTAAGGTGCGATATATGACGTATTAAAAACCAAAAATATACCGACGTATTTTGGGATGAGTTTTCCCGTTATACGTCGGTGTTTTTATTCACCTATATCGTTGAGTATGTCGCTTATTTCGGAAAATGCGGTTATTGCCTCGTCAAAGCTCTGACGTTCATCTGTATAAAGTAATTCCTTGTGTAAGCTTTCATATATCGAACGCACATTTTTGTTAAAATAATGTTTCCAAGAATCAAAATCATACTTTTCGGTGGGATTAAAATCTTTGTTTATGTTACGTTTATTAAGATAATATGAATCTGTTTGCTTGGTAATGCCGATTAATCGCTTCAATTCATTTTTGTCGGCAAGAAATATTTTGATTTCCGGCAAGGAAAACAACCTTGTAACATCATAAATGTGACGAACCTTTTTCTCAATTGTGCCGCAAACAGCGTGCCGCTTTACCGACATCAGTTTATCAACAAAAGTGCGCTCAATATTAAGAACATTCAAAGTCACTTCCCGAAGCTCATATTTTTCAATATCTTCATTTGAATTGTGCTCTTCAAGAAATTCCTGAATATATGTTTTGAGCGTTTTTTCGGAATAAGGGTCCGGTCTAACGCTACTGCCGATTTCAAGCTTGACACGGTTTGATTCATTGTCGAACCAAATATACATACTCTTACTGCGGTTAGAGCGTTCGGCATCTATTTTTTCTGTTTTTGCGCCTACCGTCATCACTTTTTCTATATTTTTGATGGCTTTGTCACACGCTTTGTCCGATAAGCTCATTCCTAAAAATGTCAAATCTATATCCTCGGAAAATCGCTCTATAGAACCGGGATAACATTTGCTCAGAGACGTACCGCCTTTGAAAACGCAGTTTTTTGCATATTCGCTTTCGGCTAAATTTTGTAAAAGTAAAACTATATAATAGTCGCGTTCAATAGCAGATTCGGGCAGGTGTTTATCTGCGGCTACAATTGATATCAATTCTTTAAATTCATTGGGAAATTCGTGAAGCTTCATATAAGTCCTCCATTGCGGGATGTTTATATTTTGATAAGGCGGAAAGGTATTCGTTTAAATTGTTTTCAACATGATAATAATTCAAGATTTCCCGCATAAATGAAATGGTGGATTTTTTATACACTTTGGTTTTAACCGTTTCATTAAAAGCTTCAACATCAAAATCTGTTGCTAACTTTTTTGTATATTTTAAAAATGCCGGATAATTGATATCCTGGATAGAATTAAAGTTTTGCAAAATTTCCATTCCGCGAACTATATTGGCTGTTTTTTCGGAAAATTTCAGGGGCATTTGCAAAACAACAACATTACGAATGGATTTGGTGTAACCTTCAATCGCCGAAGACATAACCGTAATTGTTTTCGGGATTTGTGTTGTTAAGTTTAATTCGTTGTATAATGAATACCCCACTACGGTGCCGGTTTCATTTTCGGTGAAAGCGGTTATAATTTCTTTTTCCGAAGGCGGAACAATGCCGTATTTGGTTTTCTTCGGTAAATGATAAACACCTTTTGCGATTTTTACCAGCTCGCCCGATTCACACATTCTCTGCAAAGTTTTATAATATGCAGCTTCACCGATTTTGTCGAATAAGCTTTCTTTATAAAGCTTATTTGCAAAGATGAGCTCGTTTTCTTTGAATTCTCCAAGCGAGTTTCGCACTATCGGATTCTTTTTCATCTTATCACATCCTTACACCTGCGGTTTTCGATTACATTATACTCAAAAACAGAACTAATGTCAAGTAAAATTAATTTTTACTTGACGATATTAATATTTATGTGCTTGTATTTTAAAGTTATTCTAACCGCAGAATTTGACATAATTCTTAAGCGGGTGGGTGTAGACTGTTTTAAAAAGAAAAAAGGGTGAAGTGCAAATGCCTGTTACGGTAAGACACAAAAACAATACGATTACGGCACAGCTCAAGGGCGAAATAGATCATCACACGGCGCCGGATATACGCGACTTTATTGATGATGCGGTGGTGAGCATAGAATCGGCAAAAGAATTGGTGCTTGATTTTTCCGAGGTTACGTTTATGGACAGCTCCGGCGTGGGGCTTGTTATGGGGCGCTACAGGCTGTGCGCTTCTTTGAAAAAGAAGCTTTCGGTAACGGGGCTTGACGAGCGCAATTATAAAATTCTGAAAATGTCGGGAATTGAGAAAATTGCCGAAATAAAAAGGAAGGGTGAATAATATGGAGAAAATAAATCAGCTTAAGCTTTCATTCGAAAGCCGCTCTGTAAACGAAAGCTTTTCGAGGACGGCGGTTGCCGCGTTTGCGGCTCAGCTTGATATGACGGTTGAGGAGCTCGGGGACATTAAAACGGTTGTGAGCGAGGCGGTTACAAACTGCATTGTGCACGGCTACAGAAACGAAATCGGCACGGTGTACATTACCTGTACCGTGTTTAAGGAGGGCGTTGTGCGAATTTCCGTCCGCGATAAGGGTTGCGGCATAGAGGATATAAAAAAAGCACGCGAGCCGCTTTTTACAACGCTCGGCGGTGAGCGCTCCGGACTCGGCTTTTCTGTTATGGAAAGCTTTTCGGACAGGCTCAGGGTACATTCACGTCCCGGCAAAGGTACGACGGTGACTTTTGACAAGTACATAACCTGCAAGAAAAATGACAGATAAGGACAGTCTTGCGTGCGAAAACCTCGGGCTTGTTCACGCGTGTGCCGCAAAATTCAAAAACCGCGGCGTGGAGTACGACGACCTTTTCGGTGCGGGCTGTGTGGGCCTTGTAAAGGCGGCAAACGGCTTTGATGAAAGCCTCGGCTTTGCGTTTTCAACATATGCCGTGCCCGTGATTCTCGGCGAAATCAAGCGAATTTTCAGGGATGGCGGTGCGCTTAAGGTCAGCAGGGCGCTTAAAGAAAAGGCAAGGGAGGTTGCTGTTAAAAAGGATGAGCTTTCGAATACTCTCGGACGTGAGCCGACCGTTGGCGAGCTTTCCCGAATGCTCGGGCTTTGTGTTTCCGAGACGGCAGAGCTTCTTTTGGCATTACAGCCGCCCGTATCGCTTACAATTGAGGATTCGGACGGTGAAGAAACGCAAATAGACGTGCCCGTAAGCGGTGTAGAAGAAAATCTGAATGAAAAATTAGACCTTAAAGAATGCCTTTTGACTCTCGACGAATGCGACAGGCGACTTATAGAGCTTAGGTTTTTTAAATGCAAAACACAGTCGGAAACGGCAAGGGAGCTTAATATGTCGCAGGTCGGGGTTTCGCGCAGAGAAAAATACATTTTGGCGAAAATAAGGCAAAAAATGGCTGGTTAGCTTAAAATATTACAAAAAAACCTTCGAAAAGAGCAAAAAGAATGTGAGAATAAACAGGCAAAAAAAGGGAAATATACTTGAAAAAAGCAGAGGAATAGTATAAAATATTAGTCGGTAAATTTTAACAATTTAAAAGGAGTCAAAATTATGAGTCTTTTAAACAAAAAAACAGTTGACGACATTAATGCCGCAGGCAAAAAGG
>CAZRXQ010000113.1:0-3646 GCA_964604065.1 uncultured Eubacteriales bacterium | reverse complement strand
AATTATTGACAATTTGTAAATATGGGGGTATACTTGATATGCTACATGAAACTAAATAATCGTAGGGGAATGTCTGTTTTTTTGAGGCATTTTTTGCTCGTGCGCTCAGTACCCACAGAATTTGATAAAAACGCAGATTCCACGGGTATTTGGTGAGCATTCCCAATATTTAGTTTTGTGTAGCGACAATCGGAGTTTGCGTTTTTTGTGCGCCCGCTTCGGTTGGCGCACTTTTTGATTTTAAATTAAGTTGCAAAAAAATAATATATGTGCTATTGTTATATTGACAAACCCGAATGGTTTATTAAGATGTTATATTGTAATAGTGCACATAATGAAGAGAGGTGGTTTTTATACGCGCAAATTCGGAATTAATGGTTATAACAAAGGCGAAGGATTTGCTTAAATATGTTTTTGTTATTTCGGAAAGTGCGCCGAAAAAGTACAGGTTCAGTCTTGTTGGGAAAATGCAAAATGTTTCTCTTGATATTCTTGAAAATCTTGTGCTTGCAAATGAAATTCTTTTGGGAGAAAGTCCGGAAGAAAATCGCAAGAGAAAGGATTTTCAGCATATGGCTATAGCGAAGCTCAACATTCTTGATGCTTTAAGTATGGCGGCGAGAGAGCAGCAATGCATTTTGCCGAAGCAGTATGAGATTCTTTCAAGGCTTATAAGCGACAGCTTACACTTAACCGGTGCGTGGATTAATTCCGATAAGAAAAGAATCGAGGTTATTGTATCCAAATGAAGCGATATGAACCTCGGGGATACGGCTATATGCATTTACCGTTAGTGGCTGCGCTCGCAGTCCGGCAATTCCAATAATGCAGACAATGTCAATAATGACGGCAATGTCAACAACAACAATAATGTCGATAATAGTAATGGTATTCGCCCGGATTCACCTTATTTCGAGATAATGTAAAAAAGCTTTTACATTCGGTGTTTAAGGTAAAGGAGCTGTATTCCCGCCTTAATTAGGCAAAAAGCTGCCGTCGGCAAAGCGGACGAAGCGTGGCTTTTTTCGCGATGATTTTGAAGTACAATGCTTCTTCGGCGGTGATAAATTGAACTATAACGAAATTTTTACTTTTGAAAATCTGTACGAGGCACATTTAAAGGCTCGCTCGGGAAAGCGCTGTAAAAAGGATGTAATATTATTTGAAAACAGCCTTTCGCTCAATTTGTGGCAGCTATATGACGAGCTTAATAACAAGAGCTATTCGGTAACAAAATACAACAAGTTTTATGTGTATGAACCGAAAAAGCGGGAAATACAGGCACTTCCGTATAAAGACCGTGTTGTGCAACACGCACTGTGCGATTTGTATTTATATCCGCTGCTCACCAAAAGATTTATTTACGATAATTGTGCTTGCCAAAAAGGCAAGGGTACGGATTTCGCACGTAATCGGTTAGCTGTTCATTTAAGAAGCTTTTACAAAGAACATAAAACCGACGGTTATATTTTAAAAGCCGATATTCGCCGTTTTTTTCCGAGTATCAATCACGATGTTTTAAAGAAAATGCTTGAACCGATAATCGAAGATGAGGATATATTGAATTTTCTTTATATGCTGATTGACAGCTACGAGGGCAAAAACGGTTGCGGCATTCCGATGGGAAATCAAACAAGTCAGTTGTTTGCACTTTATTATCTCAATCCTCTTGACAGGCTCATAAAAGAAAAGCTCCGCATAAAGTATTATGTCAGATATATGGATGACTGTATTTTAATTTCGGAAAGCAAAGAGCGTTTAAAAGAGGTTTTAAATCAAATGACGGCGCTTGCAGAGGATGAGCTGTTAGTTACTTTTAACAATAAAACTCAAATTTTTCCCATTAAAAACGGAGTTGATTTTTTGGGCTTTCATTTTTATATGACAGATACCGGAAAGGTGATAAAAAAGCTCAGAAACTCAAGCAAGAAAAAATTTAAAAACCGAATGAAAAAACTGCAAAAGCAGTATGAAAACGGTGAAATAGAGATTGAGGATATTAACAGAGTATTGCCCGGGTACAACGGGCATCTCTCAAGGGGACATACATATAAGCTTCGCAATGCGGTGTTCAGCGGTTTTAAGCTTGTGAGAAAAAGTCAGATAAAAAACGAAAGTATATAAAGGTAGGGCGTGTATTTATGAAGAAGATAAGTAAAATTTTATCGGTATTTTTATGCATTGTAATACTTTTGGGTATTGCACCGGCGTTTGATATTTCGTCGCTTTCGGTAAAGGCTTCGGGATATTATGCGGGTCAGCATATTTATTTCGGTGAGTACCCGCAGAGCGCGGAGGTTACGGACCTTTTAATTACAACTCGCGTTCGGCAAACATCCCCCGATAAAAATAACAACAGAACATATAACGGCAAAAAATACCGTATAATTAACGACAAGGTTTACGAGATTTTGCCTATAGAGTGGCGCGTTCTTGATGTTTCTTCGGACGGCGTTTTATTAATTTCCGAAAAAATACTCGAAAAAAGACAATGGAATTCGGTATACACGAGCATTACATATGCCGAAAGCACGATAAGAGAGTGGCTTAATACAACATTTTACAACACCGCTTTTACTGCTTCCGAACGCGCTAAAATAAACAGCACACGCCTTAAAAACGACAGAGGCTCAAACACTACCGACAAGATATTTCTTCTTTCGGATGATGAGGTGCTTAATACAAAATATTTCAAAAACCGAGATGACAGAATAGCATACCTAACGGCTTACGCAGGCAGTGGCTCCTCCTGGTGGTGGCTGCGCTCGCAGTCCGGCTATTCCAATTATGCAGACTATGTCTATAATGACGGCTATGTCTACTACAGCCGTAGTGTCGATAATAGTAGTGGTATTCGCCCGGCTTTAATACTTAATCTGAACTCTTCAATCTTTCAATCTAAAGAGAACACAACCTACTCCATAACCGCAGTGGACGGCAACACGAATAAGCCGCTTTCGGGGGCTATGGTCGAATATAACAACGCGTGTTACGGCTACACGGGTGCAGACGGTACATATGTACTTGATGTCGGAGAAAATGCCGACTTTTCAAGCGAAGTTACAATAACTAAGGACGGCTACGGCTCGGTAACGAAAAAGCTTTACGAATTCGACCCGTATTCGGGAAACACCGTTTCTCTTACAGAGGACTTTAATATATCGGAAAAGCTTGCCGATATAGCGCTTTCGGGTGAGACGATTTACGGCCCCGTGGTAAACGTTTTGGGGAATGAGTTCCCGCTGTTTAAATTCGACGCGAAGGTTACGATTCCGCTTACGGGGCTAAGTGTAAGCGTTAAGCAGGACACCGTAAAGCACAAGGTAAAGGCTATGATAGGCTACAAAACCGGGTATGATTACGACTCCGACGCGAAGTGGAACGAGGACTATGCCGACTTTAAAAAGTATTATCAGCTTCTTGTAGGCGGCTCGGCTTCCTCTGCGCGAAGCCTTTACGGAAAGCTGAGAAACAAGCTTACAAGCGTAGACGGCGACATAGGCTTCGGCACTTCGATGAACTTTGCGGGATTTTTGGAGTACGACTACTCAAGCGGCGAAATGGTGCTTGTTGACGGCGGTCTCTCGATTACCGCGGAAGCAAATGTTTCGCAGGATGTGCCCTTTGCCGCGATTTGCTACGCCAC
>CAZRXQ010000112.1:0-3692 GCA_964604065.1 uncultured Eubacteriales bacterium | reverse complement strand
CCCAGCCGTAGCCGCCCAAGGGGCAACCGCCCATACAAAATCTCGAAACCTCAAGATCGGTATTTTTAAGCTTTATGTACTCCGTTATTTTCACCCTCTTGCCCTTTCAACTCTCCGGTTGCTTTTTTAAACACGCTTATTACCGTTTTGAAAAACAAAACAACATCCGTTTTAGGCGAAACTTCACACGCATATTTTACTCTCAGTGCGTTTTTTCGTTTTAAAACAAATTTTTCGTAAATCTCGTCGGCGTCGCCTTCGCCGACAATTTCATCAAGATTAATAAATTCGATTGAACTGAAATCCGTAATACCGGGACGAACCTTAAATATAAGCTTTTCGTCCCCTTCGTAGCCGTTTGTGTATCTTAAAAGCTCCGGTCTCGGACCGACAAAGCTCATATTCCCCAAAAGCACATTGTATATCTGCGGAATTTCGTCAAGCTTTGTTTTTCTCAAAAGCCTGCCGACCTTTGTTATTCTGGGGTCGTTCAAGGCTGTTGTGCCGCCGCCTATTTTGTCGGCGTTTTTCACCATTGTGCGGAACTTGAAAATTTTAAAAGGCTTTTCCTTATAGCCGCCTCTTTCGGGTGTGTAAAACACGGGAAAGCCGCTTTCGACGGCAATAACCGCACCCACAACCAAAACCGCCGGGGTTACGAGAACCGAAAGCACGAGCGCAAGGCAAAAATCTACAATTCGCTTAAATATTCTGTTGTAAAGTCCGTCGCAACCTTTTTTCTCGGGAAGCGCGTACTCCCAAAAAAGCTCTTCACCTTTAGTCTCTGTAATACCGTTCACAACATACCCCGTAAAGCTGATATAAATGCCCTTTCCCAAGAAAAAATACTAATCGGGCATTCTCTGTCGATTATAGCATCTTTTGATATAAAAATCAACAGATTGTGAATATATTTTCATTACTACGCCGTCTAAATTGCGTGAAAATAGCCGCCCGTTTTTATTTATTTTGCCGATTTTAAGACCGCTTCAAAAAAGCTGTGCCCCAACGGCATACACATTTCAGGTGAAAAGCACCGAAATCGTCAAACACACGTTATGTCGTCCAAATCAACGAGAATAATATTCGAATCGCGCTTTGCTTCCTCGATAACCGCTTCCGAAAAGCCGACCTTTGTAAACAGCACAAACCAAGTATTACCGCGGTTATTTTTAAAAACGTCGGCATTTGCCTTCAGTTCCTTGAGAACCGACAAATCCGTTTTTTCATTGCGCCATTTACATTCGCAAATAAGGTAATCCTTCCCGTCGTTTGCTATTAAATCTATTTCAACCTGCCTGTGTGTCTTAGGATCTGACCCCCACCATCTGCCGAGAGACGTAAAAAGGAACGGAAGCGTGCCTTCTGCGTTTTTCGCAGTTAAATAATCGGCGCATATCCTCTCGAAAACGAGCCCCATATAGCTATTGTAATTCGGCTCTATTTTCTTTTTCCAAACCGCTTCCTTCGCACCTGTTTCCACAAGTGTTCTGTTGCCGAATACATAGCGATACCAAAAACGGAACATAAAGTCCGATATACCGTAAATCGTTTTTCGCGAGGCTTCTTTTTCGCCGAAGGGCGTTTCCTTGTACAGAATGCCCAGCTCACACAGCGTTTTAATATATTTAAGGCATTTTGCGCTGTCTTCGCCTATTTTCGTCGATATTTCGTTTGCCTTTGTGTAGCCGCCGGCAATTGCTTCGATAATCGCACTGTAAACTCCCGGCTCCTGAACCTCTTGCCTCAAAAGCAACAGCGGTTCTTCGTATAAATATGCCGTAACCTTCAAAAAAGTATTTTTGATATTCTCTTCAAAAGTATCCCCGTTTCGAATTTGCCCGAGATACAGCGGCACACCGCCGAATGCTCCGTACAGCTTCAGCTTATCCTCTTTTGAAAAACCGTCAAGAAACTTCATTGCGGTTTGATACGAAAACGGCTTCATATGAAGCTGACCGGTGCGCCGTCCGAACAACGGACTTTTCGAACCGAGAACCTCTTTTTCCATAAAGCCCATATAGCTTCCGCACAAAATCAAAAACAACTTTCCGTTTTTAAGCCTTCGGTCTATTAAATGCTGTAATTCCGAAAGCAACGCCCTGTTTTTTCTTACAAGATACGGGAATTCGTCAATTACGATAATCAGTCGTTTATCTCCCTGACGCATATCTATATATGACAGCGCATTTTCCCAGGAAGAAAACGGCTCAAGGTTTTCCTCCTTGTAAAAATCAAACACAAGTCTTGAAAATTTTTCGAGATTCAATTTGTTATTGCTTTGCTCTGCCGAATAAAACACGGCATCCTTGCCCTTGCAAAATTCGTTTAACAGCGTGGTTTTCCCGACGCGTCTGCGACCGTAGAGCACAAACAGCTGAAATTCATCACGGTAATACAGCTCATTAAGCGCCTCAAGCTCCTTTTCTCTGCCTATAAAAGTCTCCGACACACTCTCGCCTCCGTTTTAATTAACTTCAAAGTAAATTACTCACAAGTTAATTATAATATTCCCCATTGTTTTTGTCAAGATTCATTTTAAAATGGGCTGTAAAAAAACAAGCGTTTTTTTACAACCCATTAGGGATTAGAAAAAATGCAGAACGAACAAGCTGAGCGAAAATAAAGCGTTCGCTTATATTTCAAGGTAGCCCTTAAGAACCTTAAGAGTATTAAGAACTCCGTCCTTATGGCTTCTTTCGTAGCCGTGGCTTGCGTAAACGCCTGCGCCTATAAGTCCGTGGCGAATATCCGCACCGGAGGAAAGCGTCGCTTCTACATCCGAACCGTAATGCGGATACACATCCACCGCGTAATCGGCGTTTTCTTTTTTTGCCGCTTCGATAAGCTTTCCCACAAGCGCATAGCTGTACGGTCCGCCGGAATCCTTTGCGCAAATCGAAACCTGTCGCTCGGTGCACGAAAGCCCCTCGCCTACACAGCCCATATCTACGCTCACAGCTTCCGTAACTCCTTCGGGCACGGAAGAAGCACCGCCGTGTCCTACTTCCTCGTACACGGTAATGTGAACATAAACGCGCCTTTTAAGAAGCGGCTTTTCTTTTGCAATGTATCGCGCCAGCCCCAAAAGAATGCCTACGGAAAGCTTGTCATCAAGGAATCGACTTTTAATATATCCGCTTTTCGTAACGCGGGCACGCGGCTCGAATGCCACTATATCGCCCACCTCTATACCGAGGCTTTTAACGTCCTTGTCGTCCGAAACCGGCTCATCTATCACAATTTCCGTTGTAGTAAAGCTTCTTTCTGTTTTTGAGTAATCGCCGTTGACGTGAACGGAAGCGTTAACAAGCTGAAGCGTACCTTCGAAAACTCCGCCCGAGCGCGTGTATATGCGAACGTTTTCGCCCTCGCCGTTATTTGCGCTCATACCTCCGAGCGGCGTAATGCGAAGTCTGCCGTTCGACTTTATTTCGGCTACCATTCCACCTAAGGTGTCCGTATGCGCTTCAAGAAGAACGGCGTCGTTTTCATCCTCGCCGCCGAGGTCAATTAAAACTCCGCCCTTGTTTGTAAAGGCGGCTTCAAAGCCGAGCTTTTCGAATTCGCTTTTCACCTGATTTGCCGCTTTTTCGGTAAAACCGGTCGGACTGTCCGTGTTTAAAAGCTCAACTGTCTTTTCCACGGCAAAATCGGAATATTTTGTATTCATATTTAAAGCCTTTCTTTAG
>CAZRXQ010000111.1:0-3736 GCA_964604065.1 uncultured Eubacteriales bacterium | reverse complement strand
CAGTTCAAACCGCTGTTTTACGCACGCATTGCACAAAAAAATTCAATTTTGACACAATTTCGGTTACAATTTGAAACCTCGGTATTTTTGTAAAAAAGCAATTTGTAACATTTAATATAATTTCATAAAGCGCGACTTTTTCATTTCGAAGCGCACCCTCGGGCGTTATTTTTCCGTATAAAAAACAGCGTTTACAATTCATTTACCATTCTTTGCAAATTGTTCACAACTAATTCACACGGAATTTATTTTGGAATGTTATCATTCAGTCAATGAAACACAAAAGATACGCCGCTTGAGTGTTTCAGAGAAAACATTTTTTTGTTTTCATTCCTATCTCCTTATTCAAATATACCCCCACAAAGCGCAAGGCTCTCCTCTAACCGGGAGAGTCTTGTGCTTTATTTTTTCATTTTTAATATCCGTCCCCGTATTTTTATACCTAATATAAAGCAGACGAATCTTCACCGCGACTCGCCTGCTTTTCAAATTAATATTTACCGAATTTTCTTTCATTTATTGTCCGGCGAACAAATCACAAGCCTGTGAAGCGCTCTTGTTACAGCCATATAAAGAAGGCTCTTGTTGTCCTCGTCGAAAAACGAGCCGTCGAAGTTTGCGACAACAACGCTGTCGAACTCAAGACCCTTTGTAAGCGCAAGGTTAATTACCGCTATGCCCGAATCAACAGAGCCCGAATCGCATTCGCACAAAACGGCTTCGTCAAAGTCGTTTTTGATTTCGCGGAAAAGCCTTTTTGCCTGCGATGCCGTTTTTGTAATAACCGCCACATTACCGCCTTTTTGCAAAAAGCGCTCAAGACAGCTCTTTATATTTTTTGTAACATCGCCCTTTAAAAGCTCAACCTCGTCGCCGTCACGCTCGAAAATCTCGTACCGCGCATTCTCGGGTAAAAGAGAGAGCGCGTATCTGTTAATTTGCGCCGTAGAACGGTAGCTTTTGTTAAGGCTCAGTACAGTTGCCCCGTAAAGCTTTGAAAGCGTCTCGGTATCAGCCGTGTTAATTTGCGGCAAAATCGCCTGATTCTTGTCCGCCAAAAGCGTATACGACGCCTTCGGGAACATATCCCTTATTATAATGTGCTGTAAAACGCACATATCCTGCGCCTCGTCAATGAGAATATGCTTAACGCCGGGTATTACAGCCGCCGAGCCCATAAACTGTTTTATGCGAACCGCGCAAAGCGCATCCTCAAACAGAAGTCTGCCGTTTTTAAGAGAAAGACGCGTAAGCTCCGCCACACTGCCGTCGTCACCGCATTTTTCAAGATACGGATACAGTACATTACAATATATAATTACCGGGTCAACATCAAGTGCCGCCGTAATCATTCTTGCAGTATCCTGCTTGAACACTCTGCGCCTGTGGCGCAAAACGACCTGCGTGTCCTCGTCAAGCGCGGTAACACTGTCGTAATAATCTTCAAGCTCTTTCTTATTATTTATAAAATAATCGTCTATTCTCGCGTTCGCATATTCGCAAAGCTTTTCGGCTCTGAGTGCGGGCGCAGTGTTTTTTATGCCGAGAAATCTTTCGGCAAGCTCGTTTTCGGTAATAACGGTCTTCCCCAAAAATGCGGCATCCTTAAATACGGGAACAAATTCCTCCACAGCCCTTTTAAGCTCGCCGTAAAAAGTCTCGTTGAATTTAAGCTCCGCGCTTTTTCTTCTGAGAGCGTTTTTTTCTATAAGCTCGTCCGCAAGTGAATAGTAATCGCCCGTTTTGTATGTCGGCAGCTCCGCATCGAAAACGGAATAAAAGCTCGAATAATTTATGGGCATCTCGCCCAGCTCCGGGATAATGTCGGAAACATAGCTTGAAAAAATATCGTTGTTGGAAAACATTACCGTCTCAGCGGAGGTAAGCTCTTTTCTGTTTCTGTAAAGAAGGTATGCAAGCCTGTGGAAGCCGACGCTTGTTTTGCCGCTTCCCGCCGCACCGGTAACAAGAAGATTTTTGCTTTCGCTGTAGCGAATAGCGGCATTCTGCTCGCGCTGAATGCTGTTTACAATTACCTTAAGTCCGCCGTTTCCGGACTGCTCGCTCAAAACGTCTCTTAAAATATCGTCGTCAATCTTCAAATCGCTGTCCACAAAATAAAGAAGCTCGCCGTTTTTGAATTTGTATTGCCTTTTAAGCGTCAGCTCGCCCTCTATTTTCCCGGCAGGCGCTTCAAAATGCGCTCGTCCGCACGGAAAATCCTCGTAAAAAAGCGACGCAACGGGTGCGCGCCAGTCGCACACAAGGGTTTCGTAAGTATCGGGATTTTGAAGCGTTCTGAGTCCTATGTAAACGCGCTGAGCTCTCCCGGTTCTGTCCGGCACAAAATCCACACGCGCAAAATACGGCTCTTTAATAAGCTTTTTGTAAAACCAGATATCGTTCTTCGCTTCTTCGGCGCGAAGCATTTCGTTTTGCATTTCGTAATGAAGCTCGGTAAGCTCCGTTCCGGAGTACATTCCTCCGTTGGGATTGTCCTCGTTAAACTTCGCACCCTGCTTTTTAACAAGCTCAAAGCAGGACTGTACAAATTCCTCAAGTCGCTTCGAATCGCTTAATATAAAGCTTCTGACGTTTTCGAAATACCGCTCCTCAAAGACTTTATCTTCCTCAAACATAGTTTTTGCCCCTTTCGTCATAGTAAATTCGATAAACCTTTCGATATATTATACACCATTTCTACATTTCTTGCAACAATAATATAGAAATAAGAAATTCCGCCGATCATACGTTTTTACCCGTACAATCGGCGGAATCCGTCTTATTTCTTTTTTTTAAAATTACTTGCGGTTTCTGTCGCGGTTAAAGCTTCTGCGATCTCTTCTCGGTCTGTCCTCGCTTATATCGTTTTCGGGTACAAGACCTTCAACCTCTATAAGAGCATCTCTTCTCGAAAGATTAAGTCTGCCCTGGTCATCTATCTCGGTAACCTTAACTATTACCTCGTCACCTACGTTTACGCAATCCTCAACCTTTTCGACGCGCTTAACGTCAAGCTTGCTGATGTGTACAAGACCTTCTTTTCCGGGAGCGATTTCAACAAACGCACCGAAGGACATAAGTCTTGTTACAACACCCTTGTAAATAGCGCCGATTTCGGGGTCGTTCGCTATTGTGTTAACAATATCAAGTGCTCTTCTAGCATCGTCGATATCAACTGCGGTAACATAAACAGTACCGTCCTCTTCAACGTCGATCTTGCAGTTGCACTCGGCGCAGATTTTCTGAATAACCTTGCCCTGCTTACCGATAACGTCGCCGATTTTGTCAACGTCGATCTTTGTGGAAAGAAGCTTGGGAGCGTACTTGGAAAGCTCTGCTCTGGGCTCTGCAATGCAGGGAGCCAT
Organism: uncultured Eubacteriales bacterium; assembly: GCA_964604065.1. Taxonomy (GTDB): domain Bacteria; phylum Bacillota; class Clostridia; order Oscillospirales; family Acutalibacteraceae; genus DTU089. The sequence continues at coordinate 368 of CAZRXQ010000111.1, read as the reverse complement.
AATTTCATCAAGAATGTAGCAACGTGCCTTATATGTCTTTTCGAATGCTTCCTTGATTATTGCGGGAGTAAGACCGTGAACCTTAAGGTCCATCTGAATAGCGGTAATACCCTTCTTTGTACCGGCTACCTTAAAGTCCATATCGCCGAAGAAGTCTTCAAGACCCTGAATGTCAACCATTGTAATGAAACGGTCGCCCTCGCTTACAAGACCGCAGGAAATACCCGCAACCGGAGCTTTAATCGGAACACCTGCCGCCATAAGCGAAAGTGTAGAACCGCAAACCGAGCCCTGTGAAGTAGAACCGTTTGAAGAAAGAACCTCGGAAACAACACGAATTGTGTAGGGGAACTCTTCAATTGAAGGAA
>CAZRXQ010000110.1:0-3804 GCA_964604065.1 uncultured Eubacteriales bacterium | reverse complement strand
TTAAAAAACGGTTAAAACCGAAGCTCAAGCCCGCGCTCGCGAAGCGCCGACTTAATATCTCCGAGAGAATATCCCATCCGAAGAAGCCTGTTTACAAACCTTCGCTCCTCTTTTTCACCGGGAAAGCCGTTTTCATATTTTGAGTCTAACATTACTATAATACGCTTAACGGGCTCGTTGTCAAGTGTTTTCAGTGTTTTCGACACGATTTCGTCACTAATTCCCTTGATTTTAAGCTCATTTCTTATTCTTTTTGTATCATATTTTTTATTTTCGAAAAGATGCTTTGCATATTCCGCGGCATACGCCTCGTCGTTAAGATAGCCGAAATACGCAACTCTCTCCACCGCTCTTTCGCAAGCCTCCTTCGGAAACTTAAGCGAAAGCTTTCTTAAAAGCTCCTTTTCGGCATACGGTCTTACGGACAGAAGCCGCAGTGCTTTCTCGTAACACGAGCGAAAGCCTGCCTCCTCTTTAAGGGCGGCAAGCTGTTCTTCGGATATGTCCTGACCTTCGGCAATACCCGAGGTATGCCAAAAGTCGTCGTAAAGAGTCAGTGTATATTCTCCGTCAATATAAATATGCTCTTTATTGCCTTTGCCGGGCTTTGATGTTATTATCATCTCAATCGTCTACGGCAATGTCGATTTTCGCACGTGCCTTATCCTTTGTAACGGGCTCGCTCTCTATCGGTGCGGCGGGCTCGTCGCCCTTTCTCGCAACGGGATTTTTCGCACTCATAAGCTCTTTAAGCTTCTCGCGTGTTTTTTCTTCTATTTCCGCGGAAAGATCGGGTGAATTCTGAATGAGCTCCTTAACATTGTCGCGACCCTGCCCCAAGCGCTGTTCGCCGTAGTAGAACCACGCGCCGCTCTTTCTTACAACATCTGTTTTAACCGCAAGGTCAAGCACCTCGCCCGAGCGCGAAATACCCTTGCCGTACATAATGTCGAACTCTGCCTCTTTAAAGGGCGGAGAAACCTTATTCTTAACTATTTTCGCTCTTGTTCTTGAGCCGATGAATTCGTTACCGGGTCCCTTTATCTGTTCGATTCTTCTTACGTCTATGCGTATTGTGGAGTAGAACTTAAGCGCTCTGCCGCCCGTTGTAACCTCGGGGTTGCCGTAAATAACGCCGACCTTTTCTCTTAACTGGTTTATAAATATAACAACCGTATTCGATTTTGAAATAGCGCCTGTAAGCTTTCTTAATGCCTGCGACATAAGACGTGCGTGAAGACCGACGTGAGAGTCGCCCATTTCGCCCTCTATTTCCGCCTTGGGAACAAGCGCGGCAACGGAGTCTACGACGATAACGTCAAGCGCTCCCGAGCGTGCGAGGTATTCGGTAATTTCAAGAGCCTGCTCGCCGTCGTCGGGCTGAGAAACGAGAAGAGAGTCGATATCAACGCCTAAAGCCGAAGCGTAAACGGGGTCAAGCGCGTGCTCTGCGTCTATAAACGCCGCTTCGCCGCCCATTTTTTGAGCCTCTGCGACAACGTGAAGAGCAAGTGTTGTTTTACCCGAGCTTTCTGGACCGTATATTTCAACTATTCTGCCTCTGGGAAGACCGCCGATGCCGGTTGCGATATCAAGCGAAACCGAGCCCGTGGGAATAGCCTCTATATTAAGAGAAGGATTTTCGCCGAGGCGCATAATGGCACCCTTGCCGAAGTTCTTTTCTATTTGACTTAATGCCGTTTGAAGTGCTTTTGTTTTTTCTGCCGATTTATCTGCCATTACAGGTTCGACCCCTTTCAAAGTGTACAAATGTTCGTCTGTGGTTCACATTATATAATATACGCGCCGAAAAATCAAGCAATTTTTAAAAAAATATTTTTCTTTGCGGCGAAAATATGGGTGAATCTTAATAAAATATGTAAAAACCGCAAAAAAACACTTGCAATTATGCTTCAATAGTGGTATCATACTTCCGTTAAGTTGCAGGGTAAGGTTTCCTGCCCCGATTTTTGACTTTATTTATCCGTTTAAGGGAGGTGCAGAAAATGGCAAAATGCGAGTTTTGCGGTAAGGATGTCTCTTTCGGCATCAAGGTTTCTCACTCACACAGACGTTCAAACAGAACCTGGAAGCCCAACGTTAAAAGGGTAAAGGCTGTTGTTAACGGTTCTCCCAAAAGAGTTTATGCATGCACTCGTTGCCTGCGCTCCGGTAAGGTTACCCGCGCTGTCTGAGTACAAGTACAAGCCTAAAGCTAATAGCCGCGGCTTTGTCCGCGGCTTGTTGTGCTTGTAAAATTTTCACATTTCGTCGGCTTATGCCGACTTTTTTCTTTTTTCCGAAATATTTTTTCGGGATTTACGTCAACATTTTATCAATGCGCTATTGCAGAATTGCAAATTATATTGTATAATATATAAAATATGTAATTATACCTTTTCGGAAGTGATAATAAATGAACTCTAATCCTATCATAACCCTGGCAATGGCGCTTTTAACGCTCATTTCGTCGCTTGCCGTCCCCGCGCCGGAAATAGTTGACGACGTAACTGCCTTTTACGGTGCGGCAATTGCCACGCAAAACGCTCTTGCCTCGGACTATACGGCAATCGTTCTTTCGGACGGCACTTATAAAATCACAAAATACAAGGGCTCGGGTGAAGAAATCACCGTTCCCGAATCAATAAACGGCGTTACCGTTTCGGTAATCGGCGAATTTGCCTTTTCGGAGTGCCACTCATTAAAAAAGGTCACTCTCCCCAAAAGCATAAAGCTCGTAGAAAAAGGTGCGTTCAATTTCTGCGACAGCCTTACTTCAATAGAGGTCTTGGAGGAAAGCGCTTACCTTACTTCAAAAGACGGCGTGCTTTACACTGCAGGACTTAATAAGCTTTTGTGCATCCCCGGCGGAAAAAGCGGTGACTTCACCGTTCCCGCGGGCGTTACCGAAATCGCGGACTACGCCGCAGACCACTGCTACAAGCTCACCTCGCTTAATATGCGAAACTCCGTTACGAAAATCGGCGAGCATGCGTTTTCGTTTTGCTGGAACATAACCTCCCTTCGCTTAAGCGACAGACTGACCTATCTCGGCGCGCAAAGCTTTTCTTACTGCAACGGCATAAAAGAATATCACCTTCCCGCAACTCTTACCGAAATCGGCGAGGATGCTATTCTCGGCACAATTTCGTCTAACGGCGACAAGCAGTACTATTTTGTTGACGGCGTTTTTTGCGTTCCGAACACATACTCTTACACCTACGTTAAAAATCTCGGAGTGCCCGTTAATTCGTGCGTCAGAACAATTACCGATATTGATTCAGGGCTTGTTTTAACAGACGAAACAAACTCTCTTCCTTACGGCGCGGATCTTTCGGTTACAAAGCTTAACACCGAAAACAATACCTACGGCTTTAAAAAATACACATCCTTTGAGCTTTTTGACGTTTGTGTTACAAACGGCGACAAGGTGTATACGCCTAAAAAGGCGCTTTCCCTTTCGTTTAACGGTGCCGCTCCCAATGCACCCGCACCGTCGATTAAGCTTTACACCTGCTCGGATTCTTCGGCAAGGCTCATTTACAGAGCGCCCAACGACAGCGACATCACCGCCGATTTTACAAAATCCGCACGCTTCGCACTTCTCTCAAGCACCGACTTTTCCCTTAAAGGCGACTGCGACGGTGACGGCGCGGTTACCACATACGATGCACTTACCGCGCTTTATTGCTCCTTATCCATTATAGATTTTACCGATGCGCAAAAACCCTCGTGTGACATAAACGGCGACGGACTTATAACAACCTCCGACGTTATGTCCGTTCTTCGCTGTGCGGCGGGAAT
>CAZRXQ010000109.1:0-3849 GCA_964604065.1 uncultured Eubacteriales bacterium | reverse complement strand
GGCTGACCTTGTTGACGCAGGCTGCAACATCATCTTCGCAGACTCCTTCGGTCATGAATCCTACATCATTCAGGCTGCAAGAGAATTCACAGATGTTCAGTTCTGCCACGCTACAGGCACACAGGCAAAGCAGGTTAACCTCTCCAACTATCACAACGCTTTCGCTTCCATTTACGAGGGCAGATATCTTGCAGGCGTTGCCGCAGGTATGAAGCTCAACGAAATGATTGCTGCCGGCAAGATCACCGAAGACGGTGCAAAGATCGGCTATGTAGGCGCTTTCAACTACGCAGAGGTTGTTTCCGGTCTTACCTCCTTCTTCCTCGGCGCACGTTCCGTATGCCCCACAGCTACCATGAAGGTTACATACACAAACTCCTGGTTCGACATCGCTCTTGAGCGTGAAGCTGCTCTTAAGCTTATCAACGACGGTTGCGTTCTTATAAGCCAGCACGCAGACTCCGAAGGCGCTCCCAAGGCTTGCGAAGAGAAGGGCGTTCCGAACGTTGCTTACAACATCAGCACAATCTCCATGGGCCCCAACACGGCTATCATTTCTTCGAAGATTAACTGGTCTCCTTACTATCAGCTTGTTATTAATGCTGTAGCCGCAGGCGAAGCTTTCGCAACAGATTGGTGCGGAACAATCGCAACAGGCTCCGTACAGCTTACAGAGCTCAACGAGGCAGTTGCCGCAGAAGGCACACAGGCTAAGCTTGACGAAGTTAAGGCTCAGTTTGAGGCAGGTACTCTTAAGGTATTCGACACCGCCGCATTCACCGTAAATGGCGAGACTCTTACTTCTTACGAAGCAGACGTTGACGGCGACTTCACTCCCGAAACAAACGTTATCGAAAACGGTATCTTTGTTGAGTCCGGTGAAAGCTATCGCTCCGCTCCTTACTTCGATATTATGTACATCGACGGTATCAGCGAGTAATTAATTCTTTAAAATCCAATGCTTGGGCGAAGCGAAAAACGCTTCGCCCGAGAGTTGTTTTGGGATGTTTTTCGAAAAGAGCGGATTTTTTTAAAAGTCCGTTGTTTTCAAGAAATATTACGGAGGTACAAAATGAGCGTTCCGGCAATTGAACTTAAAAACATAACAAAGACCTTCGGAAGCGTTGTTGCGAACAAGGATGTAAATCTCTCTGTTTACAACGGCGAAATTCTTGCTCTTTTGGGCGAGAACGGAAGCGGTAAAACAACGCTGATGAATATGATATCGGGTCTGTATTTCCCCGATGACGGTCAGATTTTTATCGACGGCAAGGAGGTTGTGATCCGCTCCCCCAAGGATGCCTTCGATTACAAAATCGGTATGATACATCAGCACTTTAAGCTTGTTGATGTTTTTACCGCCGCCGAAAATATAGTTTTGGGTCTTAAAGAGGAAGGAAAGTACAACATTAAGCGCGTTTCTCAAAGGGTTGCCGAAATAAGCGCGAGATACGGCTTTGAAATAGACCCTAACAAGAAAATTTACGAAATGTCTGTTTCCGAAAAGCAGACCGTTGAAATTATAAAGGTTCTTTATCGCGGCTCAAACCTTCTTATTCTCGACGAGCCCACGGCTGTTTTGACTCCCCAGGAAACAAAAAAGCTTTTCGCGGTTCTTCGCCGTATGCGTGACGACGGTAAGGCTATTGTAATAATCACTCACAAGCTCCACGAGGTTCTTTCTCTTTCGGACAAGGTTGCAGTACTGAGAAAGGGCGAATACATAGGCACTGTAAACACCCGTGAAACAAACGAAACCGAGCTTGCCGAGATGATGGTCGGCAAAAAGGTTGAGCTTAATATTGAAAGAAGCGAGCCGAAAAACAGCGTTGACAGACTTGTTGTTAAAAACATCAACTGCCAGAACCGCGAGGGCGTAAAGGTTCTTGACGATGTTTCGTTTACCGCGAAAAGCGGCGAAATTCTCGGAATCGCGGGCATTGCGGGAAGCGGTCAGCGTGAGCTTTTAGAGGCTATTGCAGGTCTTCAAAAGCTTTCGGGCGGCGAGGTTCTTTACCACGACCCGAAAACGGGCGCGGTTGAAAATCTTCGCGACAAAACGCCTCTTCAAATTCGCGAGCTTGGCGTCAGACTTTCCTTTGTTCCCGAGGACAGACTCGGAATGGGTCTTGTCGGAAATATGGATATCATCGACAATATGATGCTTCGAAGCTACCGCAAGGGTAAATCCATTTTCCTCGAAAGAAAAGCCCCGAAGGATCTTGCACAGGAAATAATAGAACAGCTTGAGGTTGCCACTCCGAGCGCCACAACACCCGTAAGAAGACTTTCGGGCGGTAACGTTCAAAAGGTGCTTGTCGGCAGAGAAATCGCCGCATCCCCCACGGTTTTGATGGCGGCGTACCCGGTAAGAGGACTTGACATTAACTCCTCTTATGCAATATATAACCTTCTCAATCAGCAGAAGGAGCGCGGCGTAGCCGTTATTTTCGTCGGCGAAGACCTTGACGTTTTGATTGAGCTTTGCGACAGAATTCTCGTTATAGGCTCGGGCAAAATCACCGGCGTTGTAGACGGCAGAACGGCAGATAAGAGCGAAATCGGTTTATTAATGGCAAAAACACATGGAGGCGCTGAAGAAAATGAATAAAAAAGAACATATTCACGAGCCGCTTTTTCATATTGCAAAGCGCAGCTCGATAGATTGGCGCAAGGCGTGGCTTATACGCATTTTGGCAATAGCGGCTTCGCTTCTTGTGTGCTCTGTAATAATAGTGTTTTTAACAAAGCTTAATCCGCTTGATGTTTACGCGGCAATGGTTAAGGGAAGCTTCGGCTCGGAGCGTAAGATCTGGATGCTTCTTCAGAATATGGCAATGCTTCTTTGCATTGCGCTTGCCGTAACACCCGCATTTAAAATGCGATTTTGGAACCTCGGCGCAGAGGGACAGGTGCTTTTCGGCGGACTTATGAGTATGGTATGTATGTTCTACATAGGCGACCGTCTCCCCAACGCCGTGCTTATCCTTATAATGCTTGCGGCATCTGTTTTGGGCGGCGTTTTGTGGGCTGTTATTCCCGCCTTCTTTAAGGCAAAATGGAACACGAACGAAAGCCTTTTCACGCTTATGATGAACTACATAGCGATTCAGCTCGTTTCGTTTTGCATAATGCTTTGGGTGCCCAACGGCTCCAGCGTAATGGGCGTTGTTAACGCTTCGTCACAGGCAGGCTGGCTTCCCGAGCTTTTCGGAAAAAAATATCTTTTCAACATACTTATAGTTGCGCTTGTTACGGCTGTTATGTACATTTACCTTAAGTACTCAAAGCACGGCTACGAAATAAGCGTAGTAGGCGAGAGCGAGAATACGGCGCGTTATATAGGAATCAACGTAAAAAAGGTAATCCTTCGTACAATGGTTCTTTCGGGCGCTGTTTGCGGACTTGCGGGCTTTATGCTTGTGTCGGGAACTAACCACACAATTTCAAAAGACCTTGCGGGCGGCAACGGCTTTACGGCTATAATGGTATCGTGGCTTGCAAAATTCAACCCGGCGGTTATGATAATAACCTCGTTCCTTATAGTATTTTTACAGCGCGGCGCAGGCGAGATTGCAACCAACTTTAATCTCAACGAAAGCGTTGCGGACATCCTTACGGGCGTTATAATCTTCTTCATAATCGGTTGCGAATTCTTTATTAATTACGAAATAAAGACGCGTGCAAAGCACAAGGAGGGCAAATAAATGTTATCAACAGTACTTTCATTTATAAACGCCGCAATAATCCAGGGCATACCTCTCCTTTACGGCTCAACAGGCGAAATTATCACCGAAAAGTCGGGCGGACTTAACCTCGGCATACCGGGTATTATGTATATGGGCGGCA
>CAZRXQ010000108.1:0-3924 GCA_964604065.1 uncultured Eubacteriales bacterium | reverse complement strand
TATCTTGGTCGCTATCTTGGTCGTTATCTTGGTCGCTGACTTGGTCGATAAAGCCAAAAGCGTTGAGACTGTCGTAAATAATTTCAAGCATCATTTCAATAAAATCGGTGCTGCTTCCCGAAGAGTCCGAACGACCGAGTGAGGAATAATATTCCTCTTGACGTTCTTTAATTAATTCTTCTATCGGAAGCCAAAAGAAAACCTCGTTCCATGCGCCCAAAAGCAATGTGTGCCACATTCTGCCCATACGTCCGTTACCGTCGGAGAAGGGGTGAATAAATTCGAATTCGTAATGGAATGCGGCACTTTTTACAAGCGGGTGCAGAGATGAGTCTTTGTACCATTCGAACAAATCCGAAATAAGCTGCGGAACAAATTTTGCCGGCGGAGCGGCGTGAATAAGACAGTCGCCGTCGAATACGCCCACATTTCCGTTTCGAAAACTTCCGTTTTCGGTTATTAAATCCTTCATCATCAGGCGGTGTGCCTTGAGTAAGTCGTCGATATTCATCGGGTTTAATTGAAACATCAGGTTGTAAGCGTCTGCGGCGTTTTTAATTTCCGCGATTTCAAGCGGATTTCCGAGAATCCTTTTTCCGTTCAGAATATCGGTTACCTGCCCTAAGGAAAGCGAGTTGCTTTCAATTGCCAGGGATGAGTGAATCGTTCTTATTCTGTTTTCTTTTCGAAGTTTCGGGCTGACATTAAGGGGCTTTGCCGCGTTGTATTCGCCGATTTTCGCGCATATCTCCGCGGTTAAATTCAAAATTTTCGGCGTTATATCAAAAATGGGTGCATTTTCCATCAACGCGTCCTCCTGATTTTTCGGTATTTTGCGTGGCAATTAAAACCTTGTACTGTACTATTTTACCATAAACAAAGGATAAAAGCAACAATTTTAGGGGAGCGTGTAGTAAAATTTTACAAAATAGATGACGAAAAAATATTGACTTTGCCGATGAATTGTTTTAATATTTAGGTGAATCGGTAAGATGGGCAGTCGCGTGCGGAGGAATACTTCGTATGAGGAAAGTCCGGGCATCGCACGGCAAGGTAACGGCTAACGGCCGCCGAGGGTAACCTTAGGGAAAGTGCAACAGAAATATACCGCCGCATTTTGCGGTAAGGATGGAAAGGCGAGGTAAGAGCTCACCGGCGCACGGGAGACCGTGCGGCCATGTAAACCCTACCTGATGCAACACCGACTGGGGAGTTTGCCGGACAGCGATAATTTCGCATCCCCGACGGGTGGCTGGAGTCCTGCGGCAACGCAGGATCGAGAAAGATGATTGCCTTAAACGACAGAACCCGGCTTACAGTTTTGCCGATTATATTTTGCGGGCGAAGACTGTTTCTTCGCCCGTGTGCTTTTCGGAGTGATTTTTTTTGAAAAGAATACTAAGCTCCCTTGTTGCGATTATTATGATTTTTATGCTTTCGCCCGTGTGCTTTGCTTCTGAAAAGCCGTCGGTTTTTGCGCAAATAACCGAGCTTTCTTCGGGGAATATTCTCGTAAGCTTTTACGGCGAAAATTTAAAGGGACTTACAAATGCCGTTTTTTCGGTGGAGTACAACAAAGAGGCGTTTTCGCTTTTAAAAGCATATGAAGCGACAACGGAAATTGACGGCGAAAGCTTTTCGAATTTTTCGGGACTTTGGACGTTCGGCGAAAGAACGGACGGCAAGGGCGCGGCTGCGGGATATATTTCCGCAAGCGGCGCTTCGAAAAAGGGAAAGGTTAAGCTTTGCGAGTTCGAGCTCAGACGCGAAAATATTTATTCGCCGAACGGCACCGTTAAGGCGTATGTTTTTGAGCTTACGACAAACGACGGCAATTTTGAAAACGACATTATGCCGGGGGACGACGTAATGCTTGCAAGCGGAAAATTCACCACTCCCGCCGTGGGAGACCTTAACGGCGACAGCGTGTTCGATGTTTTGGATGCGGTGTGCCTCGAACGGTATGTGAGCGGTCACACAAGCCTTACCGAGGACGAGCTTTCGCTTGCGGATATTAACTGCGACGGCGATGTTAATTACCGCGATTTTTACCTTCTTTTGCGGCTTGAGGGCGAAAAAATCACGGAGCTTGACGTGAACGGCGACACCGTTTTGGACGTGCTCGATTTGGTGCTTCTCGAAAGAGCGCTTTGGCGCGACGGTGTTCTGGATGAAAGGCAATATGCAATTGCCGATATTAACTGCGACGGCGAGTATACCGCGGACGATTATTCCGCGGCGGTAAACGCGGCGCTGGCATTTTAAAAAGCGGAGGATTTATTATGGAGCTTACAGAGAAAAAACTTACATCACAGGAGATTTTCGACGGTGTTGTAATACACCTTTTCAAAGATACCGTAGAGCTTCCCGACGGAAGAGAGGCAGTGCGCGAGGTAATTCGCCACCCGGGCGCGGTTTGCGTTTTGCCTATAGATTCCGACGGCAACGTGTATTTTGTAAATCAGTTCAGATATGCCTTTAACAAAGTCACGCTTGAAGCCCCCGCGGGAAAGCTCGAAAAGGGCGAGGATATTAAAGAGGCGGCTTTAAGAGAGCTTAAAGAAGAAACCGGACTTTCGGCTTCGAAAATAACGTACCTCGGCGAAATGTACACAACCCCCGCGCTCATTGACGAGATAATACATCTTTACATTGCAGAGGGCTTGACAAATGGCGAGCAAAGCCTCGACGAGGACGAGTTTATTAACGTGAAAAAAATGAGCCTCGACGACGCGGTGAAAATGGTTATGAACGGCGAAATCAAGGATTCGAAAACACAAACGATAGTACTGCGTGCAAACGCTTCACGTCTGCGCGCAATGCAAGATTGAAAATTGTAAATTCAAAATTTCGGAATCGCTTCGCGATTGATTATAAAGCCTGCGGTAACAAAATCAATCGCGATGAAGCGATTCCGCATTCGGCATTTTATAGATTATCCCACAATGTTTCTTTGACGAAATCTACAAAAAACATATTGCATAATATGAAAAAACAGTATATAATGCTTATATGAAGATATTTCGCAAGGAGGAATTTCATGCCAACCTTAAATATTATGAAATACAAAACGAAAAAGAGCAATCTTCACTTAAGGGTTGCGCAGGGGCACTTTGTTATGGGCGGAACGCACAGCAATTATTACATTGATGTTGTTTCGCAAAAGGCGCGTATGTCCGAGGCAAAGGCTATTGCAAAGGAGCTTTGCTCGTACTACTATGCCGACACAATAGTCGACTCCATTCTTTGCATAGACGGCACGGAGGTTATAGGCGCGTGCCTTGCGGACGCGCTTGCGAAGGCTGACTTTATTAATATGAACGCGCACAAGTCGATTTACGTTGTTACTCCCGAAATTACAAGCGGTAACCAGTTTTTATTCCGCGACAACATTGTTCCGATGATTTCCGGCAAAAACGTGCTTATTCTTTCCGTTTCCGTGGCATCCGGTAAAACGGCGGAGGCGGCGGTGGATGCGGTGCAGTATTACGGCGGCACCGTAAGCGGTATATGCTCTATTTTCTCAACGGTTGAGGAATGCCGCGGGATTCCGATTCGCTCCGTATTCGACCCCAACGACCTTGACGGCTACGGGATTTATCCGGCGCACGAGTGCCCGATGTGTAAAGCGGGAAAGAAGATAGACGCGCTTGTAAACAGTCACGGATTTTCAAAGCTTTAAAAAAACAGAGCGCTTTACGGAAGCGATTTTGTCAAGTTAACCAAAAAATATATTTCCGATTTGATAAAATTTTCTTTATAAGCTATGGAAATACACCGCGTGTTCTGTTATAATAATCGGTGGCATTATGAATATGTGCGCCCCGACGCGCCGTTAGGCGGTATTTTCGCGCACAGCTTTCTTAATTGAAAAACTTTTTTGGAGGTAAATTATGAGCAAAAAGTATTGTTACCTTTTCTCCG
>CAZRXQ010000107.1:0-3992 GCA_964604065.1 uncultured Eubacteriales bacterium | reverse complement strand
AAATCCGTTATTTTGCGGAATTGTGTTGTAATAAGACGATTATACACCTAAAGAATAATAAAGTAAATCCGTAGGTGCTTAAAATTAACCGTGAATTTGCTGATTGAACATTTTTCGACAGAATGATATTTGTGTTTTCGCAAAATATTCGTAAAATATTAGTGAAATATCGTAATATGTAAAAATATATGTTAAAAAAAGACTTGACAAGCGTTAAGGGGTGTGGTATAGTAGTCGTACCTCTTGGAGTGGGGGGTCTTTTTTTTGCGCCGTGAATTCGGCGGGGAGACTCCGTTTTATACCGAGAGGGAGGCCAATCAAAATAATGGAGGTGCCGTTCGTGAGAGTTAAAATTACACTTTCCTGCACAGAATGTAAGCAACGCAATTACAACACTATGAAGGAAAAGAAAAACAACCCCGATAGGTTGGAGATGAAGAAGTATTGCAGATTCTGCAAGAAGCATACTCTCCACAGAGAGACAAAGTAAGGAGGTAGCTTATGGCTGACGAAAAGAAAAAAGTCGAGGCTGAGGTTACCGAGAAAAAAGCCGCTAAGGCTAAGAACAATAAGCCCAAAAAGGCTAAGTTCAGCTTTAAGCGCATCGGCGCGGCTATTAAGCGCTGGTTCAAGGACCTCAAGGGCGAGATTCGTAAAATTGTCTGGCCTTCACGCCAGATGGTTCTCAAGAGCACCGGCGTGGTGCTTGCAGCTATTATAGTTATAGGCGCGGGTATTTGGCTTATTGATTTTGCCATTTCGGGTGCCGTTACCGCTGTTAACAAGGCGGCAACATCCGTTACCGAAACCACAACGGAAGCTTCGGATGAAAGCGAAGCCGAGGAAAGTTCCGAGGACGCTTCCGAAAGCGAATCCGCTGCCGATGAAACATCGGGCGATACCGAAGCTGACACATCCGCCGCTGACTGATTTTAATATCGGCTGTTCGGAGGTGCAATATGGCTGACGATTCAAGATGGTATGTTGTTCATACCTACTCGGGCTATGAAAATATTGTAGCCGAGAACATTGGAAAATTCGTTGAAAACCGCAAAATGCAGGACAAGATCCTCGGAGTTATGATTCCCATGGAAAAGGTTACCGAGGTCAGAGACAACAAAACCGTTGAGGTTGAGCGCAAGCTTTTCCCGGGTTATGTTGTAGTTAAGCTTGCGGTTGAATATGATGATGACAACCAACCCCAGGTTCCCAACGAAACCTGGCACGCAATACGTTACACTCGCGGCTGCACGGGCTTTGTAGGCCCTGAGAGCAAGCCCGTTCCGCTTACGGATGCCGAGGTATTAAAGCTCGGTATCGAAAAGAAGAGCGTTGAGGTAACCTACGGCGTGGGTGACCTTGTTACCGTTACCGACGGTCCGTTTGAGGGCTTCTCGGGAGTTGTCGAAGCTGTCGATACCGAAAAGAATATCGTTCGCGTTGCGATATCTATGTTCGGCAGAGAAACACCGGTTGAGTTTGAGCTTGACCAGGTACGAGCAACGGTTGACTAAACCGTTAAACAATTGGTAGCTACCGTAATTACGGTTGTTATATGCAACACAAGGTGTTGCGTGTGGGAGGAATGAGGCGAGCACTTATTCCGCCATACCACGAATTTTGGAGGTGCAAAACATGGCTCAAAAGGTTGTAGGTCTTATTAAATTACAGATTCCCGCCGGCAAGGCAACCCCGGCACCCCCGGTCGGTCCTGCTTTAGGACAGCACGGCGTAAACATCATGGCGTTCACAAAGGAATTTAACGAGCGCACAAAGAACGATATGGGTCTTATCATCCCTGTTGTTATCACCGTTTACGCAGACCGTTCATTCACTTTCATCACAAAGACTCCGCCTGCTGCCGTTCTTATTAAGAAGGCTTGCGGAATTGAAAGCGGTTCGGGTGTTCCGAACAGAACGAAGGTTGCAAAGATTACCGGAGAGCAAGTAAGAAAGATCGCAGAACAGAAATTGCCTGACCTTAACGCCGGCTCCGTAGAAGCCGCAGCTTCTATGATAGCAGGTACGGCGCGCAGCATGGGCGTTACTGTTGTTGATTGATGCTCCCGGGTGGGAGGTAAATCCGATTTAACCACTCTATAGGGAGGAAAAAAGACTATGAAACATGGTAAAAAATATGTTGAGAGCTCGAAAGTAATCGACAGAGCAAAGCTCTACGAGGTAAACGAAGCTCTTGAGCTTGCCGCTAAGACAGCAAGCGCTAAATTTGATGAAACGGTAGAAATGCACATTCGTCTCGGCGTTGACTCACGTCATGCCGACCAGCAGGTTAGAGGCGCTGTTGTTCTTCCTAACGGTACGGGCAAAAAGGTTCGTGTTGCCGTTTTCGCTAAGGGCGACGCCGCTAAGGCAGCAGAAGCCGCAGGTGCCGATATCGTAGGCGATCAGGACCTTATGGAAAAGGTTCAGGGCGGCTTTATGGACTTTGACGTATGCATTGCAACACCCGATATGATGGGCGTTGTAGGCCGTTTGGGTAAAATTCTCGGACCGAGAGGTCTTATGCCTTCACCGAAGGCAGGCACGGTTACACCCGATGCCGCCAAAGCGGTTGAAGAAGCTAAAGCCGGTAAAATCGAATACCGTCTTGACAAAACAAACATTATTCACTGCCCCATAGGTAAGGCTTCCTTCGGCGGCGAAAAGCTCACCGAAAACGCTATGACTCTTCTTGATGCAGTCATCAAAGCAAAGCCCGCCGCAACAAAGGGTACTTACATCCGTTCCTGCGTTGTTGCAACTACCATGGGTCCCGGCATCCGTGTTAATGCCGCAAAGCTTACAGGTGCTCCTGTAGCCGAATAAAAAAACACTTGACACGCACAGCAATGTGTGGTATCATATTTAAGCTGTTCTAAAGACAGCAGGTACATTAATTTGTCTAACGGTCAAAGCCGCCTGCCGAGGAATGCATTTCACGATATTTTTGTGTGTTTATGCCTTTCCCGGTTTCGCGGAAAGGCATTTTTGTTAGATTATAGGTAAAAAATTTGACGGAGGTGAATTTTTTTGCCAAGCGTAAAAGTTTTAGAAGCTAAAAAAGCAGAGGTTGCAGCTCTTGCCGAAAGACTTTCCGGTTCTTGCGCAGGTGTTATTGTTGATTACAAGGGCACAAGCGTTGCGGATGATACCGCTCTCAGAGCCGAGCTTCGTAAAGAAGGTGTTGAGTACACCGTTTCCAAGAATACGATGATAGGTCTTGCCGTTAAGGGCACCGAGCTTGAAGGTCTTTCAAGCTGTCTTGAAGGAACAACTGCTCTTGCTACCTGCAAGGAGGATTATGTTGCCGCTGCAAGAATTCTTTGCAAATTCGCTTCAACACATCCCAATTTCACGGTTAAGTCGGGCTACATCGACAACGAGGTTATAAGCGTTGAAAAGATCGAGAGCCTTGCTAAGCTTCCCTCAAGAGAAGTACTTCTTGCAACTGTTTGCAACGTGTTCAATGCGCCTATTGCCGCATTTGCTCGCGCTGTTCAGGCTATTGCAGACAAAAACGGCGAAGCAGTTGCCGAATAATTACTGTAACTATTAAATTTATTATTTTAAAAAACATCGCCCTTTCGGGCTGTTGACAGGAGGAAATTTAAAATGGCATCTGAAAAAATCACTGCTATTGTTGAAGAATTAAAGACCCTCACAGTTCTTGAGCTCTCCGAGCTTGTTAAGGCTGTTGAAGATGAGTTCGGCGTATCCGCCGCTGCTGCTGTTGCAGTTGCCGCTCCCGCTGATGCAGGCGCTGCTGCTGTTGAAGAGAAGACTGAGTTTGACGTAGTTCTTGCTGAGATAGGCGCTAACAAGATCGCTGTTATCAAGGCTGTTCGTGAGCTTACAGGTCTCGGCCTTGCAGAGGCTAAGGCTAAGGTTGACGGCGCTCCCGCTACCATCAAGGAAGCTGCTTCCAAGGATGACGCAGAAGCTGCTAAGGCAAAGCTTGAAGAAGCAGGCGCTAAGGTTGAGCTTAAGTAATT
>CAZRXQ010000106.1:0-4013 GCA_964604065.1 uncultured Eubacteriales bacterium | reverse complement strand
TTCAAAACGATTCTGTCACCCGTAAGACGAAGCTTATACGACCTGAAGCCGTTTATTACGTATTGAAGCACATACACGCCCATAAGCGCGCCTATTACGCCCAAAAGTCTGCCGGAGGCTTTGTTTGGGATAACGTCGTCCACCATTATTTTGGTAATATACGGCGGCACTAAAGAAAATGCCGTAGCAAGCACCGAAAGAACCATACAAATAACAAGCTCTTTCTTTTCGGGCGAAACGTATTTCATAAATTTTGAAATCATTTTGCTTTTGCCCGAGCAGTTAAGGCACTCTGCATCGGGTGAAGAAAGCTTTCTGCCGCACTTGGGGCAAAATGAGCGTTGCTTTAAATAAACGGACCTTACAACCTCAACCTCTTCATCCGAAAAACCTTTTTCATTAATGTTGTTAATAAACACCGCGGCAGCATCCGCAACCTCGGCGGCGGCATACGAAAACCTGAAAACATTCCGCTTCGTTCCGCTTTTAAGCTTAATTCTGAAAAGTGCGTTGCCGTAAAGTCTTTTAACCTTCGCCTCTTCAATATCGCCGTAAGCTACCTCGTAAACGCCGTCTCTGTGCCCTTCTTCGAAAGCGACAATTCCGTCCTTCGTGAAAACCGCCATTGAGTCGGCATATCTGCCCTTAAGGTTAAGGTCGCCGACAACAATAAACAGCGGTTCTTTACCGCAAAGGTACTCGTCAAGCTTTTTTTCAAAGCACGCGGGAACGGGTTTGTTTGACAAAATATTCAAAATACACTCCCCCTTCGGGAACCACTTAATTCAAATTCATTCTAACAAAGTAAAAAGAAAATGTAAACACTTAGACAAAAAAAGAGCCACGAAAAATTCACTGAAATTGAGCCCCTGTTTTTAGTGAAATTTACCATTTAAAGTTTCTTAATCAAATCAGAGGTCGCCTTACGGTGACCTCTGATTTGATTAATATATATTTTTTATTTCTCTTCTTTAAAGAACTGCGGAAGGTATTTTTTGTGAGCTTCCTTCATTTCCTCGTAGCAAGCCTTTGCCTGGGCAAAGTCGCCGCAAAGCGGGTGAAGCATTAAGGCGTTGAGGGCGTCCTCGTCAGAACCCTTCATACCGGCTTCAACGGTGTATTTCTCGTACGATTTAACCGTTCTCATAAGGCTTATGATGTGGCGGTTTGTAACCTTTTCAATGGGGAGAGGCTTTGCGCCGTCACTGCCTATTACAGCGGGAATCTCGACAATATCGTCGTCATCCATAAAGTCAAGCGTTCCGTCATTGCGGATGTTTACAACGTGAACATCGTTTTTGTCGTTTGCAATTGAATCGATAAGCGAAACAGCGGCAAGCGAATATTTGTGACCGCCGCGCTTGTCAAGAAGAGCGGGCTTTGTAACAAGCGTTTCGTCGCTGTACATTTCGAGAAGCTGTTCTTCTATTTCCATACAAACCTGTGCACGGCTCTTTGTGCCGGCTTTAAGGTGCGCAAGCTTTGTCGCTCTGTTGTAATAATACTGAAGGTACGAGGACGGGAAGCCCTTGCAGGCGTTAAGACAGTCAATGTCAAAGCCGTCGTCTTCGATATTTGCCATAACCGTAGGTGCAAAGCCGTCATCAAAAAGCTTGCCGAAAAGCTCCTCACCCTTAACCTTAACGGAGGTGATCCAGCTTAAATGGTTAAGTCCGAGATATGTAATTTCGGCATCGTTTCCCACAGCCGCTTTAACGTCGTCAATCATATTGATCGGAACGTTGCAAAGTCCTATGCTCTTAACATTTGTGTGGTTAATAAGGAACTCCGAAATAATGCCCGAGGGATTTGTGAAGTTGATAAGCCACGCGTTGGGGCAAACAGCCTCTATTCTCTCGGCAATGTGAGCCATTACGGGGATTGTGCGAAGCGCCTTGAAGAAGCCGCCGATACCGGTTGTTTCCTGACCGATAAGGTCGTGCTTAAGCGGAATTGTTTCGTCAATATGACGGCAGGGAAGCTTACCTACGCGAATCTGCGTAACAACAAAGTCCGCACCCTGAAGTGCAAGGTCAAGGTCATCGGTAAGAAGAGTTTCGCACTCTATGCCCGCTTTTTTGAGCATACGAAGGCAAAGTCCGCCTACTATGGTGCGCTTTCTCTCGTCAATGTCCATAAAAGCTACTCTTTTAAGCTTTAAGGAGTCACTCGCTTTAATAAAACCGTCGATAAGCTCAGGGCAATAAGTACTGCCCGAACCGATTACGGCTACGCTGATTTCTTTCATATATATCTATCCTTTCAATAAAGAATCTTAAACAAGGTTAAGCTTCGAGAAGCCAATTTATACAGCCCGTAACGGGTGCGGCGTTAAGCTTAATAAATTCAACTTTTCTGCCGCTTTTTTCTTTAACAAGCTCGCCCATTCTCTTGATGTAAATGTCCGAAGGAAGCTTTGTGTGCATTGAGCCCGAAAGCACAACCTTTACGCATTCATCCTCGAAGGTCATAAGCTTTAAGTGCGCCGTTATAAAATCCGCGCCGCGCTGTGCCATATCCTCAATAACCTCTAAAGCCGCTTCGTCACCGCTGTTTGCGGCTTCGAAAAATGCCACTATAAATACTCTTATAAGCTCCTCCGCTTCTTCACTTTCAAGTCTTTCGAGAAGTGCCAAAAGAGAACCGGCATCGCTCACGCCGAGACGCTCCGAGAGAAGCTTTGTTACAAGGCTCTCGCGCTTTTTAAGGCAAAGGTCGTCGTACGCTATTCTGTAGCATTCGGTAGCTATCCAGTGACCGTTGCCCTTGTCGCCCGAAAAACGGTCAAAGCCGCCGACCTGATGCATATTGCCGTTACTGTCTACTGAGTTACAGCACGTACCCGTACCGCAGTTGTAGCCGATACCCGCGCCGACATTTCCTGCTTTTATAACTATAAAGCCGTCGTTGTAAATTCTCGCGCCGTGTATTCCGCGGTTTTCAAGCTCCGAAAGAAGCGCGTCGTGCTGGAAGGGATGATCTATTCCCGCAAGACCCATTAAAATTCCGCTTATATCCGAAAGCGTTTTACCGTTTTCGTTTAAAAGGCGTGTAATGCCCTCTTCTAAAATATCCGCCGCCTCGCCGAACGAGCCTTCAAGATTTTCGTGATTCGAGCCCTTGCCCTCGATAAGCGAAAGCATATTTTTGTTTTCGTCAAACAGCGCAAATGCGGTTTTTGTGCCGCCGCCGTCAACACCTATGTAATACTTCATATATTTTCTCCTTAGAATTTATTCCTCATAATCGCCCGAGCCGAAGGGGCAAACCTCTTCAAGGCAATATGTACCCTTTCTGTACGGCTCGCGGTCAATCCACATTCCGTTTGTAAAATCGGGAACGGGAACCGGCTGTGAGCCCATTGCTATAGACTGCTCCGAAAGGCAGGTAATAACCATCCACGAAGCGGTGTCGTAAACATCTATAGGCGGCGCGGCTTCCAAAAGAAGGCTTTCGACAAACGCCGACAAAACGAGGTAGTCCATACCGCCGTGTCCGGCTTTAATGCCGCCCTTTTCGTATGCCTGCCAAAGGGGATGCTCGTATTTTTCTCTTACATCCCTGAAATCCGTAAAGCGCGGCTCACGGTCGGTGTAATCGTCAAGATAAATACCGCCGTCTCTGCCGTTCATTTCGGAATAAACGCCCTTTGTGCCTTCAATTACGTAGTTTCTCGAATACGGGCGCGGCGTTGAGCAGTCGTGCGTTAAGGTGATTGTTTCGCCGTTGGCGCATTTAATAAGCGTTGTTACAACGTCACCCTCGCAAAAATCGTAATTAGCTATATCGTAATCCTCGCCCTTGCGCGTTTTCATCCATTCGTTTAAGCCGCGTGACTTTGAAGACATTGAAACAAGCGACAAAAATCTGTTTCCGCGGTTGATTCCGAGAGCCTTTGAAATAGGTCCTAACTGATGCGTCGGGTAAAGCTCGCCGTTTCTGTGCATAAAATTATACAGTCTGCCGTGAATGTTTTCACGCCCGAGGCAAATTTCCGAGCGAAGGTCGTGGCG
>CAZRXQ010000105.1:0-4066 GCA_964604065.1 uncultured Eubacteriales bacterium | reverse complement strand
GCACTGTGGAAATTAAGTCCGCCCTGAAACCATACGGCATAAGGCTCTCTTAAGGGGGCATCTGCCGAAAGCTCGATTGAAGAGCCGTTTGTAAACGCACCTGCCGCCATAATAACCTTGCTGTCGTAGCCTGGCATATCCCACGGCTCGGGAGTTACAAAGCTGTCAACGGCAGAACCGCTTTGAAGCCCTTCACAAAACGCTATAAGCTTTTCGGGAGTGCAAAGCTTAATGCTCTGAATAATGTCACAGCGCGTATCACCGTATTCGGGAGACACCTCGTAGCCGAGCTCCTCAAAGAGTGCCGCGGTATAAACGGCTGTTTTAAGAGCCTCGCCGGTAACGTGCGGCGCAAAGAAAAGACCCATAAACATTTCGCGTGTATTGCCGAGCGTTGCGCCTACCTCTCTGCCGACACCGGGAGATGTCATTCTGTACGAGCAAAGCTCAACCAATTCCTTTTTACCGGCTATATATCCACCGCACTTTGCAATGCCGCCGCCGGGGTTTTTAATTAAAGAGCCCGCGAAAATATCCACGCCGACCTCGGGAGGTGTAAGTTTTTCCGTAAATTCGCCGTAGCAGTTATCGAGAATCGTTATAGCCTTTGAATTTGCTTTAACTGTGTTACAAATTTTAAGAAGCTCGGCACTTGTAAGAGACGGGCGCATAGAATATCCGCGTGAGCGCTGAATGTAAACAGCCTTATACTCTCCTTCACGAAGCTTTTTTTCGAGCATAACATAATCTACCGTACCGTCCGACAAAAGCGGCAAAATTTCGAATTCGATTCCGAATTCCTTTAATGAACCCATTCCGCTTCCGTTTAAGCCGATTACCGGCTGAATCGTGTCGTACGGCATTCCCGTTGCGCACAGCACCCTGTCACCGGGACGAAGCACGCCGAAGAGCATAACCGTAAGAGTATGCGTTCCGCTTGCAAAACTGTGTCTTATGAGCGCGTCCTCCGCGCCGAATATTTGCGCTGTAACGCTGTCGAGAACCTCTCTGCCGCGATCGCCGTAGCCGTAGCCCGTTGAAGGCGTAAAATGCGATTCGCTTACGCCGTTATCTATAAATGCCTTTAAAACGCGCTGTTGATTATATTCTGCTATTTCGTCGATTTCGCGAAACCTTTCCTTTGTTAATTCAAGCGCCTTATTTGAAAGACTTTCGATGTTTTCGTTAAAATTAAAAAAGCTCATAAACTACCTTCCGATATAAATATTTGTAATTTTTTCAAAGCCGAGGTTTTCGTAAAACGAAACACGGCAATCCTCGCACCAAAGATAAATATCGTTTATCCCACGCGACACAATAGAATCGCAAAGACTTCTTACGCAATCTCCCGCAAAGCCGCGACCTCTGTACCTTTCAAGTGTTTTAACACCCGAAACAATCGCGGAAACATCGGCAACAGTCGGCGAAAGCGCACAGGAAACAATCTCGCCTTCTTTTTCGATATAAAATCCATCTGCGTAATTTTTGGCTATTCGCGAAGAAAAGTCGGCATAAAAGCCGTCAAATCCCACAGACTCGGGCGTTGCAATACACGAATAAAGAAGACGGTATGTGTTTAAATTCGCATCAGCTGTAAGATGTACCGATAAGCTGCCGCTGTTAAGAACCCTCGAAAGCTTTAAAACATTATATTCACGGGTGTCGGGAAATAAAAATTCAGCGGCGTCTTTAGAAAGCGTCGTTACACTGCTAATACCGGCGAATTCGAAAAAACACTTAATCTCCGACAAATCGGCATTTTCATTTATAATAAGCGCCGCTTTGTTATCGCCGACGGAAAACAAGGCACCTGTACTCCCCATTTTGTCTTTTTGCAGATAAACGCCGTCGAATTCGTTTTTCTTATTAAAAAACGCGGTATAAACACGCGCATAAAGCGGCGAATCAACGCCGCTTTTTAAAGCACTCGCATCGCTTAAAAGTGAAATCATACTTCACATCCGCCGACGCTTCTGATATTTAATATGTAGCAGGAATTTTCACCGAAAACAGCCTTCATTTTCGAAGTAAACTCCTTTGCCTTATTTTCGGGAACGAAAATCTGAACAGTACCCGCAAAGCCACCGCCGTGAACTCTGTAAGCACCCTCGCCGTCAAGGAATTTTTCCGCAAGGCAAAGCGCAAGAGAAACGGGCTGACTTGTTGCATTCTTTACGGTATAGCAGTTTTGGTTGTACATATACGACGATTTTCCACTTTCGAGAATAATCTTCTTAAAGGATTCGAAGTCGTTGTCTTTCAAAGCCGCGGACATACGCTCTACGCGGTCGTTTTCGCCGTAAAAGTGAAGAGCCCTGAGAACCGCTCTGTCACCTGTTTTTTCGCGAACATCGGCAATGTTATTAAGAAGCTCGTCTTGTGAAACCTCGCGTAAAACGGACTTTCCGAAAACGGCGGCAACGGAATTCATTTCACTTCTTATGGAAGCGTAGTCGTCTGTCAAATCGGAATGGCTTCCGCCGGTATCTACAATGCAAAGAAGATGATTGAATTTTTTAAGGTCGAAAACGGATTTTTCTATAACGGGAGCGGATGTGTCTTTAAAGTCGATTTCAACAAATCCGCCGACGGAGCAGGCTGTCTGGTCAAGAAGACCGCACGGCTTTTTAAAATATACGTTCTCGGCATATTGAGCTATCTTGGCAATTTCAATAGGCGTAACGGCGCCGTCGTTATAAAGATAATTGAGAATCGTTCCTATTAATACCTCGTATGCGGCAGACGAGGAAAGACCCGAGCCCGAAAGAACTCTTGATGTTATAACAGCGTCAAAACCGCCGATTTTGTAGCCGAGCTGTAAAAATCTCGCGCAAACGCCGCGAATAAGTGCGGCAGATTTTCCCGCTTCCTCGTCGACAACCTCAAGATTCGAAATATCAACACTGAGAGGAGCATAGCCTTCTGAATCGGCGTTAATAATATTACCGTCCGTTTTTACCACACAGGCAACCGCGTCAAGATCAATAGCCGCGGCTAAAACCTTACCGTTGTTATGGTCGGTATGATTTCCGCAAATCTCACTGCGACCGGGCGCGGAGAAAAAGCGAACCTCGTCGGACTTTCCGAAGCGCTCGCAAAAGCTTTCGAATAAAGAAGCGTACCTCTCCGCCTGGAATTCAAGCTCGCTTTCGGAATAAAGCTTTAAAAGTCTGTTTTTGAATTCATTTAATTTTAATGCACAAGTATCCATATTATATCTTCCTTTCGGAGTTATCGTTTTTAATAAAAAAGTTGAGAAGCAAAAGCGAAATGCCGGTTATAATCAAAAGCGTGATAATCGGCACGGTAAACGAAGCGGTAAACGGATTCGTAATATTACAGCCGACAATGCCCCACGAAATAAGACGCGGCAAATAACCGATAAGCGAATAAAAAATAAATTCGTAAAACTTTATGGAGGTTGTGCCGTAAAGCCTGCTTACGGTATTTACGGGCATAAACGGAATGAACCTGAGAAGCGCAAGCATCCATTTATTCCCCGTGCCGTGAAGCTTCATAAAATTCTCTACACTGCTTATTTTGGAAATAAACCTTCTTGTGCCACCGCCGCCGAATATTCTGCCCCATAAAAATTTAACCGAGCAAAGAAGGCAAAAGCCGAGAATATTGAAAAAAGCCGATGTGACATCCTTAAAAACCATACCGCTTGCAATAAAAAGCACCGAAAGCGGAACAACGGGAATGAAGGCTTTCAGAAAAAACAAGAGCATTATTACAAGGAATGCCGCAGCTTTATCAAGCGAAGCAATAAAATACTCCACCTTGTCAAAATAGTCAAGAACCCTTACAAGGCTTGACTTCACCTGCGGCAAGCTCATAACAAATGTTGCCAGAGCAATAGCAAACGCAGTAATAAAACAAATTATGCCGAGCCACCGAATAAATCTTCGGCGCAGTCTCAGTCTGTTAATTTTTGTCAATACCTATATCACCGTCAATCTGTTTTACGCCACTTTTTCTATTTTATAACATATTCAAGCGAAGGTCAAGAGAATACTTAAAATAATGTTGAAATTGTAATCCGAAAATGGTAAAATATATTCGA
>CAZRXQ010000104.1:1500-4085 GCA_964604065.1 uncultured Eubacteriales bacterium | reverse complement strand
ATTACCGGCACACAATACGGCTATAAAAGACCCGACGGGGTGCTTGTTATCCCCATCGGATGTCTTAAGGATTGATATGATAACCGCAACCGACGAATTCGAGCTTCACACGGTTGCGGTTATTATGCTTAAAAGCTTTACGGTAATCAGCCCACGCAGGTGTTAAGATAGCTTATGTTACCTTCTGTCTTTTCGCCGCAGAACAGCTGCTTCGGCGAGCGTGAGATTTCGTCGAGCTTTTTAATGAAGGGGATTACGTCTCCGAAATCGAGAGCGCGGTGGTCGAAGGCTATTAAAAGCGGCAGGATAATTTTAATACCTATTTCCTTTTCGCCGTTTGCCGCTTTTAAAACACAGGGCTTATCGGTAAGAGCGCCCACGCCGAATGCCGCTACCTGAGGCGGTACTATTTCAAGAAGCGTCATGTGCCCGCTTTGCTCTTTGTAAAGCGAGCCTATATTCGAAACGGTTACGGTGCCCTGCTCAAGGTCGTGAAAGGTAAGGCGGTCTGTTTTCGGGATTGAAAGATATTCCTTTTTTTCTTTCACGCCGAGGGTTTTCACCTTGTGAGAGCCAAGCTTTGAACCGATAAGCCTGTAAACGGCTTTTGAGATTTTGCCTTTTTTAATTTCTTTTAAGGTGTCAATTAGCGACACTTCAAACATTGCTTCGTCCAAATTTGTGTTTTCGGCTTTTCTTGAAAGATTCTTAATGTAATCGGTCATTTCGTCTAAAGATTTATTGCCGAAATCGCGAAGGTTCAAGGTCATCATTTTGCCGTTCGGAAGAATTGTCGGCATTGAAATGTTAATTTCTTCTATTGTATCAATCTTCCCGCGAACGAGCTTTTTGTTAAAGCTTATGTGCGCGTTAAGCGCTGGGGCAGCTTTAAGCCCTTCGCAAATCATTTTTAAAACGAGCGTGTTAACGGAAATTCTGTCCTCTTTTTTCCTCTCTGCGTTAAATATCTTAAGCTCGCGGGAGATATCGGAAAAATCTATTTCGGAGGAATAGCATACATGCGGAATGCTTTGCCAGCTTTCGCTTGTCATATTCGCTACTATTTTTCTTTGGATTCCGAAGTGTTCTGTATTTGTTACTGTCATTTTGTTTCTCCTTTTGCCCCGGGTGGGGCGGTTATTTTTTGTATTCAAAGTACCGCATTTTCCCAAGGTTTACCACCAACTATCGGTTGCTTTTTTAAAATTCGCGGGGCAATTTTAGGTTGCGGGGCGCGGTTGCAATGTTTTTTTGTTTAAAAAGTACAATATTGGTGTTGTTAGATTTTCTTATACCGATTAAGTGTTTAACACTTGAAATATGTACGCAAATATATTAAAATTAAAGGCGCGGGGCACGTCCCCACGCTTTTATTATTCGGTTAGGAGTGATTGCCGTGCAAAACCTCGGCGAAAGACTTTCTTTATTAAGACGTGAAAATAAGCTTTCTCAAGAGGCGCTTGCCGAAAGGCTCGGGCTTTCAAGACAGGCAATTTCAAAATGGGAGCGCGAAGAGTGTGCACCCGATACGGAAAATTTAATAGCGCTTTCCGAAATATACGGCATTACGCTCGATGAGCTTTTAAACGGCGAAAACGCAAAAGACGAGCTCACAGGCGAAGGCACACTTACAAAAATCACCGAAGAAGGTGAAAACGGGCTTGAAGCTAACGAGCATTTGGACGAAGCTCTTCCGAAACAAAATGGAGCAGTCCCCGAACAAAGCGGCAAAAAGAAAAGAAAGCCAAAGAAGGAAAAGGTTAAAAAAGCACGCCTTTTCCCGAAAACGCACAAAGCGCTTTTAAAAATTCCCGTAATTATAATAGTGCCGCTTTTGTTTGTGCTTACGGGCGTTTTAAAGGGCGTGTGGAATCCGACGTGGCTTATAAATCTTTTAATACCGATTTATTACGGCTTTGCTCACGCCTTCGGTGCGCGCTCTAAAAAAAGCTTTCTTTTAAGACTTCCCGTGTTTTTTATTACGGTGAGCGCATTTTTGACGATGGGTGTTATATGGGGCAAGTGGCATCCCGCGTGGACGGTGTTCTTTATTGACCTTGTGTATTATTGGATAGCTCTTTTTATAAGGAGCGACAAAAAATAATATGACAGATATAACTTTTGAAGAAGCGCTTTCACAGCAGCTTTTACTTCACCCGTCAATGAAGCCCGCGGATGTAATTAAGCTTTGTTATCAGGCGGCATACGGTGCGGAGCATTTGCTTGCAAATAAAAACGCGGCTTGGGATTATTTCAAAAACGAGTTCGAAAGCGTTCCCGAAGAAGACGGAATGCTTTACGAGCAAATTTCGGAAAATGTTGTAAGAGTAAATCTTTCGGTTTGGAATAAAAAAGGCTTACCCGCGGAATGGCTTTTTAATATGTTCGTTTCGTCCTGCAAGGTCAACTCTGACGGCTCGCGTCTTTTCGAAGAATATCTTCTGTCGGCAACAGATGTTTTGAAAAATACCGAAACAGAGATCACCTTAAAAGAATGGGAAAACGCTCTTTCGGAATATAAAAAAAGCGGCGCGACTGCCGTTCACCACAGCAGTGAATACCGCTCTTTTGAAAAGCCGTCGTAC
>CAZRXQ010000104.1:0-1400 GCA_964604065.1 uncultured Eubacteriales bacterium | reverse complement strand
CCCGGCGGAAATATTCATTACGAAAGATTTATTAAAGAGGTGCTTCCTTCGCTTTTAAAAAAAGAGCCGTTTTCTTACGGGATTTTCGATTGCGGAGCGGCGGACTATGTCGGAGTAAGAAAAGTAGGAAACAGCCCCGTTCGCATAGTCGAGGGCTCGTACAGCTGTCATCCGGCTTTCGGAAATTATGCGGATATTACGGTATTTTCGGATGTGCCGAAAGATGAGCAGATAAGGCGAATACAAAAAAGAAACGGCGAAAAAATGCTTGAAATGTTCCGCTTAAAATGGATTCCCTTAGAGGAGGAATATTTTTCGTATTATTCAATCGAAGAAAAAGCGGATGTAAAAGTATAAACATAATTTCGCATTATGTGCGAATTTTAATCGAAAAAACGACTGTACCGAAACACCCGGTTAGAGGTGTTTCGGTACAATCTTTGAGGGGGAGTTATGTAAAAAAACTGGTACTCTTTTTTATTTCGAGGGACGTTATGTTAAAAATCGGTTACCCTCTTTTTTTCTTTTCTTTGCTTTGCGAAAAATACTATTGCCACTGCAATTAAAATAACAGCCGGTACGGATATTACGAATTTAATGCTACGGGTTTTTGTTACGGTGGTTGCACCGCCGCCGTTGCCGTTATCATAATCCGATTCCGAAATATTAAAGTTGGTTTTTAAAATTTTGTCGGCGTTTTCAACCGAATACATCTTGCCGTTTTCAAGCCCCGTTAAATCCGGGCGGCTTCCGTAGGGGATTACATAGCTTCCGTTTTCCGAAAACAGTCCTATAAAATATGTGTAATATTGAGGAACTTCAAAGCAGACAGCGTTTTCGCATAAATCGTCACCGTCGAGCTTTTCGGTATTGTCTGCTTGAGCCGATTCAAGACCCGTTTTCAAAATATCATTTACGAATTCGCCGAGAGAAGCCTCGGGCTTTTTCGTGTTGTTTTCGGAGGTGCTGTAGCCCAGAACCGCCCATTCGCCCTGTTCTTTAGCTACTTTTATAACCCTATCGGAACCGTTCGGAACAATCCACTTATAATCGCCCGAGGCAATTATGCTTTCGGCGGTGTTTTTGTTAATGCCGGAAAATTCCTGCGGGGTGATTGAGTATAGCTTATAAGGGCTTGAGCCTTCGCTGTTTGTATTTTCAAAGTCGCTTATAAGCCCGTCGTTTTTAATTGCTTCCATAACCTCGTCGATTTCGGAAGAATCATAAATATTTGTGAACCTTTCAAAGTCGTCGGGATTATCCGCAAAAACGGTAACAACCGAGCAGTTAAAAGTAAGAAGCAATGCTAACAAAAGAACTAAAACGGAAGTTTTGCTTTTTTTCATAATAATATCACCCCTGATAAATTACAACGAAAAATTGTGTTTTGTAAAAATGTT
>CAZRXQ010000103.1:0-4117 GCA_964604065.1 uncultured Eubacteriales bacterium | reverse complement strand
GGAGAACCGCTTTGCGAGCCGTTAAACTGCGGCTCGGGACTTGAAATAGAAACGCTTGACGGAAGTGCGGAGGATTCGTTTATTGTAATTTCGCGCTGTGACAGTGCATTTGAATTTAACGAATTTTTAAAAACGCTTAAATCAACCGGCAGGACGGAAAGCTTTCACCGCGAAACGAACGGTAATATTTTTTCGGAATATTCGGGCGAGGGTAAAAAGCTTGTTTATACATACTACACTGCCGAAAAGCACGAGGCGCGCGTTATTCTCGACAGCGTGAGTCTGCCCGTTTCTTCTTACGACGACACCGAAGCGGACGTAAGGGGGGACACGGCTCTTATGCAGTTTTCACTGCGCTACGGCAGAATGATTCGCGGCTACAGCTGTGACTGCGGTATGCTTTATGTATTAAGACTTCGCGATAATTCCGTTATAATTATCGACGGCGGCGAGCGCGAGCAGGCAACAGACGATGCTTGCGACGAATTTATGTGCCGCCTTGAAGAGCTTACCGGTACAGAAAAAGGCGGTAACATCCGCATTGCCGCGTGGTTTTGCACACATAATCACGACGACCATATGGATGTCTTCGTTAAGCTTTTAAGACGCGAATGCGAGAGACTTTCTTTGGAAAGAGTTATTTTCAATTTCCCCTCAAAAACGCTTTATGAATACGAAAACCCCTGCACGGACAGGCTCAGAAGAGCTTTGAAGAAATACGCACCCGATGCGAAATATTTAAAGCTTCACACCGGTCAGACAATTCGTTTCCCCGATGCTGTTTTTGAAGTGCTTACAACTCACGAGGATATTTTGCCGCTTTCAAAAAGAGTACGCGACGACGGTCCTTACCGTTCTTTAAACGAAACATCAAGCATTGTTAAAATCACGTTTGACGATTGCTCCGTTCTGTTTTTGGGCGATGCCGAGGAAACAAACGGCGAAGAGCTTCTGGCGCTTTACGGCAAAAATCATCTTTCCTGTACATTCCTTCAGTGTGCGCACCACCTCATTAACGATGTCAGAAATATTTACGCTAACATAAAGGCTAAGTACCTGCTTATTCCGCAGGGGAGATTCACGGCGATTACACGCGAGTGCGAAAATCTCCACCATGTTAAGTCGCTCTTCGGTGAAGAGAATATCTATTTCGCAGGCGACTGTACCTCTGTTTTCACCGTAAAGGACGGCGCAATTTCCGTTGATTACTTTGAGCAGAAGGGCTACCTTTGCGACGAGACTTGTGTTATCGAATAATAAAATACTTAATATTCAATTGAAAAAAACCTCCGACATTTTACAGTCGGAGGCGTTCTTTTTTCGTTCAGCGTTCGATTTCGCAGGCGAGCTCTTCAAGAGCAATAATTAAAGAAGAGCCTACATACTGACCGAGACCGATAAACTCGTGATAATGGTTTGCGGGATCGCCCATTGTAAAGTCGTTGTCGGGAACAATGTAGCCGACGGCGTCGTTCATAAGACCGAAGCACTTTGTGCCTTCGCCGAATATCTCGACAACTGTGGGATAACCGAAGTCTTTGCCTGTTTGCGAGCCTGCCGCAGTGAGAGATTCACCGCCGACGATAAGGTCCTGGCAAACCTCGCCGGGAAGGAATACCGTTTTGAATGTGCCGTTACCGAGCTCCATATAACCAACCTCGGACTTGATGAAGTAGTGCTTGTTGCCGCCTTCATCGGTCTTTACGGTGATTGAATAATTCGCAAGGTTAAGCTTGCCGGCGGCTTCGATAAGGTCGTTTGAAACGGGGATTTCAACGCTCTTCATAGCTACGTTAAGCTTGGGAGCAACAACGGATTCCTTAACGGGAGTCCAGCCCTCGTACCAAATGGTATAAGTCTTTTCGCCGTTGTCGTTGGTGTTTTCGCCGTACATTGCGATTTCGTCGGCAACGTTAAGAAGGTCGTTTGCTTTAACCTCTTCAAGTGTAAGGTTAAGAGAAAGAGCCATTCTTGCTATTTCGTAGCCGTATCTTCTTGACTGCTCCCATCTTTCGTTAAGAGGGAGGCTGTCGTTCGTAGCACCGCGAGCCATATAAATACCGGCAATAGCGCCCTGGAAGAACATAAAGTTGTAGCCGGCTTCGTTAATGAGCTCTTCTGCGTAGTAAACGTAGTCACCGCTGATTTTGCGTCCGGTATTGTCGCCGCCTGTGGGAAGACCCGCAACGTCGGGGTGAGCGGCAATGTTAACTATCATAGTGGGAGTTTCGTCCGAAGCAAAGGGAGTGAAGGTGAAGCGTGAAAGCTCCGTCATAAGTGCGGTTGCCGAAGGACGGTTTTTGTTGTTGAAATATTTGTCTCCGATATCCTTTTCGGAATAGGTGAGTGTGCCGGGTTTAAGATCCTCGTAAGACTTTTTAAGAGTCTCTGCTACGGTTTCCTTAAGGAATGCCATATATTCGGGATTTGTACCGGTAAGAAGTCCGTCTGTATTGCCCAAGGCATTGCCCACGCCGTTAAGAAGGATTTTATAAATATTCTTTGTCCAGAGACCTTCGGTATCTATACAGCTGTGGCAGTGAGTAGCGGAAATGTTGATGCCGACAATGTTGTTTTCCTCGGCAAAGTCCGCAAGAAGAGCACGGATGTCACGGATGTCGTTATTTGTAATACCGATGCAGTCGATTGTGGCGAAAAGCACCGTGCCGTTGTCCGAGCCGTCGCTGAGAGCTATGCATCTTACTCTCATATCGTCAACTACTTCTTCAACTACGTTATTGAAGCCGTTGTTGAAGTCGATGTAGCCGCCGAGGTAATGCTCGCCGTCAAGAACGTTATCGGGAACAAGGCTTTCGCTTGCGTAACCGAGACTCCAAGCGTAGCCGCCCGACTGTGAAAAGTCGCTTCCCGTGCCCTCGTAGAAGTTTTCGGGAACATCTTCGGCATCTTCGGCGGGAGTGAAGTTGGGCCCGTCGTTAAAAATGCCCGAGATTGTATTAAGAACCGAGCGAATTACAGTGTCTAAGACATCTATAAGCACTCTTAAAACAGAGTCCGAGATGCTTGTGGATTCGATAACCTCAATATTTGCGGTTGAAGCCGCGGCGGCTGAGGTCATACCGATTGACGAGAAGAAGAAGGTCATTGACAGAATAACTGCAATAAGCTTCATAAGCCTACGCTTTTTCATGGTGGTGTTCTCCTTTTTGGTTCGCTGTACCGCGATTATTTTACACTTTATTGTATAACATTTTTAAGCTTTTTTCAATCATCATATTTACTAAAATATAGTACCCGTGTTTGGCGTTTTGCAACAAATTTTTATATTATCGGAAGATTCGTTTTTTTATATTGACAATTTGCGTTTCAGAGTGTAAAATAATAAAAGTACATATACGCCTTAATCAAGGAGGACTTTAGGTATGAAGAAGGTTAATTTATCCGGCGGAAAGGCACTTAAGCTTATTGTTGCGATGGTTTGCTTTTGCATAGTAATCGGAATGCTCGCGGCAAACTCTTTAAAGATTCTTTCAATCGCAAAGTACGGTGACCCCAAAACCGTTTATGTTTCAGGCAATTCCGGTAATTCCGGCAGTTCCGGTAACTCCGGCAGCGGCAGTCAAAGCAGTTCCGGCTCGAATGACGGCGGCTCAAACAGCAGCACTCCGAGCGGCGGCTCGTCAAGCGGCGTCGGCACAATAAGCGGCGCTCTTCCGACAGAGCCCTCGACAGCTCCCTCCGGTGGGGATAATACAACCGCTCCCGGCGGATCGTCAAGCTCCGACGACGGCGGAAGCTCCACTACGGAAAAGACGGATACACCCACACAGACGCCCACACAGACGCCTACTCAAACAACAAAGCCCACAGAGCCCGCTACGGATTCTCCCGAGGTTAAAAAAGAAAAGGCTTTAATACTCGGCGAATACAAGACGATTGTTAACGCAAGCAACGCTCTTGCCCACGGCTTTACAAAGACTCAGTACAGAACGCTTGACAAAACGAATTTTGCTTCTATCATTCTTAAGTCGAGATTCGAAAGCAAGTGCTCGGATTATTTAATTCCCGAGAATTCTCCGAAGGTTACGGCAGTAGCCGCGGGTAACATAAAGAATATGGTTGATTTCTGCATTCCTTACGAAGAGTCGGCTTGCTT
>CAZRXQ010000102.1:0-4142 GCA_964604065.1 uncultured Eubacteriales bacterium | reverse complement strand
GCATTTGCTTTTTCGAGCCGCTTGTGGCAAAGTCGCCTATAACATAAACGGCATCTATTTTTTTATATGTCTCGTGAGACTGTGCAATTTCGTTTGCAAGCTCAAGGGCACGCTTAAAATATCTGTGCTCCTTTGAATATTCATCGGGAAAATGAATATCGCTTACAGCCAAAAATCTTAATACGGGGTTAAAATTTTTTTGAAGCATTTTTCTACCTCGCTTTTTAAAAAAAATATATATATATGATACCATATATCCACCTTGTTTTACAATTGTAAAAACAGACAATTAACCGAAGAATTTTTAGTGAAAAGTTTCAAAAAGCTGTTTATTTTTCGGGAGCGATATGTTATACTAATTGTAAACAAATAAAAGGAGCTTAAAAATTATGACAATTTCCAAAGATACGGTAATAGGTAATATTTTAGACGAAGCACCCGACACTGCGCCCTTTTTCCTTGAAATGGGTATGCACTGCCTCGGCTGCCCCGCTTCCCGCGGAGAGACGGTTGAGCAGGCTTGCCGCGTTCACGGCGTTAATGCGGATGAGCTCGTAGAAAAAATCAACGCGTTCCTTTCTGCGAAATGAGCCTTCGTTTAACATCGAGACTGTGTGCCGCCGCGGCTCTTGTAAGAGGCGACGGCACTCTTGCGGATATCGGCACGGACCACGCACATTTGCCCGCATTTCTTGTAATGTCGGGTATTGTTAATAAAGTAATAGCCTCGGATATAAATCCAAAGCCGCTTTCAAACGCACGCGGAACGGTAGAGTTTTACGGCTTTGAAAATCAAATCGAATTAAGGCTTTCCGACGGACTTAAGGCTTATAAAAAAGGCGAAGCCGTCGAATTTGTTTTCGCGGGTATGGGCGGAACGCTTATTGCGGAAATTTTAAAAAAGACCGACTGGATTAAGGATGAAAGCCTTCATTTTATTTTTCAGCCGCAGAGTAGAGCCGAAGAGCTTCGCGAGTTTCTTTATAAAAACGGCTTTTCGATATGCCGCGAGGTGGCTGTTCACGAGTGCGGACGGTATTACATAGCGTTCGACGCCGTTTATACGGGAGAAATAAAAGAATATTCATATGCGGACTGCTTCCTCGGAAAGCTTGACATCTCGTCGCCCGATGCGCGCATTTATATACAGCACCAGGCGGACAGATTAAGAAAAAAGCTCGAAGCGAAAAGCGGAGAAAAAAACAGCGCAGAGTACGGTGTTTTGAAAGAAACCGTTTGCGCTCTCGATAAATTTTCACGGGGTGAATGAAATGCTTACGGTAAAGGATATATATAACGTCTTAGACGATGTTGCGCCGTATGACACAGCCGCCTCGTTTGACAATACGGGGCTTTCCGTCGGCTCGTTTTCCAAAAGCGTTAAAAGCGTGCTTTTGACACTTGACGTTACAGGCGAGGTTGTTTCCTTTGCAAAGGAAAACGGCTTTGACCTTGTTGTTTCGCATCATCCGTTGATTTTTCATCCGCTTAAAGCGCTTAAAGAAGAAAGCCTCGCGTTTTCGGCGGCGTGCTCGGGTGTGGCGTTTTTGTCGTCTCACACCTGCCTTGATAAAGCCGCAGGCGGCGTTAACGACTGCCTTATTTCGGCGCTTTCTTTAAAGGATGCTTACGCTTCTTCTTATGATGAATTTTTAAAGGTCGGCTTTACCTCGGAAATTTCGCCCGAGGATTTTGCGGGCTTTATTAACAAAACGCTCGGCGGGGCTGTGCGCTTTAATAACGCACACCGTCCGTTAAAAAAGATTGCCGTATGCAGCGGCGCGGGTGCGGATTGCCTTGAAGCCGCACTTTTCGAAAACGCGGATGCGCTTGTTACGGGCGATGCCTCGCACCACGATTTTCTCGATGCGAACGAAAGCGGCATTTCGCTTTTTGCGGCAGGGCATTTCGAAACGGAATATCCCGTGGTTTTTTATCTTGAAAAGCTTCTTAAGGAGCGCTTCGGCGACGAGCTCAGAGTGGAAATATTCAAACAGACCTCGCCGATTGTGACTTTAAATTAAGGTGTAAAAATGGCACTTGACGGTATTTTTCTTAACTTTTTAACAAACGAAACAAAGGATATTTTATTGGGGGCAAAGGTCGATAAAATACACCAGCCCACAAAAAACGAGCTCGTTTTTGTTATGCGTACGAGAACGGGCGCGTTTCGTCTGCTTTTTTCCGCGGATGCGAATGCGCCGCGCTTTCACATAACGAAAAACGCGCCAGAAAATCCGCAGACACCTCCCATGCTTTGTATGCTTTTAAGAAAGCGCCTTTCGGGTGCAACGCTTGTGGGCGTGAATCAGCAGGGGCTTGACAGAGTCGTGTTTTTCGAATTTGATTCGACAAACGAAATAGGCGACAAAGAAAGGCTTGTGCTTGTTTGCGAAATAATGGCACAACACAGCAATGTTATTCTTACGGATAAGGACGGCAAAATTTTAGATGCCTTAAAGCGCGTGAACAGCGAAAAATCCTCGTACAGGCTTGTGCTTCCGGGGGCTTTGTATAAATTACCGCCCAAGCAGGAAAAAGCCGATATACGAAACGAAGACCCGACAGAGCTTGCAAATAAAATACTCGAATGCGAAAACACGAGACTTTCGTCCGCGGTGCTTAAAACCGTAAGCGGCGTTTCGCCGGCATTGGCACGGGAAATAGCTTACAGGGTTTGCTTCGGCGACAAGGGCGTGGGCGAGCTTTCGGCACTTGAAAAAGAAAATTTAAAGGGTGCGACGGCACTTTTGAAAAATGCCGTAGTAAACAACGAGCCGTCGTTTTTTATTGTGAAGGACGAAAGCGAAAAGCCGATTGAATTTTCGTTTTTAAAGCTTACCCAGTATTCGGGAGCGGCGCATTTTGAAGGATATTCTTCTGCCGGCGAGCTTCTCGATGCTTTTTACGAGCAACGCGATTCCATTCAAAGAACGCGCTCGCGTGCCTCGGAGCTTTTTAAACAGCTTGAGGGCGTTATTGAAAGAACAAGCAGAAAGCTTAATAATCAGCGTGAGGATTTAAAGCATTGCGAAAGCCGCGACGGGCTGAAAATAAGTGCGGAGCTTATAACCGCCTCGCAGTATGCTCTTAAAAAAGGCGACAGCGTTTACGAGGTCTTTAATTATTACACGGGCGAAAGCGTTAAAATCGGTGTTGACCCCGCACTTTCGCCGTCCCAAAACGCGCAAAAGCTTTATAAGGAATACAGAAAGCTTTGCACGGCAGAGGAGAAGCTTGCGGGACTTATTAAAGAGAACGAGGAAAACCTTGTTTATCTTGAGAGTGTGCGTGACCTTTTGGGGCGCTCGCGCCTTGAAAGCGAATTTGCGGAAATCAAATCGGAGCTTGTTTCGCAGGGCTTTTTGAAATATAAATCAAACGGCAAAAAGCAAATGAAAAAAGCCTCCCTGCCGCCGTTGGAATTTAAAACAAGTGAAGGGTACAGGGTGCTTGTGGGAAGAAACAATATTCAAAACGACAAGCTGACCTTTAAGATCGGCAAAAAAGGCGATATTTGGCTTCACGCGCAAAAAGCGCCCGGCTCGCACACACTTCTTGTAAGCGAAAACGGAACGGTTACGGACGAGGCAATAGTGGAAGCCGCGGAGATTGCCGCATACTACAGCTCGGTTAATTCCTCCACCGTCGTTACCGTTGACTATACGGACGTAAAAAACATTAAAAAGCCCAACGGCGCAAAGCCCGGATTTGTGGTGTATTACACATATTATTCCGTTAACGTAAAGCCTAAAAAAATTAATGAAAAGGGTCTGTAAAAAACTTGATGCGTTTTTTACAGACCCTTTTAAGGTGGGCTTATTTCAATTCGGGAATTATAACCTGACTTGTTAAGATATCCGTATATTGAAGAGTATGGCACTTGGGCACACCGCTTGAGTGCTCTTCGATTCTGAAAATGTGTGGATATACACCCGTTATTTTTGCGGGAGTATTTTCGAAGCTTATTTTCGGATTTTGGAGTACGGCGGTAATGTGGATATCGGGGGAGCTTTTATAAAGGGCTTTAACTTTTGCTTTGATTAAATCCAAAGTCGTCAAGGTTGACACCTCCTTGTTTTGAAACTCGGAGAGATGTCATTTTTGCGCCTTGAGCACTCCCGCGGCAGTGTTACTGCATA
>CAZRXQ010000101.1:2205-4194 GCA_964604065.1 uncultured Eubacteriales bacterium | reverse complement strand
GTGTTGTCACTGCACCAAATTTGCGGCGAATAGTAAAGCATTCCGGGGTCAAAGCGTCCGCCGCCGCCCGAGCAGTTTTCGAGAAGCAGGTGCGGGAAATCCGTTGTGAGTCTGTCCATAATCTCGTATGTGCCGAGAATAAAACGGTGGAAAACCTCGCCGCGGCGCTCTTTGGGGAGCTCTTCGCACGAAACCTCCGTCAAGTTGCGGTTAAAATCCCACTTAACATAGTCAATATCATTTTCGCTTATGATTTTGTGCATTTGCGAGTAAATGTAATCGCGAACATCCTTCCGTGAAAAGTCGATAACATATTGAGTTCGGGCAATCGATTTTTCGCGTTTTTTTGTGTGAAGACACCAATCCGGGTGCTTCCCGAAAAGCTCTGAGTCGGGCGAAATCATTTCGGGCTCAAACCAGATTCCGAACATAAGCCCCATATCCTTTACTTCCTTAACAAGTCCCGAAAGTCCCTTTTTAAGCTTGTATTCGGCAACAAACCAGTCGCCTAAGGAGGACTTGTCGTCGTCGCGGTGACCGAACCAGCCGTCATCCATAACGAGCATTTCGAGTCCCATATCTTTTGCGTGGCGCGCAAAGGAAATAAGCTTGTCGTGATCAAAGCTCATACCCGTGCCCTCCCAGTTGTTTATAAGAAGGGGGCGCTTTTTGCGCTTCCATTCGCCGCGAACAAGATTATTCGAGTAAAGTCTGTGGAAAATTCTGCTCATTTCGCCTAAGCCGTTTTCCGTATAAACGCAAACGACCTCGGGTGCGAAAAATTCTTCGTCGGGGCACAGATACCACGAAAAGCCTTCGGGGTTAATGCCCGTAAGAAGCCGCGTACAGTTTATGCCGTCAACCTCGGCTTCAATGGAGAAATTACTGCTGTAAACAAGGTTAAAGCCGAAGCATTCGCCGTGCTCCTCGTCGGCATTTTTCGCAACAAGCGCCGTGAAGGGATTGTGGTTGTGGCTTGAAGAGCCGCGCTTGCTTTTAATTGACTGAATACCCGTGTGAAGAGGGAATCTTGAAAGCGAGCGCTCCTTTGCCCATCTGCCGTAAAGGTCGAGCATATCGTATTCCTTTGACGGAAAATCAATGCAGAGTGAGTGAATGGCTTCAATGTAAAACGGCTCACTGCCCGTGTTTTTAACGGAAACGCGCCGTGTGATTACGGGTGTGTTGTTGAAAACGGTGTAAATAAGCGTAACCTCCGCACCGGTTACGGCGTCGAGTGTAACAACAAAAAGTGTGTCGGCTTCACTTTCGTCGTTTAAATAAAGCGAGGGGAGTCCCGGAATCGCTTTTTTGCCTTTTTCTATTTTGTGGCTTACATATCTCAGGTCCGTGTTTGTGTCGCCCTCGGAATTTTTAACGGAAAATGCCGATATTCTGAAATCGCCCGAGCCGCTTGTTGAATATTCAAGCGGCGTAACATCGGGTGAAAAATTCGGTGCGGTTACCTTTTCGTTTTCGGGAGAAAACGAAGCAAAGCCCGGGCGAAGGCGAAGGTCTTCCACAGCCGTGTCGGGAATATATGCGCCGTAATAATAGTGCACAAGGTAGTTTTCTTCGAATATACCGAAAATGTAAGAAGAGCTGTTTGTATCAAGCTTAAAAAGCTTTCTTTTTTCATCAAATAAAATTGCCATCTTTATACCTCTTTATAAAGTTCTGCGAGCTTTTTCAGTTTGTCGGGTATTTTTATTCCCTGCGGGCAGTGCGCCATACAGCCGCCGCAGTTAATGCAGTTTTCTGCGCGGGCACTTTCGGGAATAAGCTCGTATTCCTTCTTTAAATCGCCGAGGTTTCGCGTTTTGTTGTATTCGTTGTACGCCTTAAAGCAAGCGGGAATGTCAACTCCCGCGGGGCAGTCCGTAACACAGTAGCGGCAGGCGGTGCAGGGAACGGCAAAATTCTTTCTGAAAAGAATGTTTGCTTCGTTTACGGCAATTTCCTCCTCGGGCGAAAGCGGCTTGCATTCAT
>CAZRXQ010000101.1:0-2105 GCA_964604065.1 uncultured Eubacteriales bacterium | reverse complement strand
TGAACAAAATCCCACGGATGCATATCGACAAGCTCCTTGAAAAACTCAAGGTCTCCGTGATAAGAAAAGCCGAGCCTTTTTATTTTGCCCTCTTCCTTTTTCTTCGCTATTTGCTCGTAGCATTCTTCGTAGGTGTCCCACATTTCGCGCTTTACGCTGTGAAAAAGGTAAAAATCGAAATAGTCGGTGCGGCATTTTTTAAGCTGCTCTTCGAAAATCTCTTCCGCCGATTTGCTTTTTTCTTTCATAATCCACGCGGGAAGCTTTGTCGCAAGGCAGTAGCTTTCACGCGGGTATTTCGAAAGCACCGTACCCGCAAAATTTTCGGAATCGCAGTCGTGGTAAACATACGCCGTGTCAAAATAGTTTACGCCCGCCTTGTAGGCTTCGTCAACAAGGCGCTCCGCTTCCTTGTAATCTATATCGTCACCGCTGTCGCCGAGCTTCGGAAGGCGCATAAGCCCGAAGCCGAGCTTTGATATCGGTCTTCCGACGGAGGGAAAATCACTGTATTTCAATTTAAGTCACCTCAAAAATTTCTTTTGACTTAATTATACAATACGGTGCGCCCGATTACAAGATTAATTAAAATAAGTTTCAATGATTTTTTCACAGCAGTCGGGAGAATATTTGAAATAGTCTATATGCTCGCCTTCCGTAAAATAAACAGGCTTTTGCGGCGGGTAATCCGCGGAGAAAGCGTCCACTATAATAAGCTTGAATTTCATTTTTTCTTTAATTATGCTTTTAATGTAAACGCTTGTGTACTGCCCGGGGAAAACGTCCGAGGTGTATTCCGCAAGCCCCGCAAGGTTCGGCGTAAGCTCAATAAAAACGCCGTAGCCTTCAACGCTTCTTACAATGCCGCTCACGGTTTCGCCGACCGAGAACATTTCGGCGTTTTCCTCCCAAGTGCCGAGAAGCTCCTTGTGCGAGAGCGTAATTCTTCCGTCTTTGTCAATATCTTTTACTATTGCTTTAATTTCGTCACCAACGCAAAAGCGCGCCGACGGGTGCGGAATCCGCGAAACGGAAATATTGTCTATGGGAAGAAGCGCGTTTACGCCGCAGCCTATATCGCAAAAAGCACCGAAGGCGTCAAGGTGTGTTACGGTAACGGGGATTATGTCGC
This sequence comes from uncultured Eubacteriales bacterium, assembly GCA_964604065.1. Taxonomy (GTDB): domain Bacteria; phylum Bacillota; class Clostridia; order Oscillospirales; family Acutalibacteraceae; genus DTU089. The sequence goes on along the minus strand of CAZRXQ010000101.1, from coordinate 973 downwards.
CCTTTTGAATAAGGGGAAGCCTGTTTTCGTAAAAATCCTCCTGCACCGCTTTGCGGCTTAAATAAGCGTATTTTTTATCACCCGCGCCGAAGATGTCCGTAATTACGAATCTTACGGGCTTGTTAACGCGGGCTATAATCGCAATGTCGCGTGTTTGACCGCTTTCTATGCCGACGGCGCATTCGTTTCGCGGAATAATTCCTTCTATAAAGCCTAAATCTATGTGAAGATTGTGGTCCTTGTCGCAAAGGGCGGCGCGTGCTTCAAGAAAGCTTCCTTTTATGTACGCTTCCTTGAAGGCGTCAAAGCTTTTAAGAGACGCCGTATTTTCACTTTTTTTCATTAAATATCCTTCGGGAAGGTAGGATTGCATTTGTAAATCACCTGTTTTCGTTATTTTTTAATATCTTGCTCTTTAATTTTATGTAAATATGTGATATAATATTTCAGTTAAAAATGAATTTACGGTGATTATATGCAAATTGACGTAGGCGATATAATAGAAATGAAAAAACAGCACCCGTGCGGAGAAAAGAAATTTCTCGTTTTGCGCTCGGGAATGGACTTTCGCCTTCGCTGTGTTAAGTGCGGCAGAGAGTTTATGGTGCCACGCAGTAAAGCGGAAAAAAATATTAAAAAAATAATCAGGGAGAACAGCGATGTTTGAAAAGCTTGAGCAGGTTGAAGCACGGTTTGAAAAAATAAACGGACTTCTGTATTTGCCGGAAACCGTGAACAATCAGGAAGAATACAAAAAGCTGATGCGCGAAATAAAAAATCTTACCCCCGTGGTGGAAACCTTTAAGGCGTACAAAAAAACAGCCGAAGACGAATCGGCGGCAAAGGAAATGCTTGAAGAGGAAAGCGACAGTGAGCTTCGCGAGCTTCTTCTTACGGAAATAGACGAGTGCAAGGCGAAAAAAGAAGCGCTCGGCGAGGAGCTTAAGGTGCTTCTTTTGCCGAAAGACCCGAA
>CAZRXQ010000100.1:0-4201 GCA_964604065.1 uncultured Eubacteriales bacterium | reverse complement strand
TAACATTTATTTATGTTACGCACGACCAGGAGGAGGCTCTTTCAATGTCCGATACCGTTGTTGTTATGGACGGCGGTAAAATTCAGCAGATAGGTACACCCCTTGATGTTTACAACGAGCCCAAGAACGCATTTGTTGCGGACTTTATAGGCGAGAGCAACATAATAGAGGGCGTAATGCGTGCCGATTTCTGGGTTGAAATGGCAGGACATCGCTTTAAATGCCTCGACAAGGGCTTCGGCGTGGACGAAAATGTTGACGTTGTTGTTCGTCCCGAGGATGTTGATGTTGTGCCGCGTGAGTCCGCAATGATTTCGGGCACTGTAACATCCATTACCTTTAAGGGCGTTTATTACGAAATAATAGTTGAAATCAAGGGCTTTAAGTGGATGATTCAGTCAACGGAATATTATGCCGTGGGCTCTGTTATCGGCATAAATGTAGACCCCGACGCTATTCATATAATGAAAAAATCAAAATACTCAGGTCTTTACGGTGACTATTCGTCGTTCTCGGAGGAGTTTGACGAGCTTTCCGACGCCACCGTATACGAAGAGGAAGAGGACGAAGAGTAATTTGCTTCGAACTCAAGCCGAAAACGCCGAAGGCACGCTTTACAGCGCGGCTTTAGGCTACAAAGAAAGGAGTACTTTGATTTGAAAAAGAAAACTGCTCTTACGGCACAAATTGCCGGCTCGCCTTACGTTGTTTGGGCTGTTCTGTTTATAATCGTTCCGCTTTGTATGGTTGCTTACTATGCATTTACGGATGCCGATAATAATTTTACGCTTTCCAATATGGCAAGCATAGGAAAGTATGCAAACACATTTATTCTTTCCGTGTGGCTCGGGCTTATTGCAACGGTAATAAGCCTTATCATCGCGTATCCGCTTGCGTATATAATCGCAAATTCCGGTGAAAAGCATCAAAAGCTTATGATAATGTTTATTATGCTTCCGATGTGGATGAACTTTCTTCTTCGCACTTATTCGTGGATGACGATTCTTGAAGACACGGGACTTATAAACACGTTTCTTACGAATATAGGTCTTGAGCCCTTAAAGCTTATAAATACACGCGGCGCAGTTGTGCTCGGTATGGTTTACAACTTCCTGCCGTATATGGTGCTTCCTATTTACACGGTAATGCTTAAAATCGACCGCTCCCTTATAGAGGCGGCGCAGGACCTCGGCTGTAATAAGCTGGGCGTGTTTAAAAACGTGATTTTGCCGTTAAGCGTTCCCGGTGTTGTTTCGGGCTTTACTATGGTTTTTGTTCCGTCCGTAAGCACCTTTTACATCTCCCAAAAGCTCGGCGGAACGGGCACGACGCTTATAGGTGATATTATAGAAACTCAATTTCAGACCGCAAATAACTTCCATCTAGGCGCGGCGCTTTCGTTCGTTTTGATGATACTTATATTCATCTGCCTTGCCGTGATGAACAGATTTTCGGATGAGGACGGGGAGGTTATTATATGAAAAAGAAAACTTCCGTATTTTCGGTCTTATATCCCGTTCTCGTAATGATTTTTCTTTACGCGCCCATTGCCGTGCTTATAATTTTCAGCTTCAACGAGGGAAAAAGTATGTCTGTTTTTACGGGCTTTTCCCTTCATTGGTACAAGGTTCTGTTTGAAGACAGAGCTACGCTTGCGGCACTGAAAAATACAATTATAGTGGCTGTTGTTTCGGCATTTGTTTCGACCGTAATAGGCACAGCCGCCGCAACCGCGATTTATAAATACAAAACAAAATGGTTTAAAACAAGCGTTTTAACAGTTACAAATATACCCATGATGAACCCCGATATAGTTACCGGTATTTCCATGATGCTTCTGTTTGTTTTTATAGGTCAGACGCTCGGAAAAACAGATTCTTTGGGGCTTTCGACGGTAATAATAGCGCATATTACCTTTGAGCTTCCGTATGTTATTTTAAATGTGTTGCCAAAGCTTCGGCAAACGGACAGGAATCTTTTCGAGGCGGCGCAGGATCTCGGCTGTCCGCCCGTAAAGGCGTATTTCAAGGTGGTTCTTCCCGCAATTCTTCCCGGAATTATTTCGGGGCTTGTAATGGCGTTTACGCTTTCAGTGGACGACTTTATCATAAGCTATTTTGTAAGCGGACCGACCTCGCAAACGCTTCCCATACGGATTTTTTCTATGACAAAAAAGCGCGTCACCCCCGATATGTATGCGCTTTCAACATTGATTTTCGTTGCGATTCTCGTTTTAATGCTCATTTCGAATTTTGCGGGCAGTAAGGACAAAAGCGCAAAATCCTCACGCAAGGGGGCGGCAAAATGAAAAAGCTTATATCTGTACTGTTTGCCGCCGTGCTTCTTTTTTCGTCACTTTCCGTGGCGGCATTTGCCGATAATACGGAAAAGGATTATTCGCATCTTAAGGGAACAACCCTTAATGTTTACAATTGGGGCGAATATATTTCGGACGGCGAGGACGGCACGCTTGACGTTAACGCCGAATTTGAAAAGCTTTACGGAATAAAAGTAAACTACACAAACTTCGAAAGCAATGAAAATATGTACAACAAGCTAAAAGGCGGCGGCGCGAATTACGACGTTATCATCCCTTCGGATTATATGATAGCAAAGCTTGTGGAAGAGGATATGCTTTTGGAGCTTGATTTTTCGAATATTCCGAATTATAAGTATATTCTCGATAAGTACAAGGGGCTTTATTATGACCCCGACGAAAAGTATACCGTTCCCTACACCGCAAGCTACACGGGACTTATTTATAACACTTCTATGGTGGAAGAAGCGCCCGACAGCTGGGGAGCTTTGTGGGACGAGCGCTATGCGGGGAACATTCTTATGTTTAACAACCCGCGTGATGCCTTTGCTATAGCACAGTTTTACTTGGGACAGGATGTAAACAACGCAAGCAAAGAGGATTGGGATGCGGCTCTTGCCGTTTTGAAGGCGCAAAATCCGCTTGTTTCCTCGTATGTAATGGACGAGGTTTTCGACAAAATGGAGGGCGGCGACGCCGCGCTTGCACCGTATTACGTCGGCGACTTTTTGTCTATGAAGGAAAACAATCCCGACCTTTCGTTTGTGTATCCCAAAGAGGGCGTTAACTATTTTGTGGACGCTATGTGCATTCCTTCAAGCGCCCAAAACAAAGAAGCCGCGGAGCTTTATATTAACTATATGCTCACCGAGGAGGCAGGCGTTGCCAACGCGAACTATATTTGCTACGGCTCGCCGAACAGCCTTGTTCTCGAATCGGACGATTACGAGCTTAAGGACGACCCGTACCTTTACCCCGAAGAGGGCAGTGTTAAATCTCAAATATTCGAAAATCTCGACAGCGAAACAAACAACTATATGACATCTCTTTGGAACGAGCTTAAAATCGAAGGCAATTCAATGCTTGATGCTTACATAGGGCTTTGTGCCACGGCGGTGGCTGTTGTTGTGTTTGCCGTTGTAAGAACCGTTAAAAAGAAAAAACGCGAGGCGATGTATTAATGGATACTTTAAAGCTCAATAAGGGAAAAACGCTTATGGTAGCCCACCGAGGTTTGAGCGGAATTGAAAAGGAGAACACCCTTCCGGCATTTGTTGCCGCGGGCAACCGCAGCTATTTCGGAATAGAAACCGATGTTCACAGAACAGCCGACGGGCAGTTTGTGGTGATTCACGACGACAGCACAAAGCGCGTTGCCGGCGTTGACTTCGTTATAGAGGAAACGGATTTTGACACATTGAGAAGCATTCAGCTTATCGACAACGACGGCACCGAAAACCGCATTGACCTTAAAATTCCCACATTAAGAGAATATATAAGAACCTGCAAGCGCTACGAAAAGAAAAGCGTGCTTGAGCTTAAAAACGAATTCGCGTTTGAGGATGTGGAAAGAGTCGTTGATATCATTAAAGAAGAAGGCTACATAGAAAATGTAATTTTCATTTCCTTCTGCTTTGAAAATCTCGTGAGAATAAGAAAAATTTTGCCCGACCACGAGGTGCAGTTCCTTTTTGAAGAGTACACTGAGGAAACTATTCAAAAAGTAAAAGAGCACGGCTTCGATATCGACATTTTATATACCTCGCTTAACAAGGAACGCATAGACGAGTGCCACAAGCTCGGCATTAAGGTCAATTGCTGGATCTGCGACGACCTTGAGGCGGCAAAAAACTTCGTCGAATACGGAATCGACTTCATCACAAC
>CAZRXQ010000099.1:0-4553 GCA_964604065.1 uncultured Eubacteriales bacterium | reverse complement strand
GGAACGGTGTGCACCTCGGGCTCGGGCGGAGTTTTCCCGAACGGGCTTCTTATAGGCGAGATTGTGTCCGTTGAAGCGGACGATGTTTCGGCGGCGTATTTTGCCACGGTAAAGCCGTTTGCCGAATTTGACGAAATTTCCGATGTTTTTGTAATTACCTCGTTTGAAGGACAGGGCGAGGGCGATATTGAGGATTGATTAAAGAGGTGAAGAGTGTTGCAATATGACAATAAAAAACCGCTTATAATAAGGCGGACGGTGTTTGCGCTTTTAATAGCTCTTGCGGCACTGCTTCAAAATACCGTGTCGGCGGCGGTGGGCTCGTTTTCGGTAAGAGTGCTTCTTGTGATTCCGCTTGTTGTTGCGATTTCCATGTTCGAGCGCGAAATTGCCTCGGCACTTTTCGGCGCTTTGGGCGGAGTGCTTCTTGATATAGCTTCCGCAAAGGACGGCTTTAACACGCTGGTGCTTGTAATAATTTGCGCCGTGTGCAGTCTTTTAATAAGTCATTTAATGCGAAACAACCTCGTAACGGGAACGGTGCTTTGTGCCGCGGCTCTTGCGGTTTACACGCTTTTGTACATAACGGTTTTCAATCTTTTCGAAGGCGTATTTCCGCTTCGTGCGTTTTTTATGTTCTACCTTCCGACTGCCGCATCCTCTCTTGTTTCGTTTTTCGTGATATATTATATTGTAAGAGCCTTGTATAAAAAATTAAAGGAAGAATAACCTTATGTCTGTTGAGCAAAGAAGAAAAAGAAGAAGAATAGGCGTTATTGCCATAGCGACGGTTTTTTCGTTGCTTGTTACAATGCTTGCCAAGGTTCAGCTTATAGACGGCAAAAAATATAAGGCGGCAGGCGCGAGCCTTTCGGTTTCGCAGACCGTTGTAAAGGGTGCACGCGGAGAAATTCTCGACACAAACGGACAGGCGCTTGTAACAAACCGGCAAGGGTATTCCGTTGTTTTCAAGTATAACGAATTCCCTTCCTATAAAAAACAATACGAGAGAAACGAGCTTATTTTTTCTCTTATAAAGCTTTTTGAGAGCGACGGCGCAAAGTGGCTTGACCGACTTCCCGTTGTCGAAAAAAACGGCTCGTTTTACATTGACAAAGAAAAAGACGAGGAGCTTGAGTATTTAACGGGCGACAATATGCTTGAGCTTGAAAACGGCGTAAATTCCACAGCCGACGAATGCCTTGACGGGCTTATTAAGCGCTACTCTCTTGAAAATTATTCAAGAAGCGAGGCAAGAAAAATCGCCTCGGTGTGCTTCGGTATGAAGTATCTCTATTTTTCGGAATCGAACGAATATGTTTTCGCGGAGGATATTTCAAGTGAGCTTGTTTCGAAAATCAAGGAAAACAGCTCGTTTTACAGAGGCGTTGACGCCGAAGCCGTAAGCTACAGAGAATATGACGACGTGCTTCATTTTTCGCATATTCTCGGCGTTGTGGGCTCAATCAGCGCGGAGGAATATTCGGAAGAAAAAACTCGCCTTGACGAACAGCTTTCCGATGACAGCCTTACAAAGCTTCAAAAAACGGCTCTTGAGACGAATGCGTATTCGCTTAACGACACCTACGGAAAAAGCGGCATTGAAGCGCTTATGGAGCACGAGCTTCGCGGTGAAAACGGAATTAAGACGGTTACGGAAAATTCCGACGGCACATCAAAGGAAAGCTACCTTATTAAGCCGTCTCAGGGAAACAACGTCGTTACGACAATCGAAAAGGGTCTTCAGCAGGTTTCTTATACCGCGCTTGAAGAGATGCTTATAGAAAACAGACAGTCCGAGCTTTTCGAATGCGCGGGCGCGGTCGTTGTTCAAAATGTTAAAACGGGAGCGATACTTGCGTGTGTGTCGTACCCTTCTTATGACTTAACAAAATATTTCAGCGATTATGATAAGCTTTCCTCGGATTCGGCAAGTCCGCTTTGGAACAGAGCGCTTCAAAGTGCATATGCACCGGGCTCTACCATGAAGCCCGCAATGGCAATAGCCGGTCTTGAAGAGGGCGTAATCGACGAAAGCACGGTTTACAATTGCACGCGCTACTACACGATTTCCGACGTTACGCTTCAGTGCCTCGGATATCACAGCTACTTAAACGTAGGCACGGCGCTTGAGCAGTCATGCAATATATTCTTTTACGAGCTCGGCAAGGACCTCGGAATAGATAAAATGAATAAGTACAGCAGTCTTTTGGGACTCGGGCAGAAAACGGGAATAGAGCTTCCCGAAACGGCGGGAACTCTTGCAAGTATTGCAAACCGCGAGGCAAACGGCGGTACGTGGAATCCCGGTGACACGGTGCAGGCGGCAATAGGTCAGTCCGACAACCTTTTTTCGCCCATACAGCTTGTGAATTACTGCTCTACAATAGCAAACGGCGGTACGCGCTTTAAGCCGTATTTAATTAAATCCGTTCTTTCCTCGGATATGAGCGAGGTTATTTCGAAAACAGAGCCCGAGGTTTTGAATAAATTGAATCTTAAGGACGATACACTTGACATTGTAAAGGACGGTATGCGCCGCGTTGTATTAAACGGCGGTTGCTCGTATTACTTTAAGGACTGTATTGTGGACGCCGCGGGAAAAACGGGCACATCTCAGCTTAAAAGAACAACTGCGGCAGGCGTTACAATGAATTGCAACAACGGCTTTTTCATAACATATGCACCGTACGACGACCCCGAAATAGCCATAGTAGTCGTTGCGGAAAACGTAGGAAGCGGCAGCGGTATTTCGAAAGCCGCCGTCGATATTTACAATTATTATTTCAGCCAAAAATCAAATTACGAGAAAGCGGAGCTTCCCGGAACTCTTATTCCGTAAAGCAAAATAAGGAGGCGAGAGTATGAATATTGCAGTTGTTTCCGCAAAGGGCGGCGTAGGAAAATCGACATTTTGCGTTTGCGTGGGGCAGGCGCTTTCGGTTCACGGTAAAAAAACACTTCTTGTGGATATGGACGTGGGTGTAAGAAGCCTTGACCTTTTGTTGGGCGTTGCCGAAAAAACCGTTTATAATTGGGGCGACGTTTTAAACGGAAATTGCGAAGCCGAAAAGGCTGTGATTTGCGTAAAGGAAAATCTTTACCTTCTCCCCGCACCGCTTTATTACGGTGACGGCTTCGATGAAGAACGATTTTTAAAGCTTGCTTTGAAATTCGAGGAGGAATTCGATTTTGTTATTTTCGACTCTCCCGCGGGAATTGAGCGCGGCTTTAAGCTTTCGCTTCTCGGCGCAAAAAGCTCTGTTGTAATTTCCACCCCCGACCCCGTAAGCGTGCGTGCGGCAAACGGCGCGGCAAGCCTTGCGAGAGAAAACGGCATTAAGGACGTTCGCTTTGTTTTAAACCGCTTTTCCGATAAATACGGCAAAATCTGTATTGACAATTACATTGACGAAATAGGCGCACGCCTTTTGGGCGTCGTTCCGGAATCGGGAGAGCTTCTTATGTATGCGGCAAAGGGAAAGCTTAAGGAGACCTCTAAAGCGTATCTTTCGTTTTTGAGAATCGCGGGAAGGCTTTCGGGTGAAGATATTCCTTTAAAAATGTATTGACATTTTCAAAAAACGGTATATAATGACAGTTGTAAGGAATTTGTGCGCACAAAGCTTTACATAAAAAATAATAAAACAGGGGTGCTTGCGGGACGCAGGCTGAGATAGAAAACATTCCTTTTCTGACCCTATAACCTGATGCGGGTAATGCCGCCGTAGGAAGAATAGCCTCAGTTTATTTTCCCCGTGGTGCATTACCGCGGGGTTTTATGATTTCGGAGGTTATTATATGACAAAATCGCAAAAAATAAGAAGACTTGTCGAAAGCGGACTTATGATAGCGCTTTCAACGGTTCTTTCCCTTATTCCCGTAATTAAATTTCCGTTCGGCGGAAGCGTGACCGTTTTCAGCCAGGTTCCCGTTGTATTAATAGGGTACCGCTACGGCTCTTCGTGGGGCGTGAAAACAGGACTTGTTTACGGACTTATTCAAATGCTTTTCGATCTTTCGTACTTTTCGTATGTTTCGGGACTTTTCGGCTATGCCGTACTGATTTTCGCCGATTATGTTGTGGCGTTTGCCGCCCTCGGACTCGGCGGTATGTTTAAAAAAACAATCAAAAATCAAAGCGTTTCAATAGCTCTCGGCGCTGCCGCGGCATCTCTCGTAAGATATTTGTGCCACTTTATAAGCGGCGTTACAATATGGCGCGAAAGCGCAGGCGATTTACCCGTTTGGAAATATTCGCTCGAATATAACGGCGCCTATATGATACCCGAGCTTATAATAACCGTTGTAGGTGTTGTTGTAATAACTCTCATGTTCGACATAACAAGCGAGAACATAAAACCGAAAATTAAGCGCAGTTAAAATAAGTGATTCCCAAAGTGAATTCCACTGTGGAATTTACTTTGGGAATTCACTCTTTTTAAAAAATCGAAAAAATTTAAATTTTTTTTAAAAACCTATTGACATTTAATTTTTATGTGATATAATAGCAATCACTTCGGAGGACGAAGCAATAAATTCTCCGCAGTCGG
>CAZRXQ010000098.1:2365-4605 GCA_964604065.1 uncultured Eubacteriales bacterium | reverse complement strand
CCTATTTACAAAACAAGAAAAAAGATATATAATATCAAAAGAACCCGATATGCCGAAAAATATATTTCGGTTAAAAATCAACGGAGGTTTTATTGTGAAAAGAATTTTAACTTACGGCACGTTTGATCTTCTTCATTACGGTCATATAAATCTTTTAAAGCGCGCAAAGGAGTTGGGCGACTATCTTGTTGTTGCTCTTTCGACCGATGAATTTAATGCTATTAAAGGCAAAAAAGCTTACCACAGCTATGAAACGCGCAAAAAAATGCTCGAAGCCATACGCTATGTGGATCTTGTTATTCCCGAAAACAATTGGGAGCAGAAAAAGCAGGATGTTCTCGATTACAAGATAGACGTTGTGGTTATGGGCTCGGATTGGGCAGGCAGTGACAAGTTCGACTATCTTAAGGAATATTGCGATGTTGTGTTCCTTGACCGTACGCCCGGTATTTCCACGTCTCAAATCAAAAACGATTTGAATTTTAAAGAAGCGGTAAACGGCGTAGACCAGCTTCCCGGATAAATTATCAATTAAAAAAACTCACCCGAAAGGAACGAACTACGGTTCACTCCCTTCGGGTGTTTTTTATTTTTCTTCTTTTTTATAACGGAAGATTTTCGCTTTGCGCCTTTCTTTTACGGTGATTTTCAAGCCGTTTTCGCAAATGTCTTTTCCGCTTACGCGAAATTTGCCGGAATCGAAATCGCGGAAAATATAATCGGCACTCGCGTCAATTCCGCCGAGGTTAAATACCGCTGTTTCGTACGGGGAATTTTTTCGCCTGAAAACCTCGATTATTCCGTCGCCGCTTTCGGGACGGTTAAACTGCATCGCGCACCACGAGCCTTCGCTGTCGGAAAATTCCGTAAGGGGATAGTAATCCTCGGAAAAATACGGTCTGACTTCAAGATATTCGTTCAGATATTTTCGCAAAAATTCCGTTTTTTCTTCGGTGTCGCAAAACTCCTCTCTTTCGGAGAAGGAATAATTCGTGGTCATAGACGAGGCGTACGCGCTTCGAATGCGGTATTCGTCCATAGGTCTTCCCGAACCCGTGCCGGAATACGGCATCCATAAATTAAAGGTGTGGGAGTTACATTGCACCGCTTCTATATCGTAATTCGCGGGGCACATTACATCGCTTCGCCAAAGCGGAACGCTGCGTCTTAGCATTTCGATATCTATTCTTCTGCCGCCGGAGGCGCAGTCGTCTATAATAAGTGTCGGGAATTTTAAAAGAAGCTCATCCCACAGCTTATAAAGACCGTTAATATACTTAATTTCCGTAATACCCTTTCTTTTCGGCTCATCGTTATTTTGCCAGAATTTCAGCGGCGAAAAGTTGAAATCGTTGCGGTAACAGTCTATTTTCAGAGTATCTATAATTTCCGAAAGCGTGTTGAAGCAGTAATTATATGCTTCTTCATTGCCAAGGTTCAAAAGAAGGTTTGTGCTGTCGGGATTTTTGTCGGACAAAAGATACTCGGGGTGCTCTTTTGTAATGGGAGTTCCTTTTATTACTCTTTCCGGCTCAAACCACAAAAGAAATTTTCTGCCCGTTTTGTGAATCGCTTCGGAAAAATCGGCAAGCTTTTTCGGGTGAATATCCTCGCTTACCTGCCAATCGCCCGTGTGAGAATACCAATCTCCTTCGAATTCGTCCGGTGTGGGCTTTGTGTTTTCGCCGTACCAGCCCGCATCCATCCAAATATATTCAAACGGCAGATTGTTTTCTTCGATTTTTTTAAGACGTAAAAGCGCCGCAGAGGTTTTCATACCGCCCCAAATTCCCGCGCAAAGCGGTCCGTGCTCCACACGAGCGCCGTTTTTTATTACCGAAAATTCATCCTTTATGAGCCTGCGCCAAAGGTTATGCGCTTCGCGCTCGTTTTTATATGGCATAATAAGCACCGACGAGGTTCTGAAGCGTTCGCCCGGCATTACGAAAAACTCGGTATCGGATATTTTTGTTTTCACCGATATTTCATCGGCGGTTCTGCCGATTTGTGTTTCCCACTGACCCGACCAGCCGATGGCGAAAATATATCCCGAGCCGTTTTTACCGACTCTGAAAAACGGTGCCGCACCGTCGCTTGAGCGCCCGCCCTTACAGGAATAACGTTTTGTTTCGCCGGGGAAAATATGATTTTTCGGACTGCTTTCTTCGAAAAAGTCAACATCGCAATAAAATTCGCGTCTGCTCCAATCCGAACCCGAGGGTGCGTAAATTTTCGTGGAA
>CAZRXQ010000098.1:0-2265 GCA_964604065.1 uncultured Eubacteriales bacterium | reverse complement strand
TGTGCCTGTCCTCTTTTCCGTTATACTTTATCTGTAAATCGGATATTTTGTGCAAAGCTCTGTAACGCCCGCTCTGATTTTGTCTGCCGAAGCCTCGAAATCGGTTGCGGCAAGCTTTATGTATTCCGCTATTTTTACCATTTCGTGCGCACCGAAGCCGCGTGTAGTGGCGGCGGCAGTGCCTACTCTTATGCCGCTTGTAACAAAGGGCTTTTCCGGGTCACGCGGAACGGCGTTTTTGTTTACCGTGATATAAACCTCGTCAAGGCGTTTTTCAAGTTCCTTACCCGTAATACCGAGAGAACGAAGGTCAAGAAGGAGAAGGTGGTTGTCCGAACCGCCCGAAACCATATCCACACCCTGTGCGGCAAGTGCATTTTCAAGAGCCTTGCAGTTGGAAACAACGTTTTGTGCATATTTCGTAAATTCCGGGCTTAAAGCCTCGCCGAAGCACACGGCTTTTGCGGCGATTATGTGCATTAAAGGACCGCCCTGGATTCCCGGGAATATGGACTTGTCTATTTTCTTTGCAAGTTCTTCGTTATTTGTAAGAATAAGACCGCCGCGGGGACCCCTTAAGGTTTTGTGCGTTGTTGAGGTTACAACATCGGCAAACGGTACGGGTGACGGGTGAACACCTGCGGCAACAAGACCTGCTATATGTGCCATATCCACCATCAAAAGCGCACCGGCTTTTTCGGCAATTTCTTTAAATCTTTTAAAATCAATAATTCTCGGGTAAGCCGAAGCACCTGCGACAATAAGTTTGGGTTTTATTTCGAGCGCTCTTTTTTCAACCTCGTCGTAATCAATGTAGCCGTTTTCGTCAACACCGTAGCTTTCGAATTTGAAATATTTGCCGCTTACGTTTACGGGAGAACCGTGCGTTAAATGGCCGCCGTCCGCAAGACTCATACCGAAAACGGTATCGCCGGGATTAAGAAGCGCAAAATAAACGGCAAAGTTCGCCTGAGAGCCCGAATGCGGCTGAACATTCGCGAATTTACAGCCGAAAAGCTTTTTGGCACGTTCGCGTGCTATTTCCTCGGCAACATCCACACATTCACACCCGCCGTAGTAACGGTGAGAAGGATATCCTTCGGCATATTTGTTCGTGAGAATGCTTCCCGAAGCCGCCATAACAGCCGCGGAAGCATAGTTCTCGCTTGCGATAAGCTCAATGTTTCGGCTTTGCCTTGCAAGCTCGGATTCACACGCGGCAAAAATTTCCGGGTCGGACACTTTTAACAAATCAAGATCGTCGGTTATAAAGTTGTTCAAGATTCTACCTCCAAAGAAATACTAATATTATATCGTCTCAATAATACAATATTTACCGCCCGTTTGCAATACCCGACACGGTGAAAATAAACTTAAAATTACTTAAATAAATTTTTAAGCTTATTTAAAACGCGGGTTTTCAGCCGATTTATCTTTTCGAAAAGCATCAACATATTAAAGCGGGTTTTCGTAAGCAGCTTTTTAACTTGTGAACTGCCCGAAATTTCAAGCTCTGCCAAGGAAACCTGCTTTAAGTACGGAAGCGTTTTTGTGAACCTTGTTCCCCAATGGATAATATCCGTATTAATTTTAAGTTCCCGGCAAAACGCGGTGCCGCTTAAAATGTCGAGCTTAAAGTTGTTTTCGTATTCCCACCAACAAATAAGCGCGGATAAATCATGGGTGATAGGCTTACATTTATTAACAGCCATCGAAAGAGCCACAACAGGCTCGTCGCCCGGTGTGGAGAACTTGCCCTTGAATTTATAATCGGCATAATTTTCGGAGAAAGCTTTTGCATCATCGAGAACTTTTTTACAAAGCTCTGTTTTTCGCATATAATAAATGCCGCCGTGAAGACCTACAACGTAATCGACTTTCCCCTTAAGCCCGTTATTTAAATTGTCATATTCGAACCAACCCGTTTTATCGTCAAGCGGCAAAACTCTGCCGAAGCAACAAAAATCATCCGCATCGGAGAATATGTCAAAAAGCCTGTTTATATTTTTGAAAACGAGGCAATCGGCATCAATAAAAATATTGATGTCGTACGGAAGCATGGAAAACATTTCGAGCTTATCGAGATATGAGCGCGTAGCGTTTTTGTAAATACGCACATCGTCAAACTCTTTCGTATATTCGTTTTCTTCATCGCAAAAAATCGCAAACGGCAACGGATCGTCACAGGCGAGGCGATATGTCTTAAGCAAATTAAGTGCGATTTTATAATAATGTCTGTCACCGGTTGCGACTGTTATAAAGCCT
>CAZRXQ010000097.1:0-4620 GCA_964604065.1 uncultured Eubacteriales bacterium | reverse complement strand
ATGGTAAGTCTGTCGCCCTTTGTTCTTGCCTGCATGGGACCGTCGTTTTTCTTCTCGTGCTTTTTAAAGGGTGCACCCGAAGCCGAGGTATTTGCCGTCTCCTGCTTTTTAGCCTGCTCTGCGGGCTTTTTCGGCTGCTCTGCGGGCTTTTGATTATTATTCTTTCCCGCATTTGCATTTTGATTCTGCTTTCCCTGAGCATTTTGACGGAACTTATCGGCAGGTGCGGGCTTTGCGTTGTTTTTATCGCCCGTGTTTTTGTGATCCTTATTAAAGGAGTTCGCCTGATTTTTGCCCTGTGCATTCTGCTGAGGCTTGCGGTCGCCCTGACGGTCGTTACCCTGGGCATTCTGTCTGTTTTTGTCGAAATCCTTTCGACGGTCGTTTTCGCGGCGCTCCGGCTTTTCGTTTTGCTTTTCCGCTTTTTTCTGCGGCTTCTGCATTGAGAAATAGTCATTAAAGCTTTCAACCTGATTCTCCTGAGTCAAAACGTCGAAAACGATATCAAGCTCTTTACCCTCAAGAGGTGACTGGCTCTTTTTGGGTTCTTCGAAAAACTTCGCAAGAAGATCCGTTATGTCCTTTGTATTTTTATGAAAATCTCTTGCTACTTCGTTAACTTTATATTTGTTTGTCATATTATGCCTCCCCGAACATCAATTCTGTCTTATTTGCAAATCCTTCGTCGGTTATAGAAAATACCGAAGCCTTTTTACCGATTCCCGAATAAAAGTCGTCGCTTGAAAGCGGTGCGCTTAAAACCTTTATGTTTTTGCCCTCGGTCAAGCGCTCCATTTCGCGGCAAAGCCTTTCGGAAGCGTCGGAGGCGGTAATTACGAGCACTGCCTTTTCTTTGACTATGCTCTCCTTAACGGCATCGTGACCTATTAAAAGTCTGCCTGCTCTGCGGCATATTCCGAGAAAGCCCGTTATTCTTTTTGTTTCCAAGAAATCACCTTCGTAAAATCAGTTAAGCTTTTCTTCGATATCCTTGTATACATCTGCCGGTATCTGCGTATCAAATGCCTTTTCGAGGCGCTTTGCCTTTATTGCTTTTTTAAGGCATTCCTTTGAAGGGCAAATATATGCTCCTCTGCCGTTTTTCTTGCCTGTGGTGTCAAGAGATATTTCGCCCTCGGGGCTTTTTACCACTCTCACAAGCTCACGCTTCGGCTTCATTTCACAGCAACCGACACATTTTCTTAAGGGAATCTTTTTTTCCATAATTATCACTTATTCTGCGGAATATAGAAGCCGCTTTCGGGCTTTATGTCTATCTTCCAGCCTGTAAGTCTTGCGGCAAGGCGGGCATTCTGACCCTTGTTGCCTATTGCGAGAGAAAGCTGTGTATCGGGAACGGTAACGTGGCAAGCCTTTTCCTCCGTCTCGTCTCTTTCAACCTTCAAAACAGTTGCGGGCGCTAAAGCAGCCGCTACGAATTTTTCGGGATTTTCGTTGTAGGTTACAACGTCTATCTTCTCGCCGCCGAGCTCCTGAACTATCTGAGAAATTCTTGCGCCCTTAGGACCTATGCAAGCACCTACTGCGTCAATCTTCTCTGCTGTTGCGGCAACTGCCATTTTCGTTCTTGAGCCGGCTTCTCTTACTATTGCCTTAATTTCCACAAAGCCGTCGTAAATCTCGGGAACTTCCTTTTCGAAAAGGCGCTTAACAAGACCGGGGTGCGTTCTCGAAATCATCGCTCTCGGACCTCTTTCGGTCTCTCTTACGTCAACGATGTAAATCTTTGTGATTTGACCTTCCTTGAACTCCTCGTCGGGAACCTGCTCGCTCTTGGGAAGAACAGCCTCGGACTTGCCTATTTCAAGAGTAACATTGCCGGTTCTGGGGTCTATGCGCTGAACTCTCGCGGTTACAACCTCCTGCTCTCTTGCCTTGAACTCTCTGAGCATAAGTCCGCGCTCCGCATCGCGAATACCCTGACGGATAACGTTCTTTGCGGTCTGTGCGGCAATTCTGCCGAAAGCCTTTGTTTGAAGGTTGATTTCAACAACATCTCCGGGAAGAGCCGCCTTTTTGTACTTTGATGCTTCCTCGGTGCTTATCTGAGTATTTTCATCCTCAACCTCTTCGACAACCGTCTTTTTAAGATAAACGCGAAGCTGTTTTTTCTCGGGGTCGCAGTCGCAGAAAACAACATCCTCTCCGCCGTAATCCTTTCTTACGGAGGTTACTATTGCGGCGCAAACCTTTTCAAGAAGATAATCGGCGGGAATGCCTTTTTCTATTTCGAGAAGCTCTATCGCCTCGAAAAACTCCTTGTTCTCGTTTTCGGGCGTTTTTACTGCCTTTCTCATTTTTCTTACCAATCCTTTCGGTACCGTATTTTTGCGGTATTAATTTAATTTAAACAAATTTTTTAAAGCTCAAAATCGTCAAGCTTTACAAATGCCGTTTCCTTTTTAGTTGCCGTCATCTGTGTTTCGTCATCAAGCGCTATTGTAATGTCGCCGTTTTCGGAATAATCCGTAAGCACGCCCTTAAATTCTCTTTTTCCGTCGCACGGACGAATAAGCCTTAAAATAACCTTTTCGCCCATAAAGCAGTCGAAATGGAAGGGTCTTGTAAGCTTTCTTTCCACACCGGGAGAAGACACCTGAAGATTGTACGATTTGTCTATGGGATCGTTTTTGTCAAGCGGCTCGTCAAGCGCGTGGCTCATATTCACGCAGTCCTCTATTCCGACGCCGCCCTCCTTGTCGATGAAAACGCGAAGATAATAATTCGCGCCCTCCTTCTCAAAGCAAACATCCCACAGTACGAGACCGAGCTCTCTTGCTATCGGCTCTGCTATGTCCCACACGGCACCGACAATGTTTTTTGCCATTTTAGCACCTCTTTTCAAAACCTTTTTACAACAACTGAGAGCAGGCGCTTTCGCCTGCTCTCTCGGGTTAATGTTCTTACATTGCTACTATATCACATTCAACAAAAAAATACAAGTGTTTTTGTAAATATTTTTTAAAAAATCAGCCCCAAACGGCATAAAGAACCGTGTCCTGTGTGAGTGTCAACGTATCCTCACCCGAAAATTCGGCTGTTTTTGCCTTCGGAGAAAGCGCCCAGCCCGAAAATGTGCTGTTTTCTTTTTCGGGTAATACGGAGGATATTCTAACCTCTTCGCCTTTTTCGGCAACCTGCTCGTTGGGAGTTCTCGTGCCGCCGCAAAGCTCATAGGTAAGCGTTGCCTTTTCGTTTTCGCCGTAAACAAGAACAAAGCCTACGCTCTTGCCTTCAAAGGAAGAAAACTCAGCAGTGCCCGCCGTACCGTCGTTTAATGCAACTATAGAAGCGTCGTCCGTATAATAGCCCGCGTTTTCTTTAAAAAGAAGGGATATTACGGAAAGCTTTTCGCAGTCACTTCCGAGAAGCTTTGCGCCCTTAAGAGAGGCAATTGCCTTTGCCGCCTCAAAGCTTACGCACGAATCGTAAATTTCGTAGCGGTCGCCGCCGAAGGAAGCGGTATTTACGGGCTTAATATCGTCAAGAATATATTCGCACACAAAGCCCGTGGCACGCTTTTTCTCGGGTGCGGAAAACACGGTGCCGTCGGAATAAAGCACCTTGTCGCCGTCTTCGGACGAAACAAAAGCGCGCTCGTATTTACTTTCGGAAAGAAGAGCCGAAAGCTCGGTCTCGTTGCCCTCCAAAACGGCAAGTCTGCCGCCGAAGCTTTCCGAAAGTGCCTTTGCCTCTTCAAGAGAAACGGCGTAATCGTACACCTCGAAAACGGAAGTTTTTGTAATTTTAACGGCAGAAGCTTCCTTAACATCCTCGGGAGTTGCCGAATTATCCACATACTGCGGACGCGCAACGTAATTAATGCGCGAGCCGTAATAAGACGAATAGCCGCTCTCTACGGGGTATTTTAACTGTTTAACACAGGCGGAAAAGTTTCCGTCTACCGTATAAATATAATAATCGTCAACATCTACCACTATAGCAACGTGGTCAATACAGCCGTAGCCGCCTGAGCACGTACAGCTGAAAACAAAATCGCCGGGCTCTAAGGCTCTGCCGCTCGAAAACGGGAAGCACTCAGCGCCTACGCTCGGAAACGAGCCGTAATAAGCGCTTTCCGCGGAAGCGAGCTTCGGTACAATGCCCGACGGGATTCCCGCAACATACGCGCACCAAGAAGCGAACATATTGCACCACGGTCCCTGATAGCCGTACCATCTGCCGTATTCAGTAAAATCGCCCTCACCCGAGGATTCGCCGGAAAGCTCTCCCGAAGAATAGCTCTCGTGGTAGCCGATTTGAGATTTTGCAACATTAACAATATCCGTAAGCTGGTCGCCCGTAAGCTTAACGCTTTTGAGTGCGGAGTAATATCTGCCGCTCGCGTATGAAGCAGACGGACTGTATTCTACTGTTCCCGTGACTGCAAGTGCCTCGGGCACTGCCGCGAATGCAAGAAGTAATGAAATTATTACCGCAAGCACACGTTTTTTTGTTTTAGGGTTCATGAATTAACGCCTTTCTTTATTGCAGTTTGGTTACAATTTGTTACACAATTGTAACCTTTTAAAACCAACGAAGGCATTATAACATAGTAAAAACTCTTTTTCAACCCCAAAATTGCACTATATTCTCAGT
>CAZRXQ010000096.1:0-4667 GCA_964604065.1 uncultured Eubacteriales bacterium | reverse complement strand
TCCAAGGAGGAACAAAATGCCTAAGGAAAACAAAAAACAGAACGTCCTCGGCGGTGCTATGATACTTGTTGTCGCAACCGCTCTTGTAAAAATTATAGGTGCGGTATATAAAATTCCGCTTACCGGTATAATAGGCTCTTTAGGAAGAGGCTATTTTGCCTCGGCGTATAATATTTACACGCCCATTTACGCCATCTCAATGGCGGGACTTCCCGTTGCCGTTTCCACAATAGTGGCGCGTTATGCGGCTCTCGGAAAATACCGTGACGTTAAGCAGGTTTTAAAAACAACCTTCCCGCTGTTTTTGGGGCTCGGCGTTGTGGGCACGGGTGTACTTCTTTTAATGGCAAAGCCGTATGCCGCATCGGTTAACTCGCCGCTTTCCGTATACAGCGTTTTGTGCATTGCTCCGTCGATTCTTTTCTGCTGTATTATGAGCACCTACCGCGGATATTACGAGGGACTTAACAATATGTACCCCACGGCTGTTTCGCAGGTAATAGAGTCGCTCGGTAAGCTTGTTTTCGGACTTTCGTTTGCTTATGCCGTAATAAAGTTCGCAAAGGTTGAGGACCAGTCGCTTCTTTATGCATATGCCGCAGCTGCCGCGATAAGCGGTGTTACGCTCGGCACGTTTTTTGGCGCGGTTTATACAAATCTTCGCCATCGCTTTAAAAAGGACGGAATAACAAGAGAAATGCTTGTTAATTCGCCGCGTGCCGCGGATACGAAATCCACTGTCAAGGAGCTTATTTCAATAGCGATTCCCGCCGCGGTAAGCTCGCTTGTTTTGAATGTTACGAATTTTATCGACACCTGGCTTATTCAAAACAGGCTTGCGGGCGTTGTGGAAAAGCATTACGACACAATAATGAATATTTACGGCGATTCCGTGAATGCCGCAGGTGAAGTAACACGCGAAAACATTCACACCTTCCTTTACGGCGCGTACGATACAACGCTTGATTTTAAAAACCTTGTCCCCACTATTATGATGACTCTCGGCGTAAGCGCCATTCCGATTATGTCTGCGGCAATGGCAAAGCGCGACTTTAAGCTTGTAAACAGCACGGTTAATACCGTTTTCAGAACGACAATGCTTATATCTCTCCCGGCGGGAGCGGGCTTCTTTGCGCTTGCCGAGCCGATTTTAAGCCTTCTTTACAAGGGCACGGAAAACGAAGCGGGCATAGCTGTTGCCGCACCCATACTTGCAATGTGCGGAATTATAATGCCGCTTTTAACGCTTTCGTCCCCGCTTACGAATATGCTTCAGGCTATAGGCAGGGCAGACGTCCCCGCAAAGGCAATAGGCGTAGGCTGTGTGTTTACAATAGCGCTTGATTACATTTTAATAGGTATTCCCGAAATCAACATAAAGGGCGCGGTTTGCGGCTCGGCGCTGTTTTATATAATCTGCATTTCAGTTAACTATTCCGTTCTTAAAAAAGAGACCGGCATAAAGCTTGACCTTAAGACGGTTTTGCTGAAGCCGCTCTTCTCAGCGGTGCTTTGCGGAGTGTCGGCGTGGGGCTCATACAAGCTTTTAAGCTCCGTTTTAACGTTCGGCGACCCTTCGGGAAGACTCAACGGAGCATCCCTTTCATGCCTTCTTTCCATAGGAATTGCGGTCGTTGTATACGCTTTTTCCGTGCTTTTGACAAAAACTATAGTAAAAGATGATGTTTTAATGCTTCCAAAGGGAGAAAAAATTGCGGAAATACTTGAAAAATATAAACTTTTAGGTTAGAATAGTCTAAGCGAGGTTTTTATATGGCAGTGAATTTTGATTTTAAAGAAAAATACGATTTTTCGGATCTTGTAAATATTGTCCGCATTCTTCGCGAGCCGGGCGGTTGTCCGTGGGATGCCGAGCAGACTCATACCTCTATTCGCGAAAATTTCCTTGAAGAGACATACGAGGTGCTTGAGGCTATTGATACGGAAAATACGGCTCTTTTGGAAGAGGAGCTCGGAGATGTTCTTCTTCAGGTTGTTCTTCATTCGGATATGGCGCGTACGGACGGGCTGTTCGATGTGAATGACGTTGCCGACGGCATTTCGAAAAAGCTCATAATCCGCCACCCGCACGTTTTCGGGAATGTTAATGTTTCCGGCACGGATGAGGTTCTCACGAATTGGGACGACATTAAAAGGCAAACGAAAAATCAGAAAACCCAAGCCGATGCAATGGCGGCGGTTCCCGATACCTTCCCCGCTCTTATGAAAGCGCAGAAGCTCCAAAGCAAGGCTAAAAAAGCGGGCTTTGACTGGGACAGCGCAGACGGCGCATTCGAAAAGCTTTTCGAAGAAGCAAACGAGCTTAAGGAAGCCGTGAAGGGCGGCAACACCGAAGAGATTACCGACGAGGCGGGCGACCTTCTCTTTTCCGCGGTAAACGCCGTAAGGCTTTGCGGCGCGGACGCCGAGACAAGCCTTGACCTTGCTTCGAAAAAATTTATGAAGCGCTTTAAAATAGTGGAAGAGCTTGCCGCAGAGCGCGGTGTGGATATGAAAAAAGCCCCCCTTTCCGAGCTTGACGCTCTTTGGGAGGAAGCAAAATCCATTTTAAAAAAGTAAAACAAAAGGCACGGTAAAAAACCGACAGCCTTTCGTGAATAAAATTATTTTAAAAACACGGAGGAATTCAAAATGAATAAGACAGAACTTGTAAACGCAGTAGCAGAAGCTGCCGCTCTTTCCAAGAAGGACGCCGAAAAGGCAGTTGCCGCTGTATTCGCATCTATCGAGGATGCTCTTAAGGCAGGCGAGAAGGTTCAGCTTATCGGCTTCGGTACATTCGAGGTTCGTGAGAGAGCCGCTAAGGAAGGCCGCAACCCCAGAACAGGCGAAACACTTGCCATTGCCGCTTCCAAGGTTCCCGCTTTCAAGGCAGGCAAAGCTCTTAAGGACGCCGTAAAATAATTTTACCAAAATAAAGGGCTTGAAAAACAGCCGAAAAAACCGGAGGTTCATTTTAGTTTGAGCTTCCGGTTTGTTTGCGTAAATTTTTGCGTATAAATTTTTTCGCGAATACGCAAAAATTGCGTATTCGCGAATGAAAAAATATGCAATTTTTAAAGATGTAAGTTACAATAAGGCGGTTTCTTTTTCGGGAATGCTTGCGGTATCCTTAAGTGCTATTCTTTTTGTTGCTTCGAGAAGTCCCAGAACGAGCATAAAGTACTGGAGCTCCTTGGGAGTTTGAAGTGTGAATTCAGTAAGGGAAATTACCGAGAAGCCCACTATTACCGCGAGGAAGGCTATGCCCAGTCTGCCCCATTTGCCGCCGAGCTTAATAAGTTTTATTATATCGTACATAATAAAACCGAAGACGGTAAGCAAAAATACGAGTCCCACAAGCCCGAGCTCTGCGGTGATTTCAATGTAAAGGCTGTGCGCGTGCGGACGGTTTATGCCGTATTCCGAGATTTTTTGAGCCGTGCTTTCGCACCCCGCACCGAAGCCGAAAAGCGGGCGTTCGCTTATTTCTTTAAAGCATGCGCCCCATATTTTAAGCCGCGTATCGGTGGATTTTTCAAGGTCGTATTCCAAAAATTCGTTTCGCTTTACTATTCCGAGGACGAACACTCCTGCCGATACGACGATTGTTACGCCTATGCCGAGTGCCTTTTTGGAGTTCATAAAAAGAAGCACCGCAAGCGAAGCGAGTACGGCAAGCGCCGCGCCGCGGGAGGATGTTCCGACAATGCCGCCGAGAATGAGCAAAGCCGAGATTCCGCATATTTTTCTGTGTTTTTTTTCGCCGCTTATAAATCCGTAAACGGCTATGGGGAGAATTATTATAAGATAAGTCGCACAGATAAGCGGGTTATCGAAGGTTGAGGAGGCGCGAGAGTCTCCCCAAACATTTGCGGTTTCCGTAATATCAAACGGCAAAACGGCATATATTATCTTGTCAAAAAAGCTCCACAGGGGGTTGGGAAGCTTTGCGCCCGCTAAAAGAAGCAGGTATTGCAAAAAGCCTATGCCGCCTACGACTCCGCCGCCGAGTGAAAAGGACGTTACGAGCATTTCGAGATGCTTTTTTTCGACTGCGAGGTTCGAGACCATAAACGAGCCGAGAAGCATTCCCATCCATAAAAGCGATATTGCCGCCGAATATATAGGCGTGAGTGACCAAAATGCGCTTAAAAGGCTGTAGCACATAAAAAGAAGGAACACCTTGCCTACGTTGCCGAGCTTTACCTTTTGATTTGTAAGGGAAAAGCGGCGTTTAAACACGACAAAGCCCCCGAGTGTTAAAAGCGGGGCTATGTATTCGGGGAGTATTGCGGCAAGTGCCGCCGTTAAATAAATGAAATTTCGGGAAGCTGCATCGGTTTTGCATTTAAGCTGAGAGTTATCCACTTGGCTTACTCCTTTTATAATTACTGCTGTTCTTCCGTGGAAGGCTATTTTACTATATATATGCGGCTTTTACAAGTAACAATAATGTTACCTATTTGTAAATAATGGTATTTCGGGTGAAATTTTTTGGAAAAACACTTGATTTTTTCGGAAAAAAGGTTATTATTATATTAGCACTCAAAGGAAGCGAGTGCTAAAAAATAAAATAATTTATCTTTATTCGGGAGGTAATTCAATATGAAACTTAAACCCTTGGGCGACAGAGTTGTCCTTAAATTTTGCGAAGCGGAGGAAAA
>CAZRXQ010000095.1:0-4676 GCA_964604065.1 uncultured Eubacteriales bacterium | reverse complement strand
GGATAAAGGAAAGGGACTTTAATAATTTCATCTAAGCACATAAGTACGTATACCGCATTCACGGGAAGCTTGAAATAAAATGCGGCAATGAAGGCGAGGGGAAGAGAAATGCACCAGGTGGCAATAAGCACGCTTACCGCATCGTATTTTGTGTCGCCGCCTGCCGGGAAAATTCCGCACACTATTACGGCGTTAACAGAATATGCAAAAACATATATGCCGGAGAATACAAGCATAAAAATCAGATAATCACGCGCCTTATCACTGAGAACGAAAAAGTGTGTGGCAAGAGGACCTGCTATGCACAAAAGAAGCATATTCACAAAGCCGAAAAGCAATGAGATTTTGCAAAGCTTTTTTCCGTAAGCTTTCGCTTTGTCGAAAAGCTTTTGTCCGAGAAGCTTTCCCGTTATAATACCGGCACCTGTGGAAATGCCCTTGCAAAGGCAGGTTATAAGCTCTTCGGTAACTGCGGTTACGGAAGCCGCCGCGGCGGCATCGCTTCCGAGATGACCCATTATTAAGGAATGTGCCGAAATGCTCAGTCCCCACAACAGCGAGCTTCCGAGTGCGGGTAAAGCGATTTTAAAAAAATCCCTTGTTATTTCACGCGAGAACCATTTAAAGCCGGAAGCATCTGCATGAATATTGTCTTTTTTGTGCGAGTCCCAAATACACAGTAAAAGACCGACAGCTTCGACCGCGACGGTGGAATATGCAGAGCCTACGGCGCCGAGCTTCGGCACACCGCAAAGTCCGTAAATTAAGAACAGGTCAATGAAAACATCCGCAAAAAGCGTGAAAACGGAAATAACAACGCTTTTTGAGGCGTTGCCCTCGATTTTCATTTTCAGGTAATAGCACCCCGTGAGTCCCGAAAATACATACGAAAAGCTTACGGCTTTTAAATATTTTGAGCCTATTTCAATAAGCACACTGTCCGAGGTGAATATTTTCATAAGAGCTTCGGGAGCAAAAAAAGCCGCTGCAAAGAAAACAGCCGAGATAACAAACGAATATTTAAGCATCATACAAAAAAGATTTTTGGTTGCTTCTTTGTCCTTTTTACCCCAACACTGTGCCGCCAAAGCGCCGCCGCCCGTTAAAACAGCACCCGTGAAAAGATTCATAACGAACGCGACTTGATTTGCAAGCGAGACCGCGGATACCGCATCTTGGCTCAGCCGACCGAGCATCAAAGCATCCGTTCCGCCTATAAGGGCTATTAAAAGATTTTGCAAGCCCACGGGAACGGCTATTGAAAAAAGCTCGTGCAAAAATTCCGCGTTTTCCGATTTGTGTTGCAATTTACCTGGATTTGCGATTGCCATTTTTTTGCTCCTTTAAAAAATTCTTTCTGTATTCGGCGGGCGCTGTGCCGTAAAGCTTTTTGAAGCATTCGGCGTAGTAGCTTGCACCCGAAAAGCCGACCTCCATACTTATTTCGAGAATACTCATATCAGTAGATGTGAGAAGCTCCACGCTTTTTCTTAAGCGGTAATCGCAAAGGTATTCAATAGGCGTTTGATTCAGATATTTTACAAAAAGATTTCCGCAGGTGCGCTTTGAAACGCCTGCTGAGGCGGCGATTTTTTCAAGAGTAAGCTTTTCCTTGTGATTTTCCGCAATATAACCCATCATCTTTTTTAATGCGGTAACCTTTCCCGCGGTGTGTTCGCACTTTTCTTCCGGGACGGCAATGTTAAAAAGTTCTTGCCAAATTAACGCGGCGTTACCGAGGAAGTAAAGCGGCAGAGCTTTGGCTTCTCTTTTCTCCCAAAGCCCGAATATTTTTTCGAGGACGGATTTATTCTTTTGCGCGTCGAGAAGAATAAAAGGCGCGCCTTTTTCCGTTAGGGGGGCTACAAAGCTTTCTTCGAGCATTTTTGATGTGCACAGCAAAAGCGGGTGGAAAAGCACGCAAATAAAATCGCATTCGCTTTTTGTGTCGGAAAATCCGAAATGAAGCTGTTTTGAATTAACGAAAATTCCGTTGCCTTCTTTAATGCTTACTACAGTGCCGTTGATGTTGTATTGCATATTGCCCGACAAAACATAAATAAGCTCAATGTCGTCGTGCCAATGCCTGTCTGCCGTGTAATTCGGAAATACCGAAAGAAACGACCTTCTTATATAAACCGGAAAATCCGGGTAGTCGTATCTGACTTTTTCCGAATAATCCTCGTTGAGTGGGATCAACATAGTCTCTCCTTGCGCGATTGTTATAATATTATTCGCTATAATCGTTGTTGTAAGTTCTGATTTGCGATATAATTATAATATGGAATATGTAAAAGTCAAGGAGAATTTTTATGGGTAAAATTACATACAAACAAATGGAGAAAAGAAAGAGCGAGGGTAAGCTTTTCGGAGATACGGCGGGCTGGATGATTAGGGGTGTGCTTGCAAAAACGGCAGTCGGTAGGTTTAATCGTTCTTGGGCTGTGAATATGCCGAAAAGAGTGATTCTCGAAAAAATGATTTTCGGCTCAATAGGTAAGTCTTTAATAGAGCCGCCCGTAAATGTGGCAGTAGGTAAAAATATTACCATAGGCGATTTTTGCTACCTCAACTTTAATACGGTGCTTTTGGATGATGACAAAATTACGATAGAGGACGGCGTTATGTTCGGACCGAATGTAACTATTGTAACGAGCGGACATCCCGTTTACCCCGAATACAGAGCAACCGGTGTGATGTATTCCGCTCCCGTTACCGTAAAAAAGGGCGCGTGGCTTTGCAGTAATGTAACGGTTTTACCCGGTGTTACAATCGGCGAAAACGCGGTTATCGGCGCGGGAAGTGTCGTAACAAAGGATATCCCCGCAAATGTTGTTGCAATGGGCGTGCCGTGTAAGGTCGTTCGTGAAATAAACGAGCACGATAAAATTTACTATTACAAGGACAGAAGGTACGAAGACGGGAAATTAGACTGAACGGTATTTCGTCTTCGGGGCAAAATAGTGCAAATTTAAATATTTATACAGCTTATTTTTGTGCGAAAAAGCCTTTGAAAAATTTGCGACAAAGCATTATAATATCGGTCAGTGTGTAACCGAAAAGGTGTAAGTCCGACTTGGGCTTGCGCCTTTTTTATAATTCAGGAGGTTTTTTATTAAATGAACGAAAACAATCAATCTTATCTTGTAACCGAAAATGTGGGAAAGCTTATGGCAAAGTACGCCGTGCCGTGCATAATTTCACTGTTAGTCGGTGCGCTTTACAACATAGTAGACCAAATATTCATAGCGAATGCCGCATATCTCGGGTCTTACGGCAACGCCGCAAATACGGTGGTTTTTCCGTTGACGGTTATAGCGCTCGGTATTGCCGTTATGATAGGTGACGGCGCGTGCGCTTTTGTGAGCATTTCCTTGGGTGCAAATAAAAAAGACGATGCCGGGAAAACCGTAGGCAACGCGATCCTTCTTTGTGTGATTTCGAGTGTTTTGCTTACCGGAGTATACCTTGTGTTTTCCGAGCCGATATTAACGCTTTTCGGCGGAAGGGTAAATGAAGAGACCTTTACATATGCAAAAGAATATTTCTTTTGGATTACCCTCGGCATACCGTTTTATATGTTCGGGCAGGCAATGAATCCCATAATTCGTTCGGACGGCAGTCCGCGCTTTGCAATGCTTGCGACTCTTTTGGGTGCAGTTACAAATATTATTCTTGACCCTGTATTTATTTTCCCTTTAAAAATGGGTATGAAGGGTGCGGCGATAGCAACCGTTATAGGGCAGGTGCTTACGGCGGCTTTGTCGCTTTGCTATATTTGCCGAATGAAATCGGTAAAGCTTGAAAAAAACAGCTTCGGACTTTTTCCCCGTATTATGAAAAAATTCATTTCTCTCGGTCTTACAAGCTTTTTAGCGCAAATTTCACTTGTTGTTTCAATGGCGGCAGTTCAGAATATGTGTACAAAATACGGCGCGGCAGACGAAATTTTTTCTCAGGCGCAGTACGCCCAAATTCCGCTCGCGGTTCTCGGTATAGTAATGAAGTTTTTCCAAATCGCAATATCCGTGGCTATAGGCTTTGCCGCGGGCTGTATACCCGTTGTGGGATATAACATCGGCGCAAACAGGAAAGACAGGGCAAAAAAGCTTTTTACATATTTACTGCTGTCGGAGATGATTGTGGGGGTTGTTGCGCTTATAATAGTGGAATGCTTCCCGCTTCAAATAGCTTCGCTTTTCGGCGCGGCAAACGAAAGCGCATATTACACCGATTTTGTTGTAAAAAGCTTCAGAATATACCTGTGTATGATGCCGCTTGCTATGATTAACAAAGGCACATTCATTTATTTACAGGCGCTCGGCAAAGCGGTTCTTTCAACCGTGATTTCGCTTGTAAGAGAAATCGTTTTCGGCGTATTTTTACCGATTATAATGCCGATATTTATGGGACTTGACGGCGTGCTCTTTTCGTTCCCCGTTGCGGATGTTTTAACTTTTGTTATCGCGGCAATATTTATTCGTAAGGTATATAAAGAGCTGACCGGCAAAAAGGCAGCCGAAAAAACGGCAGCATAAAAAACAAGAGCAAAAAAAACAAAAGCATAAAAACACAAGGTACAATCCCGTGTAAGTCGGTTTTGCACCTTGTGTTTAAAAATTTACACCCACTTCCCAAAATCAACATTTTTTCGTTTTTGGGAAGTGATTATTTGT
>CAZRXQ010000094.1:0-4690 GCA_964604065.1 uncultured Eubacteriales bacterium | reverse complement strand
TAACCGTAATGCACATTTACGCCCGTTTCGGTAATTGAGGTTTGCTTTGAGTAGGATTGTGTAACTATGTTGAATATGACAACGCCGCCTACGCCGTCCTTGGGGGAGAGAAGGTCTGTTCTGTAGCCGTAATTATATGTGCCGTTATACGAGCTTTCGTCTACTCTGTTGTATGTTTTGTGAACACTCCATTTGCCGCTTTCGGCATTAAGACGCAGGTCCTCTGCGTAAAAGTGTTTATAATCCGGTAAGAATTTTTCGGTATTCCAGGTTACGTAAACAACGTCATTTTGATTTAAAAACGGCTTTTTTACTCCTTCCCAGAAAACACACACCGTGTAGCCGTTATAATAACCGTTTTCTACGTCTCTTAATTCAAGAATGATTATGTCCGCTTTTATGTTTTCGTCTGTTTTGCCGTTTACCTTAGCAAAGCCACCGACGGTACAGACGATATCCGTAACGGTGTATTCTCCTATGTTTTCGGTAATTTTCAAAAGAGCGTTTTCCGACAGCTTTTGCGTGAGCTTTTCGGGGCAACCGCCCGAAATAAGCATTTCGTTAACCTCGGTCGGCGAGTATTTTATTATGCCTTCCTCGGACTCTTCCGCAAAGCAGGGCACGCAAGTAATAATAAGTAAAACCGCACATATAAAAAACGACATAAATACTTTTGCTTTTTTCATAAAGAAACCTCCTACAATTGTAGTGTTTTGCACTTATATACTACAACTGTAGGAGGGGTTTGTCAATAGCTTAGATGATTTTCGTTTTGGAATTACGCTTTTTGTTTTCGGATTATTCGATTTCAGCAAAATGGAGCGTTTCTATAGGATACTTTCCGCCGCCGCTTCTGTATTTTGAAGCGCCCGATTCGAAAAGAAGCCACACGCCGCCGTCGAAATATTCCAAGCCCTCGCTCATAGGCGGTGCGGTTATTTCTTTTTTGAGAAGGTCCGAGGAAGCGGCTTTAAGGTCGATTTGCGTATTATCCACCGTAACGCTTCCTATGCGCTTTGAATCTGTAATATCGTCGAAAATCCTTATAACGGAATCGTTTCGTCTGCCGTAGCTTGAGCTGAAAACAAATTTTCCCGTCGGCGTTACGGTCATTCCCTGAACCTCGTCGGGAACAGCGAAAAAGTAATCGGGGATATAACCGTCACCTTCGGAATTGAGATTATTTAAAGAGGGGAGACCGTTTTCCAAAATATAGCCCTCGCAATATGCGTAAAAGGTTTCGCCCGAGGGAAGCGTTGTTATAAGCTCCGATTCGCTGTGTGCGGCTTTCGAATTTTCTACAAACGTGCCAACCCACAAAACGCCGTTTGAGCAGTTTGCGAACGAGCCTTCGGTATTGAGCTTGAAGTTACCCGATACCTTAACGGCTTCGCCGTCCGCTGTACTTAAAAGTGCGCTTTTTTCTATTACAAGCGCCTCGCCGCCGCCCGTTATGTAGATGTAGCCGTTACTCTCGGAAAGGCCGCCTGCGTGACCGGTGTAAAGCGTGCCGTCCGAAAGCTCGATTTTCACGCTTTTAATAAGTGCGCCGTTGCCTTTATCTACTATCGCGAGCATTGAAGGAAGCTCGCCTTTTTTGAAATACCCGCTTATTATAATGTTTCCGTTTTCCTCGTCAAAGCAAAGTCCCTGGGGAATTATTCCCTCGAAAAGACCGGGAACGAGAAGTGTCGAATCGGAAAAAAGCGAGAAGTAGTCGGTGTATTTTTCGACGTCCGATAACGTGCTTTTTGTTATAACGCTTGTTTGCGTGAGCCTTGAAGAGAGCTCTTTTGTTTTAAGAACATTGCCGCAGGAGGCGGCGCTCAAAAGAAATGCGAGAGTTAAAAGCAGTGCGATAATTCTTTTTTTCATTAAAAACTACATCCTTATTTTTTTACTGTTGCAAGGCTTTTTGACGCGGTAATTGCGTAAAATTGCCTTTCAAAGCCGTGGGGGACTTTACCGTATTATACATTCGAAAGTGCCGATATGTCAAGAGATTGTAAACTATATAAAAATTATATGAAAATTTAGGGTTAATTTATTCACAGGGTATGGAAATTTTCTTTTTTATGTAGTACAATAGGGGTACGGTAATAAACGGGAAAGTGATTTCCCGATAAAAAAGGATGATATATATGCAAAAATTCGTATTGAACGAAACCTCTTATCACGGAGCAGGTGCGATTTCCGCTATTCCCGAGGAAATTAAGGCGCGTTCGCTCAAAAAGGCTTTTGTTGCTTCCGACCCCGACCTTATTAAGTTCGGCATTACAACAAGAGTTACCGACCTTCTTGAGAAGGCAGGCATACCCTACAGTGTTTATTCCGACATTAAGCCCAACCCCACAATCGAAAATGTTCAGCACGGCGTTGAAGCCTTCAAGGAAAGCGGCGCTGACTGCATTGTTGCCGTAGGCGGCGGCTCTTCGATGGATACCGCAAAGGCTATAGGCATCATTATTACAAACCCCGAGTTCTCGGATGTTCGTTCGCTTGAAGGCGTTTCGCCCACGAAGAACCCCTGCGTTCCGATTATAGCAGTTCCCACAACGGCAGGTACAGCCGCAGAGGTTACAATTAACTACGTTATTACCGACGTTGAGAAAAAGCGCAAATTTGTTTGCGTTGACGCGCACGATATCCCCGTTGTAGCGGTAGTTGACCCCGATATGATGTCCTCTATGCCCGCTTCTCTTACGGCGGCTACGGGTATGGACGCTTTAACACACGCTATCGAGGGCTACATCACAAAGGGTGCGTGGGAGCTTTCGGATATGTTCCACATTAAGGCAATTGAGGTTATTGCAAAGAGCCTTCGCGGTGCAGTTAACAACGACGCCGACGGCAGAGAGGGTATGGCTCTCGGTCAGTATATTGCCGGTATGGGCTTCTCAAACGTAGGCTTGGGCGTTGACCACTCCATGGCACACACGCTTTCCGCTTATTACGATATGCCTCACGGCAAAGCCTGCGCTACGCTTCTTCCCACTGTTATGGAATATAATGCGGAATTCACGGGCGAGAAATACCGCGATATAGCACGCGCTATGGGCGTTGAAGGTACAGAAGGTATGACACCCGCCGAGTACAGAAAAGCCGCTGTTGACGCTGTTAAGCAGCTTGCTGTTGATGTCGGAATCAATCCGTCACTTAAGGGCATTGTAAAGGATGAGGACCTTGATTCTCTTGCAAAGGATGCATTTGCCGATGCGTGCCGCCCGGGTAACCCCAGAGACACAAGCGTTGAAGATATTAAAGCGCTTTACAAAAGTCTTATGTAATTAATATTTGCCGCCGTGCTTTTTCGGTGCGGCGGTGTTTTTATAATTTTGATTCTTGTAATTTTAAACCGAATGTGAAAAAATTTTAAAAAAACAGGTATAATATCGGTTTTGCTGTTGGAATTTCCGAAATATTGTGGTACAATACTAAGGAAAGCGGGTGAGTTAATGAATCTTTTGCATATGAGATATGCCGTTGAAATCGCAAAGACGGGCTCAATAAGCAAAGCTGCCGAAAAGCTTTACGTCGGTCAGCCGAATTTGAGCAGAGCGATAAAGGAGCTTGAGCTGTCTTTAGGCGTTACGATTTTCGAAAGAAGCACAAAGGGTATGCTTCCCACGCCCGACGGCGAGGTTTTTATTCAATACGCAAAAAGCATTTTAAAGCAGGTGGATACCGTCGAAAATATTTTTAAGGACGGCGAGCCCGGGAAAATGCGCTTTTCCGTTTCCGTTCCGAGGGCAAGCTATATTGCCGATGCCTTCGCAAAGTTTTCGGCGCTTCTCGAAAAGGGCACGGAAACCGAGGTTTATTACAAAGAAACAAACTCAATGAGAACTCTCAAGAACGTTTTGGAGGACGATTTTAAGCTCGGCATAATCCGTTATGCGGAAAATTATGACAGGTACTATAAATCCATGCTCGACGAAAAAGAACTCAATTACGAGATGATAACTCAGTTTAAGTACCGCCTTATTATGAGTGAGTCCTCTCCGCTTGCGAGTCTTCCCGAAATAACCTATGACGATCTTAAGGATTTTATTGAGGTTGCGCACGCCGACCCGTACGTTCCGTCGCTTTCTTTTGCGCAGGTAAAAAAGGAAGAGCTTCCCGATAACAGCGAAAGACGGATTTTTGTTTTCGACAGGGCAAGTCAGTTTGAGGTTATCTCTCAAAATCCGGAATGCTTTATGTGGGTTTCGCCGATTCCGAAGGAGCTGCTTTCAAGGTATAAGCTGACAGAGCGCGAATGTGAGGAAAACGGCAGGGTTTATAAGGATATTTTAATATATCGCAAAAATTATAAGTTAACTAAGGCAGACGATATGTTTATTTCCGAGCTTTGCAATGCAAAAAGGCGTGTTTTCGGTAGTTGATGTACAGGTTGCACAAAACACACCAACTCAATTTGTTTAATTTGTATGAGATTGATATATCAAAAAATACATTGCATATATAAAAAATCGGTATTTTACAAATCGGTTGAATCTTGTTAAAATAATATCAACACAAGAGGCGAAGAGCGCTTCTGAATAAAATTAACGGAGGATGTGTATCGAAATGCAGAACAGAGTAATTGTTGACAGTGTTGAAGCTCTTGAAGCAACACTCAAGCGTGTAAAAGAAGCACAGAAAAAGTTTTCAACCTATACCCAGGAGCAGGTAGATAAGATTTTCCTTG
>CAZRXQ010000093.1:2399-4790 GCA_964604065.1 uncultured Eubacteriales bacterium | reverse complement strand
TGTTTCCTCTGGCAAAGCGTATTATATTCAAACTTTCGGCATTGTCAAATAATTTGAATTTTGTTTTTTGTGTATTTTCACCAAACCCTTTGAACAAAGCAAACACGAAAAATCAAGATGTTGTGTCGGTCGGGGGCTTTTGACCGACAAAACCCGCTCGGTTTTTGTGAGAATTGCAGAAATTACAAACTGTAACTTTTGAGCGCTTTTTTTGCCTGTTTTTCTTTCATTTTGTAATTATTTTATTGACTTCTCGGAAGAAATATATACAATATAATATATATATTATTTTAATTTTGATTTTAATCTCGGAGGGAAAAATGAACCTTAAGCTTCCGCAATATATAGAAGAGATTTTAGAGCGTTATTCGGCAGCCGGATTCGAAGCCTTTTGCGTAGGCGGCGCGGTACGCGACAGCCTGCTTCTTAAAGAGCCGTACGATTGGGACATCACAACAAACGCACTCCCCGAAGAAACGAAAGAGCTTTTTTCGGACAAAAGAATAATAGAAACGGGCATTAAGCACGGCACAGTTACGGTTATTTTCGACAAGAGACCCGTAGAAATAACAACCTACAGAACCGACGGCGCATACCTTGACAGCCGCCACCCCGAAAGCGTGTCGTTCACAAAAAGTATAGAAGAGGACCTTTCGCGGCGCGACTTCACAATTAACGCAATTGCCTATAA
This sequence comes from uncultured Eubacteriales bacterium, assembly GCA_964604065.1. GTDB lineage: Bacteria > Bacillota > Clostridia > Oscillospirales > Acutalibacteraceae > DTU089. The sequence goes on along the minus strand of CAZRXQ010000093.1, from coordinate 4,099 downwards.
TCCGAGCTGCGGACTTGTAGATTTATTCGGCGGCGAAAACGATATATATAATAGTATAATAAAAACCGTGGGAGACCCCGACAAGCGCTTTAAGGAGGACGCCCTGAGAATACTCCGCGCCTTACGTTTTTCTTCGGTGCTCGGATTTAAAATAGAGGACGAAACAAAAGAGGCTATTCACGAAAACCGCTTTCTTTTGCGCGACATTTCCGCAGAGCGCATATCGTCCGAGCTTGTGAAAATGCTTGTCGGTCAAAATATATTCGAGGTACTTTCGGAGTATTCCGATGTTTTGGGCGTTTTCATTCCCGAGATTTTGCCCGCGGTAGGCTTTAAGCAATACGGCAAAAAGCACGCGTACGACGTATGGGGGCACATCTGCCACACGGTAGACACAATACCGCCCGAAAAAAATCTTCGTCTTACAATGCTTCTTCACGACCTCGGTAAGGTGCCCACGCACAAATTAAACGAAAACGGCGACAGCACCTTTAAAAATCACGCCGCCGTCGGCGGAGAGATGGCAAGAGAAATTTTAACGCGCCTTAAATTCGACAAAAAAACAGTCGACCGCGTATCGTTTCTCGTGTCGCACCACGATTTTGAGCCGCCCGAAACAAAGCTTCTTTTAAAGCACAAAATGGCAGAGCTTTCTTCTGAGGATGTAAAAGAGCTTCTCATAATCAAAAAAAGCGACCGCGGCGCTTTGAGCGAGGCGTACAGAAACATAGAAAAGGAAAGCAAGGCGGTTTTAACTTGGCTTGACGAAATAGAAAAAAACAACGAATGCGTCACGGTTTCACAGCTGAAGATATCCGGAAACGACTTACTCGAAGCGGGGCTTCGCGGAGAAGAAATAGGCGAGGCGCTTAAAAAGCTTCTTTCGGCTGTTGTGGACGAAAAAACGGAAAATAACAAAAAAGCTTTATTGACATACTTATTATGATGGTATAAAATTAATGTAGTAACCTTTAGGAAATAATAATTTACGGCGAGGACAAATTTATGAGAACTGTATATCCCCTTAATTTCGGATGGAAGTACTCCCCCGAATTCAAAGAAGAAATGGTTAAAAAGAGTTTTGACGATTCAAAGCTTCTTACGGTAGACATTCCCCACACAAACAAGGAACTCCCGCTTAACTATTTCGACGAAAAATCCTATCAGTTTAAAAGCCTTTACAGAAAGCATTTTTCGCTTGACGGCGGCAAAAACGAGGGTAAGCGCTACCTTCTTCATTTTGAAGGCGCGGCTGTTTATTCACGCGTTTATTTAAACGGCAAATTCATAGGCGAATACAAAGGCGCATACAACAGATTTTCCTTTGACATTACAAATGAGGTAAAGGAGAAAAACAACGTAATCGCGGTTGAGCTCGATTCAAGCGAGCGCGACGAAATTCCGCCGTTCGGCAATGTTGTGGACTACCTCGTTTACGGCGGTATTTACCGCGAGGTTTGGCTTGAAGAGGTAAGCGAAATTTATATAGAAGACGTTTTCGCAAGACCGAAAAACGTGCTTATGCCCAAAAAGGTAATAGATGCCGATATTACGCTTTCCGAAAAAACAAGCGGCAAGCTTCACTTTGTATTAAAGGATAATGAAGAAAGCGTTGTAGCAGAGCGCGAATGCGATTTTTCCGGCAAGGTAATAAACATTAAATGGGCAGTGGAAAACGTAAAGCTTTGGGATATAGACTC
>CAZRXQ010000093.1:0-2299 GCA_964604065.1 uncultured Eubacteriales bacterium | reverse complement strand
AACATTAAAAGAATGGTTATTCGCGACAGAAACCACCCCTCTGTTATTTTGTGGGGCGTTCGCGTAAACGAGGGTATGGACTGTGACGAATTATATCTCGAAGCGAACAAAATCGCACACGAGCTTGACTCCACAAGAAAAACGGGCGGCGTAAGAAATATTCCGAGAAGCCACCTTCTCGAAGACGTTTTCACCTACAACGACTTTTCGCATTCGGGCGGTATGATATCGCTTTTGCCGGCAATAATCCCCGCGGGAATAAAAGCGCCGTATCTTGTAACGGAGCACAACGGTCATATGTATCCCACAAAGAGCTTTGACAGAGAGGCTTTGAGAACAGAGCACGCGCTTCGCCATACAAGAGTTTTAAACACCGCTTACGGCAGTACGAGAATAAGCGGCGCAATAGGCTGGTGTATGTCCGACTACAACACTCACAAGGACTTCGGCAGCGGCGACAAAATCTGCTACCACGGCGTTACGGATATGTTCCGCGTTCCGAAGCTCGGTGCGGCAATTTACCGCTCTCAGCAGGAGGATGAGCCCTTCCTTGAAATATCCTCTTCAATGGATATAGGCGAGCATCCCGGCGGAATAATCGGCAAGGTTTGGGTATTTACAAACTGCGACTACGTAAAGATTTACAAAAGCGGCAAATACACAAGCACGATTTATCCCGCGGACTCTCCGTTTAAAAACCTTCCTCACCCGCCGATGATTGCCGAGGACTTTTTCGGCGACGTTTTAACCGAAACCGAAAACCTCGACCCGAAGGCTGTAAAATTCTTAAAGCCCGCGCTTGTTGCCGCACAGCGCGATCAGATCAAAATGCCCCCGCAAAACTGGCTTAAGGTAGGCGCGGGTATGGTTGTGGGCAAAATATCCTTCTCGAAAATGTTCGACCTTGTTACAAAATATATAGGCGGCTGGGGCGACAAGCAGGTTTCGTATACCTTTGAAGGCTACAAAAACGGAAAGCTTGTAAAAACCGTTGTAAAAAGCGCCGTAACCGAGCTTCATTTAAGCGCCGCGGCAGACTCTTACACCTTAAAGCAGGGCGATACCTACGACGCAACGAGAATAGAGCTTACCGCATTAGACCAAAACGGCAACCGCGCACCGTTTGCGGATATCCCGTGTAAGATTTCCGTAAAAGGTCCTGCCGAAATTATAGGTCCGAAGGAATTCTCGCTTATAGGCGGCGACAGAGCGTTCTGGATAAGAACCACGGGAGATACCGGCGACATTACAGTAACAATAGATGCAAAATCGCTCGGCAAAACAAGGCTTGACTTAAAAGCGGAATAAGCATATAATCAGTTTTATAAATATTTCAAAGGAGATTAATGTATGGATAAAAAGCCTTATTATATAACAACGGCAATAGCCTACACCTCAAGAAAGCCGCACATAGGCAATTCTTACGAAATAGTGCTTTCCGACGCTTTGGCGAGGTTTAAAAGAATGCAGGGCTTTGATGTCTTCTTTCAGACCGGCACGGACGAGCACGGTCAAAAAATAGAGGAATACGCGAAAAAAGCAGGCGTTTCGCCCAAGGAATATGTTGACAAGGTAGCCGGCGAAATAAAAGCTGTTTGCGACTGCCTTAACACCACATACGACAAGTTCATTCGCACCACCGACGAACAGCACGAAAAAGCCGTTCAGAAGATTTTTAAAAAGCTTTACGACAAGGGCGATATTTACAAGAGCGAATACGAGGGCTGGTACTGCGTTCCGTGCGAAAGCTTCTTTACGGACACTCAGCTAAAAGACGGTAAATGCCCCGACTGCGGCAGAGAGGTTCACAAGGAGAAGGAAGAAACATATTTCTTTAAGCTCAGCAAATATCAAAAACAGCTTGAAGAATATATAGAGCAGAACCCGTACTTTATTTATCCCGAAAGCCGCAAAAAGGAAATGATAAACAACTTCATTAAGCCCGGTCTTCAGGATTTGTGCGTTTCGCGCTCAAGCTTCAAATGGGGCGTTCCCGTTCCGTTTGACGAGAAGCACGTTATATACGTCTGGATAGACGCGCTTTCAAACTATATAACAAGCCTCGGCTACGACCCCGACGGTTCTTCCGATATGTACAAAAAATATTGGCCCGCCGACGTTCACATTATCGGCAAGGACATTTTGCGCTTCCATACTATTTATTGGCCCATAATGCTTATGGCTTTAGGTGAGCCCCTTCCGAAGCAGGTTTTCGGTCATCCGTGGCTTCTTTCGGGAACTGACAAAATGAGTAAGTCAAAGGGCAACGTAATTTACGCAGACGAGCTTTGCGCACGCT
>CAZRXQ010000092.1:0-4801 GCA_964604065.1 uncultured Eubacteriales bacterium | reverse complement strand
ACCTTGCCGTCGGAAATATCCACAAAGGAGTTCATGGGAGCTTCCGTCATGGGGATTTCGTCGTAAAGCGTGTAATCGGGGTGTTTAATCGGTCTTTCTATAACGTCGAACTGACCCTGTGCGAAAACGGATTCGGCTTTAATATTTGTCGGGAACGCAACCTGAAGGTAATGGTCTTCGCTGTTGTTGTCGATTGTTGTTTCGACTTCAACAAAGCGTGCGCCCTTCTTTAAGGAGATTATGTTTGTAATCTTGAAGGGGTTAAGGTGAGAGGAGCGTGTTTTCTCATCCTGAGAGCGACCTTCGGGAAGCGCCCAGTTAATTTCAACCTTGAATACAGTTTCGAGCTCGCCCTCGTGAAGGAGCGTGATTTTGGCGTTTTCGTTAAGAGTTGTAAAGGTTTCGTCGTTTTCGGGAACAATGTGCTCCCAGGGGTTTCCGGTTTCACCTGTATCCTTAAAGTAGCCGAGCGAGGAATAAAGTCTGCCGGTTTCCTTGTCGAATACATTGAATGTACCGTTCGAATTGATTGTAAGACGAACAAATTCGTTTTCCGCCGCCTGTGCGGATTTTTTCATTGTAACGGGGTTCTTTGCGCGAACATTCTTAAGCGGCTGCATTTTAAGCGCCTTGTAGCCCATTGCGGGAACGTCCTTAACTTCGAGGATAATTGTGTACTGCTCTGTATGAAGCACGTTTGCGACGTCGTTGGGGTTTTGAATAATCTGCGCGTTATTTTTGTTTGTGGCAACAACCTGATACCTGAGCTCGCTGCCGTCGGTGTCGAGAATTTTAAAGCTGTCCGCTTTCCACTCCGCGGGAATTTCGACATTGAGCTTTACACATTCGGTTCTCTTAAACGGTGCGGGGTTAAATACGACTATTGCCGCGTCGTCTCTTGAGAAGGAGGAAAGGTCGATATCGCCGGCAACATCTTCGAATGCGCGTTCGAATACGCAAACGGAAAGATCCTTCGACTGACGGAAACGGTAGATAACATCCTCATATACGACGTCTCTTCCGCACGAGCCTATGCTGTCGTGGCCGTGATTCTGAAGGAGATAGTTGTAAGAAAGGTCAATGAAATTCTGCGGATAAGGTGCGCCTGCAAACGAAGCGAAAACAGCCATCGGCTCGGCGTAGTTTTGAAGTCTGCGCTCGGCATCGAAGTTTGCCTGCTTGATATATGTTCTTGCGGAAATAATCCAGCCCATCATCGGGCTTACACTGCCCTTTGTGTAGGGAGCGCGCATTTCGCCCTTTAATACGGGAGAGTCGGGGGAGAACTCGTCTATAACGCCCTGCTCAAACTCTTTTAACGTGGAGTGGAAAACCTCTGCATTCGGGAGCGCGTTGTTCAAATCGTTGATCATACGAACCTCGCGCTCGTCGGGGCAGGAGGAATCGTGACCTACCGACCAGAAGCGGTGCGGAGTTGTCCAGTCGTTGTCCTGCTCTTTAACAGCCTGCTTTGCGCGGGGCTCTATATTTTCCTCGTGATACTCATAAAACGGGTGCGCGTACTGATAGTCGAGCATACCGTTGTCGGTGTCGATAAATTTGAACGTACCGTTGTTATCGTTCCAAAGCATATTACGGTTATTTTCGTTTGACTGATTGTAATAAACGGGTCTTTGAACGATGTACCAGAGGTTGTAACGCGGGCGCTTGCCGAGACGCGATGCGTAAATTCTCGTGCCGTCGGGGCTTTCCCAATAAAACTCCGACTTGGGAGTTGTGTATTCGTTTACGCCGCGGTAGAACGAGGCGAAGTGAATGTCGAAGCCGTCGTAAATCTGCGGAAGCTGAGAAATCTGACCCCAGCCGAAGGGAGAGTAGCCGGTTTTGCTTATACCGCCCATTTCCTCGCCGATTTTGTGACCTAAAAGAAGGTTTCTTATAAGGCTTTCGCCGCCGACGCAAAACTCGTCGGGAAGGCAAAACCACGGGCCTACGCCGATTCTTCCTTCGCTTATGTACTTTTTAAGCTTTTCCTTTTTCTCGGGATATGCTTCAAGGTAGTCCTGAAGGGGCATAGTCTGAGAATCGAGGTGGAAGTGACGGTAATCGGGATTCTTGTCGAGAATGTCAAGAAGCATATCGAGCATATAGCCGAGCATATACTGCGTTCTTCTTGCGGAGAAGCGCCACTCTCTGTCCCAGTGGGTGTTGGAGATAAAGTGGAGCTGAAGCTTTTTTTCGTTGTTGTCCATACTTTTCACCTTAGCCTTTTATGATTTTCATTATTTCTTCGAAGTTATTGCAGAAGTGCGAGCAAACCGCCTTTGTGCCGCTTGATTCTATATTGCCGCCCGCAATACCTATTGTGGTGTAGCCGGCAAGTCTTACGGAGCACGCGCCCGCGCCGCTGTCCTCAATGCCTATAACGCGGTTTCTGTCTGCGAAGGCTTCGCCCAAGCCGACAATGGAGGTTTCGCTGTAAAGCCACGGATGAGGCTTCGGAGAAAGCTCGCCTAATGTGCCCACACTGCCCTTTCTTAAGGGGAAGCCCGCGGAAATAACGGCATCGTAAAAGTCCTTCGGGTCGCCCATTTTAAGTGTGCGGAATGCCGAAAGAATTTCGGGCCACGCTTTTTCGTAAAGGCCGGAGGTTACAAGTCCGATTTTTACGCCCATGGACTTTAATTCGAGAAGGAAGTCCTTAACGCCCTCTGCGGGGGTAAATGCGCCGTCCTTGCCTCTGCCTGCCATAATTTCCTCCATCTCGCGATGGGTGTGCTCAAAATAAAAATCTCTTGCTTTTTCAAGCGAAGCGCCGGGGCAGTATTTGTCAATGCAATACTGAAGGTGCTCGGAAACGCTGTGTCCCGAAACAAACGGTAAGTCGGCTTCTTCGAGAGAGAATTTCGGATTGCCCAAAAGGCTTGCCGTAGTCATTTCGATTATCCAGATCCAAAATTCCTCGCTTTTAACGGTTGTACCGTCAAGGTCCATAAGAACCGCGTTTAAGGGGTATTCCGTTTTAACGGGGAAAACGGGATAATATACGGGGTAGGCTATAGCCGATTTTACACACGCGAGAGAGTGCGTGCCGAACGAAACAAATTCCACCTTTCCGTCGCCGGTTGAAGCTATAAGCTCAACGCCGTTTTTGCCGGAAACAAATCTTTTGTCTTCCGTTGAAGAAAGCAGGTGAAAGCCGCTGTCTTTTCCCACAACGCCGAGGTCGGGGATTAAAATTTCTTTATCAAGAAGCATTTTTAAAAAGTCCTTTCGAATAATTCGATTTATTGTATCACAACGTCGCCGATATGTAAATCGGTTTTTGCGATTTTTATTGTAATAAATATTATAATTATTTATTAAGCTTATTGAAAATCGGAAATTTAAATGATATACTGTAGATGTACTTTCAAATATTTATTTGAGAAAGGAAGATTCTTTTGGCAGAAATAAAAAACCTTGACGCCGTTGCTTCGCTTGACGCAATGGACGCTCATGTTGACGATTGGCGCGACCAGACAAAGGGTAAGCAAAGAGGTATTTTCTCGTTTGACGACCTTGTAACGGTTAAGCTCAAAACTCTCAAAAAACGCATTTATACAGACATTGAATCCATTCCCGCATGGAAAATGAAGGAATGCATTTACAAGGGTGTTGACGATTACGAATTCTTTTACGATGAGTGGAAGGAATTAAACGTCGGCGACAAATGGGGCAACAACGGTTGGAGTGCCTTCTTTAAAAACTCCTTCGATATGCCCGCACGCTTTAAGGGCGAAAAGGTAACCCTTAACGTATATTTCGGCGGCGATTCGCTTCTTTCTTTAAACGGCGAGCCGTATCAGGGTCTTGACCCGTTCAGAAACTCCGTTCTTCTTACAAGCTGTGCGAAGGGCGACGAGCATTACGACGTTGACATTGAGTCCTACTATGTATGGCATTCTAACGAGTCAACCGTAAAGACGCTTTCCTGCTCCTTTATCGGCGTTGTAGATCCCGTTATAGAAGAGGTTTACTGGGACTTCAAAGCGGCGTTTAACGCGCTGTTTATGCCCGTTCTCGACAAGGGTCTCGGCGATATGATAAGAGCTACGCTTAAGGAAGCGTTCCTTCACGTTAACTTCGACCTTGAAGGCGAGGAATTTAAAAACGAGCTTCTCGTTGCGCAGAAAATTCTTAAGGAAAAAATATACGAAAACAAAAATTACGCTTCCGAGGGTAAGCTTGCTCTTGTAGGTAACTCTCACCTTGACATAGTATTTATGTGGGCGTACAAGGAGTATGTAAGAAAGCTCGGCAGAACTCACGCTACAATGCTTCGTCTTATGGAGCAGTATCCCGACTTTATTTTCTCGCAGAGCACCGTTCCCACATACATCGAAATGGAAAAGCGCTATCCCGGACTTTTCGAGCAGGTTCAAAGAAGAATCAAAGAGGGTCGTTGGGAATACATCGGCGCTATGTGGGTAGAGCCCGACTGCAACCTTATTTCCGGTGAATCGTTCGCAAGACAGCTTCTTCACGGTATTCGCTTTGCCGAGAAGAAATTCGGCATAACTCCCAAAACGTGCTGGGTTCCCGATGTTTTCGGTAACGGCTACGCAATGCCGCAGATTCTCAAGAAAGCCGGCGTTGAGTACTTTGTAACACACAAAATGGGTATTTGGAACGACACGAATCCGTGGCAGTACAACACCTTCTGGTGGGAAGGTCCCGACGGCTCACGCGTATTTTCAATAGTTCCGCCCACGCACTTTATAGGTACGGTTGAAGCCGACTCCTTAAAGGTCAACTGGCAGAAATACACCGACAAAGCCACAATAGGCGAGTCTATGTA
>CAZRXQ010000091.1:2387-4838 GCA_964604065.1 uncultured Eubacteriales bacterium | reverse complement strand
CATCCATAAGGTTTTCGAGTCCGAATGCCGCTTCGGCTTTTTGAATACCTCTTTTTGTAAGAGTAGCCGACTTCGCTTTTTCGTCAACAAGGTAGTCGCCCTCTTCGCGGTCTGCGATTTCTTCGGCGTTAACCTTGTCGTCAAGCTCCTTAACCTTTACCATTTTAAGGCGCTTTACAAAATCGTTTGCAAGGCGGTAAAGGTCCGTGGAGGCGTCGCCCTGACCGGAAATAATAAGCGGTGTTCTCGCTTCGTCTATAAGAATGGAGTCAACCTCGTCGACAATCGCGAAGGCGTGACCTCTTTGAACGCGCTGTGAAGCGTACATTACCATATTGTCACGAAGGTAGTCGAAGCCCATTTCGTTATTTGTGCCGAAGGTGATGTCCGCGGCATAAGCTTCTTTTCTTTCTTCGTTGTTTTTTTCGTGGATTATAAGACCTACGGAAAGTCCCATAAAGCGGTAAATTTTACCCATCCATTCGGAGTCGCGCTTTGCAAGGTAATCGTTTACGGTAACAATGTGAACGCCCTCGCCCGAAAGTGCGTTTAAGTATGCGGGAAGCGTTGCTACGAGCGTTTTACCCTCGCCCGTTTTCATTTCGGCTATTCTGCCTTGATGAAGCACAATGCCGCCCAAAATCTGAACGGGGTAGTGGCGCATATTAAGAACACGCCATGCGGCTTCTCTGCAGGCGGCAAAAGCCTCGGGTAAAATATCGTCAAGCGTTTCGCCGTTTTTTAAGCGCTCTTTAAAATAAGGCGTTTTTGCCTGAAGCTCTGAGTCCGAAAGAGCGGCATACTCTTTTTCGAGAGCGAGAACCTTATCCTTAGTGCCGCTTATTCGTTTTATTTCTTTGGCGGAATAGTCGCCGAAAAGTTTTTTCAGTAAAGACATAGAGGTTTGTCCTTTCGTTGTAAATATACATATTAAATAATAACACACTTGATTAATTATTGCAAATGTTTTACAATTGTTTTAGCGGCTTTTGCGCAATTTTAATTTTTTATTTACATTTATTATATTTTTTTACATTTTTTTGAATCTGATGCAACAAAATACTTTCCTTTTCACTCTTATTTACGAGAGTACAAAATCTGACCTTCGCGAGGTAGGCTTATGAAATCGGACATTACTTTTCTTGTGGAAAAAGCAAAGCAGGGCGATTCTCACGCGTTTGCGGCTCTTTACGATTTTTATAAAGAGGATATGCATCGTTTTGCGCTTTATATGATGAAATCGAATGCGGATGCCGAGGATGCCGTGCAGGAAGCGGTGCTTTGCGCCTTCAAAAGCATAGGCAAGCTCAAAAAGAGCGAGAGCTTTAAGTCCTGGCTTTTTAAAATTCTTTCCAACAAGTGCAAGACTATGCTTATTTCTTCGGGGAAGAACGCCGAGGTGCTTGTTTTTGACGGCGCCGAGTATTTACTTTCCCGTGATGACGATAACGTAAGCGCTCTCGGGTGCGAGCTTGCGGAGGCTCTTTCAAGCCTTACGCCGCCCGACGGGCAAATAGTACTGCTCTCGGTTATAGGCGGCTTTACAAGTGATGAGCTTGCGGATATATTCGGCTTGACGCCGTCCACCGTTCGCTCCAAAAGAAAACGCGCACTTGAAAAGCTGAGAAAATTTCTTTCGTGAAAAGGAGGAATCTTTATGAAAAAGAAAGCAAACGAAAACGAAGCCTTTACAAAAGAAGAGCTTGAAAGGTTAAACGGCATTTTAAAAGAAAACGAAAATATAAGCTTTCCCGAAAAGCTTTCCTCGGAGAATATCGAAAAGCTTTTGAAGGGTGCGCAGGTATCCTCCGAAAAAGAAGCTGCGAAAAAGTTCGGAAAGAAAGGAGCGCGAAGCAAAAAACGCACTATGCGTATTGCAGCCGCGGCGGCAGTGCTTGTGTTTGTGTTCACCTCGGTTATAACGCTTACTCCGTGGGACACCTCGGGGAAAAATCCGCCGGTGGTAAATAACGGTTCGCAGGGAGAAAGCTCTTCCGAAAAGGACGAAGCGAAATATGCCGAAATAAAAGAGCTTTTTGCGGGCTATTCGGAAAAATACCGAAAATATCAAAATTCGTTCCTCTACAATATTAATAACATTTTTTCGGGCGCTAAAGCAGAGGATGCAGCCGGGGGTTTAATGACAAAGGACAATACCGCTTCGGAGAGTGCAACCGCACGCGGCGATTACGGCAAAACAAACGAGCAGGTTTCGGGCGTTTCGGAAGCCGATATATTGAAAAACGACGGCGAGTATCTTTATGCGGCGCTTCCGTTAAACGCGAATTTTGACGTTTTGTATTCGGGAAGCGAAACAAAATATATTTCCGGCGAAAAGGTAAAAGACGACTTCACATACACCTGTGCCGTTTCGATTATTAAAGAGGAAGCAAACGGCAAGCTTTCCGAGGTCGGCAGGGCAAATATAGAATTTTCCGAAAACAGTGATGT
>CAZRXQ010000091.1:0-2287 GCA_964604065.1 uncultured Eubacteriales bacterium | reverse complement strand
GCAAGCTTTCCGAGGTCGGCAGGGCAAATATAGAATTTTCCGAAAACAGTGATGTACTTTACGCCGAGCTTCTTGAAATATATGTTTCGGGCAACAGGCTTTACGCGCTTGCGGGAGCTTGCGAAAAAAGCGATTCCGAGGAAGACGACACTGCAATAAACGGCGTATATCGCGATTTGTGCTACATTGCTCCGACTTCGAACAGAACAATTCTCGTATGCTTTGATATTTCCGATAAGAGCAATCCGAAGGAGCTTTGGCGCACCGAGCAGGCAGGCGAGTATGTTTCTTCGAGAATGACCGACGGCAAAATAATCGTTGTTACGGATAAATACGTTGACATTACGGCTTCGAAGGAAAAGGTAACGGAAAACTGCATTCCCGAGGCAACCGACCAAAACGGCAACTACGGCAAAATTGATGCCGACAGCATATATTACACCGATAAAATTCGCGATTCGCGCTACGCGGTCGTTTCCGTAACCGACTTAAAAGCGGGCGCGGAGAGTATGCAGGTAAAAGCCGTTCTCGGCGGCGGAGAGAATGTTTACTGCTCGGGTGATACGCTTTATGTTACATCGAGTATTTACGATTCGGGAGATTTGAGTGACGGTACGGTTAACGAGATATTCAAAATTTCGGCAGACGACTACACCGAAACGGAAATAATAAAATTCAGCCTTAAAGACGGCTTTGAATATTCCGGCAAAACAACCGTTAAGGGCACGGCACTCAATCAGTTCAGCATTGACGAATACAACGGTTATTTAAGAATCGCAACAACGACAGGCACTTGGGGCGACAGCCTTGAAAATTATGTTACCGTACTTGACGGCGAGCTTAACAAGGTGGGCTTTTTGGAGGGTATAGCAAAGGGCGAAACGATAAAATCCGTTAGATTTTCGGGTGACACGGCGTATGTTGTAACTTTTGAGCAGACAGACCCGCTGTTTGTAATAGATCTCAAAGACCCCGCTTCACCGAAAATTGTCGGCGAGCTTAAAATACCGGGCTTCTCCTCGTACCTTCATCCGATTTCGGATACGCTTCTTTTGGGCGTCGGCGTTGACGGCGACGAAAACGGTCGGGGTAACGGCATAAAGCTTTCCCTTTTCGACGTAAGTGACCCCACCTCGCCGAAGGAGGTTTCAAAGTACGAAATAAACGGACTTGACGAAAACGGAGATGACGGCTCGTACAGGTATTCTTATATATACAGCTCGGCATTTTATTCACACAAGGCACTTTGCTTTGACTATGAAAACTCAGTTGTATATGTGCCTTTCGCTAAAGACGAGAGCTATTACAATCCGCAAACCGACGAAAGCTCTTATAAAAACATAGGCGGTGTGTATGCATTCAAAATAGACGAAGACAATAAGAGCGTTACGCTTATTAAAGAGTACGGCGATTCGGAAATTACCAATGCATACTCAATGAGAGTTACCTACACCGGGGATTATGTTTACGCTTACGACAAGGGCGAGGGCAGAGTGAGCTCGTTCAATAAATCCGAAAGCGGCGCGGTTTCAAAATTAGAGCTAATTAAAAATTAAGTGCAAAAATCAAGTGCGGCAAAAAGCGATTGCGGCAAAAATAAAAAGCCCGTTCCTTCACAAAACGAGGGAACGGGCAAAGCCGTTTTAATTAATAAAGCTATCTTAATTTATATGAAGCTCGCATTTTAGTGCAGACTGCAAGACTTGCGAAAAGTTGATGTTGGCTTTTTCGGCTTCGTAGCAAAGCCAGCTTGGAAGCGTGCAATTTTTTTTGACAACCTTAATTTCGTTTTTGCGGCGATATTCGGCAAAATCAACATCGACAAGTGAGACGATTTCCTCGTTTTCGGATTTGATATCGCAAACGGCGCTCGCTTTCGGTATAGCTTTTCCGTCATCTTCCATATCAATACCCATAAGACCGATAGCGTCTCTTGCCATTTCTATAGCTTCGGTTAAGTCATCGCCCTGAGTGTTAATATCAAAATCGGGAATATATACGGTAAATCCGATTTCTTCCGGTATTAAAACAATGGGATATGTCATTTTCATACTATGTCCTCCGTTTCTTTCTCAAGGATTATACGCCTTCAATGCGTATTTGTAAAGAGCTTTTTTAGAAATTTGTATAATTATCTTATGTTAGTTTTTAGGGTGTATTCGAGGATATGGCAGGTTGGACGGAAATTAATTCTGTTAATCCTAAAAAAACCACTTGAAATATCCGCAAAATAGTGTTAATATATACGCGTATAAAACCTTTAAAGGCTATGACGAAGACAGTAGCG
>CAZRXQ010000090.1:2075-4876 GCA_964604065.1 uncultured Eubacteriales bacterium | reverse complement strand
CAATAAGTTACTTTAATTCGCTTTCGGAATCATTGTAACTTGATTGTATCGTCTACCGAAAGGATATGCATATTATGAACAATACCGAAAAATCAATGGAAAAAATTGTTGCGCTTTGCAAGGGCAGGGGCTTCATATTCCCCGGAAGCGATATTTACGGCGGACTTGCAAACACCTGGGACTACGGCCCTCTCGGTGCAAGGCTCAAGAACAATGTTAAAGACACCTGGAGAAAGCGCTTTATTCAGGAACGCAAAAACAGCTACGAGGTAGATGCCGATATTCTTATGCATCCCCGCGTTTGGGAGGCAAGCGGTCACGTCGGAAGCTTTTCCGATCCGCTTCTTGACTGCAAGGAGTGCAAAATGCGCTTCAGAGCGGACAACCTTATTGATGACTTTAATCCCGACGCGCACGCCGACGGTATGACAAAAGCGGAAATGTTCCAATATATTAAGGACAACTCCATTCCGTGCCCGCATTGCGGAAAGCATAATTTTACGGATATCCGCGAATTCAACCTTATGTTCCAGACCTTCAGAGGCGTTACAAACGACGCTAAGAGCGTTATTTACCTTCGTCCCGAAAACGCTCAGGGCGAGTATGTTAACTACCAGAATGTTCAGCGCTCCATGCGCGCAAAGCTTCCATTCAGCATAGGTCAGATAGGTAAGGCTTTCAGAAACGAAATTACTCCCGGTAACTTCACCTTCAGAACAATCGAGTTTGAGCAAATGGAGTTCCAGACCTTCTGCAAGGAAGGCACGGATACCGAGCTTTACGAATACTTCAAGGAGTACGGTCACAAATATTATTGCGACCTCGGTATTCCCGCGGAGCATCTTCGCTTCCACGATCACGAAAAGCTTGCGCATTACGCAAAAGCGGCTTGCGATATAGAGTTCCTTTTCCCGTTTGGCTGGGGCGAGGTAAACGGCACGCACAACAGAACAAACTTCGACCTTACAAGACATCAGGAATACAGCGGTCAAAAGCTTGACTATCTTGATCCGGAAACGAATGAGAGATACATTCCGTTTATTATCGAGTCCACCTACGGTCTTGACAGAACGGTGCTTGCGCTTATTTGCGAAGCATACGACGAAGAGGTTCTTGACGCGGAAAAGAACGACACCCGTGTGGTTCTTCACCTTAACCCCGCGATTGCACCGTACAAGGCGGCTGTTTTACCGCTTTCGAAGAAGCTTTCTCCCGATGCATTAAAGGTTTACGAAAAGCTTTCGAAGAGCTTTATGACGGACTTTGACGAGACGGGCTCCATAGGCAAAAGATATCGCCGCGAGGACGAAATAGGTACGCCGTTCTGCATTACCTTTGACTTTGACAGCCTTGAGGACAACTGCGTAACCGTTCGCGAGCGTGATTCCATGGAACAGCAGAGAATGCCCATAGACGATGTTGAGGCTTACATCTCCGAGAGAATTAAGTTTTAATCGGAATTTAATCGCAAATTTAATGTAACAGAATAATAAATTACCCGCATCTTCACTTGAAGCTTCAAGGAAGGATGCGGGTGATTTTTATGATGCCTGTTCGAACTGACTGTTGTAAAGCTCGCTGTAAAAGCCGCCTTTTTTCATAAGCTCTTCGTGGTTGCCGCTTTCTATAACGTCGCCGTCCTTCATAACAAGAATCAAATCGGCGTTTTTGATTGTGGAAAGCCTGTGAGCAATTACAAAGCTTGTGCGTTCTTTTGTAAGCTCATCCATGGCGCGCTGAATAATAGCCTCCGTGCGCGTGTCTACAGATGAGGTTGCTTCATCCAAAATAAGCATAGGTGCGTCCTGAAGCATTGCGCGGGCAATGGTAAGAAGCTGTTTTTGTCCCGCGGAAACGGAGGTGGTTTCGCTCAAGACCGTATCGAAGCCCTGCGGGAGCGAATGAATAAATCGCGAAATACCGCAAGCTTTTGCGACCTCTTCAAGCCGCTCGTCGGGAATGCCTTCCATATTGTAAACAAGGTTTTCGCGAACAGTTCCTTCGAAAAGCCAGGTGTCCTGTAAAACCATACCGAACAGCTCGTGAAGATTTTCGCGTTTTATGTCGGAAATGGGAACACCGTCAATGGATATCGAGCCGCTGTTTATTTCGAAAAAGCGCATAAGAAGGTTAACCATTGTCGTTTTACCTGCGCCCGTAGGTCCTACTATTGCGACTTTTTGACCGGGATGAACCGTTGCGGAAAAATTCTTGATGATGACTTTATCGGGATTGTCGGGGTATGAGAATTTTACGTTTTTAAATTCCACTGCGCCGTGAATATTTTTAAGCGAGGCTGTTTTTTCGGATTCGTCCGACAGCTCCTCGCTTTCGAGAAAATCGAAAACTCTTTTTGCGGATGCCGCGGCAGTCTGCATATTAGTCATACCCTGAGCTATTTGTGTAAGAGGGGAGGTGAACAGGCGAACGTAAAGAATGAACGATACGATTACGCCGAATTTAATGTAGCCGCCGAGGGCGAGTGATGCGCCGACTACGCACACGACAACATAGCCTATATTACCGATTATGTTCATAAGCGGTTGCATAACGCCGGACAAAAACTGCGATTTCCAGTTTGCGTCGTATACCGCAAGGTTCAGCTCGTTAAAGCGGCTGTTGATTTTTTTCTCGGCACGGGAAATGCGAACAACGGAGTGTCCCGTGTACATTTCTTCCACAAAGCCGTTTAAATTGCCGAGGCTTTCCTGACGTGCTACAAAGTACTTTTGCGAGCGCCCCATAACGAGCATTAAAAGAAGCATACCTAAAAGCGTTACGCCGATTACGCACAGCGCAAG
>CAZRXQ010000090.1:0-1975 GCA_964604065.1 uncultured Eubacteriales bacterium | reverse complement strand
CTTGAAATTGCGGCAAGGTCTATTTCGCCGTAAAGACCTTCTTGCATAAGCGTTGTCATTTGACCGATTTTATCGGGCCCTATTATTGTAAGCACTGCGCCCGCCGCCGCTAAAACAAGAGCGAATATTACAATCGGCACGCTTTTTTTCATATATGAAAATACCTTTTTAAGGGAGGGTATCATAGATTCCTTTTTCATTTTGAGCTCCTTTCTTATGCATTAAGCTCCGCTTCCGAAAGCTGAGATTTTGCGATTTCGCGGTAAATATCACACGAATTCATAAGCTCGTCGTGTGTGCCGCTTCCTACGATTTTGCCTTCGTCGAGCACGAGAATTTTGTCGGCGTGACGGATTGTGCTGACTCTTTGAGCTACGATAATTTTAGTGGTATCGCGAAGCTTTTCGTTAAGACCCGAGCGAAGTGCGGCATCCGTGCGGTAGTCGAGCGCGGAAAAAGAGTCGTCGAAAATGAGAATCTCCGCACCGCGTGCAAGTGCGCGGGCAATTGAAAGGCGTTGCTTTTGTCCGCCGGAAACATTTCTGCCGCCCTGCGCTATGTGATAATCCGTGCCGCCCTCAAGCTTACTTACAAACTCATCTGCCTGTGCTAACGACACGGCGTTATTAACATCGTAATCGCAAAGCTTTCTGCGGCATTCGCCGAAGGTTATGTTTTCTTTAACCGTTCCCGAAAAAAGAACAGCCTTTTGCGTTATGTAACCCAGGCGGTTGTAAAGCGCTTCGAAGGTGTAGTCCTTAACATTCACTCCGTCTACGAAAACCTCGCCCTCTGTGGCGTCGTAAAAGCGCGGTATCATACTTATGAGAGTTGTTTTTCCGCTGCCCGTTGCACCGATTACGGCAAGCGTTTCGCCCTTATTTACGCGAAAGCTTATGTTTAGGAGCTCGTTATCCGGGGATTCGGGGTAAGAAAAGCTTACATTCTTGAATTCAACCGTTCCGACTTCGGGTGCGTCGGAGATTTTACCCTCTGTAATAACGGGGTCGGAAGAGAGGACCTCGTTAATGCGCTCTGCCGAAACCTGTGCGGCGGGGAGCATCATAAAAATCATAACAAGCATCATAAATGCCATTACAACATACGTTGCATACGAGCTGAAAACAACTATGTCGCTGAACATTGTAAGTCGCGCAGACGTGTTTGTTGCGGCAATTCCTCCGAGAAGCGCCGCGCCTACCCAATAAATGCAAAGCGAAAGTCCGTTCATACCAAGCTGCATTACGGGTTGTAAGGCGGCAAACATTCTTTGGTTGAAAAGCTGGGTTTTCATCATCTTTTTATTTGTAATATCGAACTTGTCGTTTTGGTAATCCTCGGCATTGAAGGCGTGAACAACATTTATGCCGGTGAGATTTTCGCGGGCAACGCGGTTTATTTTATCGGTGAGCTTTTGCACTATTCGAAAGCGCGGCATTACAACCGAAAAAATAACAAGAACCGCAACGCACATTATAACAACGAATACGGCGGTAATTGCGGAAAGCTCCGGGCTTTTGCCGAGAATTTTTATAATAGCCCAAACCGCCATAACAGGCGCTTTTATAAGGCTTTGAAGTCCCATGGCTATAACCATTTGAATTTGCGTTACGTCATTTGTGGTGCGGGTGATAAGCCCAGGGACGGAAAAGCGTTGCATTTCCTCCTGCCCGAGATATGTTATGTGACGGAACAAATCCTCTCTTATGCCCATTGTAAAGCCCGATGCCGCACGCGCCGACAAGTAACCGCATATAATGCAAAGCACGGCGCTTGCCAAAACGCAACCGAGCATTTTAAGACCGGTTGACCAAATCGCGGACATTTCGCTGCCGGGCGTCCCGATAAGCGTTGTTAATTCGCTCATATAGTCGGGCAAAGCCAAATCAAAATAAATCTGCCCCAAAATGAATACCGCGCAAACAAGGCACATTAAAATCTCCCTTTTGCGCATTCGTTTAAGTAGTTTTACCAT
>CAZRXQ010000089.1:1779-4887 GCA_964604065.1 uncultured Eubacteriales bacterium | reverse complement strand
GTTTTCACCTTTGTAAAAGCGTTCGAAAATATGCGGAAGGTCTGAAGGACTGAAGCCTTCGCCGTTGTCACTGATTTTGATTTCCGTGAAAAGCGGCGTTTCAAGAGCGGTTACCGTTATTTCTCCGCCCTCGGGAGTGTGCTCGGTGCAGTTTTTAATAATGTTCCCGAATGCTTCAAGCGACATATTAAAGTCGCCAGTAAAGCATTCGTCCTTTGCGTTTACCGTTATTTTCTGGTTTTTTAATTCCGCTTTTAAAAGAAAAGGCTCACACGCTTTTTCCAAAAGATTCCGAACGCTTATTTTTTCTTGCTTAAAGCTTACCGCACCCGCATCGAGTTTCGATGCTTTTAAAAGCGATTCAATAAGATTCTCTATTCTTTCAAGCTGCATTTTCAGCTTGAATACAAGCTCTCGGCGCTTTTTTTCGTCGGAGCTTTCTTTTGAAAGTTGTGCCGCCGTTAAATTAAGTGCGGTAAGCGGCGTTCGTATTTGATGCGAAATATCGGCAATTGCCGAGGACAAAACGGTTTTGTCGTCCTCTAAGTGTTGCGCCTGCTCTTTTAATCGTATTATCATTTTTTCAAGCTCGCTTTTTAAAATTGCAAGCTCGCCCTCGTTACTGCCCTTAACGGAAACGTCGTTTTGCCCGTGTAAAATGCGATTTACGGTAAAGCCGAGATTTTCTATTTCCGAATACCTCTTTTTTGATGAGAGAATGTATATTAAAATAAAAGTGCACATCATAAAAAGGCAAATAAATCCGGCTTTTGTGTCAACAAAAAAGCCCGCCGCGGAAAATACCGCACCTAAAGCCGCAAAAATCGCAATATCTTTTTTTACCTCGGGGTTTTTAAAAATTTTCATCAGTCAAGCCTGTACCCGAGACCGCGAACCGTTTTTATGATTTGCGGTGACTTCGGGTCATCCTCCGTTTTTTCTCTGATTCTTTTAATGTATACGGTAAGGGTGTTGTCGTTCACAAAGTCACCGGCAATATCCCAAATTTCTTCAAGGATTTTTTCGCGAGTCAAAAGTATTCCTCTGTTAAGTACGAACATCAAAAGAAGCTTGTATTCAAGTGCGGAAAGCTGTAAGAGAATGCCGTTTTTTTCCACTGTGCCCTTTTGTGCATCCAAAATCACATTACACGGAAGATTTACGGTATCGCCCTTTTTACAGCGCCTTAAAACGCTTTTTATTCTTGAAACGAGCTCACGCGGCTTAAAGGGCTTTGCAATATAATCGTCCGCACCTATGTCAAGACCGTTAACTATGTCGTGTTCTTCACCGAGCGCGGTGAGAAAAATTACCGGTATGTCGCTTTGAGTTTTAAGCTTTCGGCACAAAGAAAGTCCGTTACCCTCTGAAAGGGTTATATCAAGAAGGGCAAGGTCGAATTTACCTGAAGAAAAAAGCTTTAAAGCGGCACTTTCGGAAGGCGCGCTTTCAACCTCAAAGCCCTCGCTTATTAAAAATTCCGTAAGGGACGACACAATGCTTTTGTCGTCCTCCGCAAGAAGAAGCTTCATATTACGTCACCTCTTTTCGATTGTATCACAAATCGCGGTATATTTCAACTGCCCTAACCGCAACCGACGAATTAGAACCCGCCTTAAACGGGCTGTAGGTGCAAATAACTACTCCGAAAAAGTGCCGAAAGGTGCAAATAAGTGTGAAAATAAAGTGCGAAAAGGTGCAAATAAGTGCAAAAATAACTTGCAAAAATGTGCAAATAATGATACACTGTATTCAGTAAATGTTCGGAGGTTCACACTATGGAACGAATCGCTCTGCAAAATCTCATTGATTGGAATAACAATAAAAAGAGAAAACCGCTGATTGTGTGGGGTGCAAGACAGGTAGGTAAAACATATCTTATAAAAGATATTTTCGCCGAAGCTTATTACAAAAGAAGCTATATTTACATTGATTGCAAAATAGAGGATGAAATTCGCGAATTTTGTTCTGATACCGCTAATGCCGAAAAGATAATCGAATACATTTCACTGCTTAAGGGTAGGCAGATTACCGAAAAAACTCTGTTGATTTTTGACGAGGTGCAGGAATGTCCCAACATCATATCCGCACTTAAATATTTTTGCCAGGACTTTAGGAAAATACCGGTTATCGCAACCGGCTCAATGGTGCGCATTAAGCTTCAAAGAGAAACTTCAAAAAGAGGTGCTAAGGACGGCGGCAAATTTCTTTTTCCCGTGGGGAAAATAAATCAAATGACGGTTTATCCGATGACCTTCGACGAGTTTTTGCTTAACAGTAATAAGGTGCTTTACGGTGCTGTGAAAAAGGCATACGACAACAAACAACCGCTCGACAAAAACATACACGAATTGGCACTTGAGCAGGTTTACAAATATCTGCTTGTCGGCGGTATGCCCGAAGCGGTTGAAGCTTATATTGATAACGATAATCTTTTTGAGTCAAGGGAAATATTAAAGGTTTTGTATGACAACTACCTTTCCGATATGGAGCTGTATCAGGCAAGCAGAGAAGCTGTTTTGCGTTCCCGTGTTCTGTTTCAGAATATTTACAAAGAACTGAGTAAAGAATCGAAAAACTTTTCTCCGGGGCTTATCGAAGAAAAAAGTAAAACGAGAGATTTTGCCACATCAATTCAGTGGCTCACTTTGGCTCATGTTGTCAATCAGTCGTTTGGGCTTAAGGAGCATATTACAATGCCGCTTATGCCCGACAGCGAGAGTAATTTCCGTCTGTTTTTAGGCGATATAGGTATGTTTTCATATCAAAGCGGAATCAACGCGGCTTCATTTATTTCGAACGAGCGCGAAAATACTTTGTCCGGTATTTTCTTCGAAAATTTTGTTGCAAACGAGCTGACCGCTAAAGAGCATAAACTGTTTTATTGGCGCGGAAAATCGTCTGCCGAGCTTGAATTTATCGTAGAATCTGACAATAAGCTGTATCCGATTGACGTGAAAAAAGGCAGAGGTACTCTTAATTCTCTTGAAAAATTTTCTAACCATAATAAGTTTGAATACGCCATTAAGGTTTCTAAAAACAATTACGGCTATAATCCCGAGCAAAAACTGCTTACAGTGCCGTTTTACTTTTTCCCGTTTGTGGCAC
>CAZRXQ010000089.1:0-1679 GCA_964604065.1 uncultured Eubacteriales bacterium | reverse complement strand
CCGCCGACAATGCCGACGATTATGCCGCCGATAATGTCCGTGGGGTAGTGAACGTGAACATAAATTCTCGAAATACCTATAAGGAATGCAAGGATAAATGCCGGTATGCCGTATTTCTTTTTAGCCTTCAAAAGGAAGGGGAAGGCGGCACCGAAGGAGGAAGAGGTGTGACCCGAGGGGAACGACCAGCTTGAAGGCTGTTTAACGAGGTTCGGGAAATTGAACGCTTCCGGCCAGCCGTCAAAGTTAAACGGACGCGGACGGGCTATAATTTCCTTTAAGCAATAGTTATTAATAACACTTGCAACGGCAAAGCCGCCGAGAACATATACCCCGAGGCGTCTTGTTTTTTTCGGAATGAGAAGACCCACGCCGAGAACAAGCCAGATAATGCCCTTGTCTCCGAGATGAGTAATTACTGTCATAATTACGTCAAGCACCGGGTTCCAAAGACTTTCGAAGAATTTGAAAATCGTCCAATCGAAGTTAACAATGAAATCCATAAAAAGACTCCTTTTTTCTTTGATAGCTTATTGTACTATTTATAATGCCGGTTGTCAACAGGGTATTATTCTTTGTTTTTTAAATCGCTGAGCTTATACCAATAACGTAACAAGGCAAAGCCGAGTCGTGTGTGCGATGAGGTGTAAATTTTATCAAAAAGTTTTCCTATGGCGTCGGTGCGCGGCGTTTGATAAGAACGTGTGATTGTGCAAGCTTTCGGACGTTTGTAAGGGAAAAGACTGCACTTTTTTAATTCGCTCATATACGGTTTGGCTTGTTCTTTCGGCATATGTGCCGCCGCCCCGAGAATTCCCCACAAAAAAAGCATTAATCTGTTGGCGGTTTCCACAGGGAATTTATGATTTTTGTTTTCGTAATATTTTTGCATTATCATAGCTTCGCGCATAGTAGAATAATTGCGTTTTTTCATAAAGTCGGGTGAGGTGTTTGTAGATGCAGAACCGGAAATCACGCGATGGTAATAAATCGGCAATTCTATTTCGGCAACGCGAGGCTCATTATAAAAACATTCAAACATAAACAAAGCATCCTCTCCGAAAACGAGTCCGGGATAAAAAGAAAGGTTATTCTTTGTCAAAAATGTTTTTTTGAAAATGCTCCTCCAAACAACGCTGTCCTTCCAGGTTACATTTATAGGCAAGTCGGCATTTTCGGGGTTTTCGGGTAAGGCATTCTCAAAATGAAAACTATTGACGACAAGTCTGTCACAGTCGTTTTTTTCTAAATGCTTTTTTAATATTCCGAGAATATTATCCTGTACAAGGTCATCCGAATCTATAAACCATATGTATTTTCCAACGGCGTTGGTCATTCCGGTGTTTCTTGCAACGCAAACGCCGCCGTTTTCTTGGCTTATTACATGTATATTGGGGTAGTTTTGCTCATATGTTTTTAAGATGTCGAGACTATTATCCGTCGAACCGTCGTTTACACAGATTATTTCGTAATCTTGCGACGGAATATCTTGGTTCAAAAGGGAATTAAGGCATTCGCTTAAGTATTTTTCAACATTGTATACCGGGATAATAAAACTTAAAAAAATGTCGGTTTTTGCATCACTATCATTGTTTTTGATTTCCATAAGTTTACTCCGATCTCTTATTATTGCTTTTTTATTATACATCAAATATATTGAATAAAGCAATACTTTAATT
>CAZRXQ010000088.1:0-4924 GCA_964604065.1 uncultured Eubacteriales bacterium | reverse complement strand
GGCATATCACCGGTTATTATTTCGTGCGCATCGTGGTAAAGACCGAGCACGGCGGCGCGGTCGGGATTATAGCTTTTCCCGAAGCGCCTGTTACCTATAAGTGCAAGCGCGTGAGCTATGACAGCCACTTCTTTTGAGTGACTGTCAAGGCTCTCTTTTTGCGTATTCCTCATCAATGCCCAGCGGTCGATGTACTTCATCCGCGAAAGCATTGCAAAAAAGCCGTAATTCATAATCTTTTATTGCCCTTAAAATACAAGCTTAAAGGTCTTGATTTCGAACGGCTTGAATACCGTGCTTATGCTGTTACCCTCAAAAGCTACGGCTTCGTCGCACTCTTCCATCATATTGCATTCGTACGCCGCTTTAACGGTGTCGGCAAATGTGAGCGTGCAGGGTGTTTTTGAGTTGTGTGCCTCGTATGCACGAACTATAACGGCGTCGCCGTCCTCTGCCATTTTAACGGTTTCGACAATAACATTTCCCTTATCGGACGAAACGAACGAATACTCCGTGGGAAGCGTGCCCTTGTGAGCCTCGGCGGCAACGGCATAAACGGGATGGTTTACGTTGAAGGCTTCCTTGTAAACGTCACTTGAAGCAACCGCGCCGCTATGCGGATAAAGCGAGAAGGTAAACTCGTGATACTCTCTGTCCTGGTCGGGGTTGGGATTCGTTGCGCATCTTAAAAGCGTGGGACGAATATGTCCGTCTTTAATTGCACAGCCGTACTTGCAGTCGTTAAGAACGGAAAGTCCGAAGGAGTTGTCGGAAAGGTCTGCCCATTTGTGCATAGAGGTCTCAAACTGAGCGAAATCCCAAGTGGTATTTTCCGTTGTGGAACGCTCTATGTTACCGAACTGAATATCGTATGTTGCCTTTACGGCGTTAACGTCTACGGGGTAGTCCGCCTTAATAATGGCGTGCTTTTCCTTCCAGTCGGTCTTGTATTCGATGTCGATTCTTTCAAGCTCGTTGTAAATGATGTAGTACTCGGACATTACAGAGCTTCTGAAACGTCTGTCTACCTTGTAAACTGCTCTTACCGCACCGTTTTCGATAAGCTCGGCATTCTCGAAATCGAAATCCCACGAAAGTTCGGTGTAGTAGCACTTAACATCCCACGCCTCGTAATGGTGCGATCTGTCCTGATATGCCTTGAGTTTTCCCAAAACCTCGCCCTCGGGAGCAACGCTTCTGCCGCTCTTTTTGTGAACGAGCTTAGAGATGTTGTATTCATTGTTAAATTCAACGCTGAAATACGGTGTTTCAACTGTATTTGCCGTGGCGTTAACAGGCGCAAAGTCACTGCCCTTTTCGCTCTTTACTGTAAGAGTTGTGTAGCCCTTTGCGGGAACATCCGCAACAAATACTATTTTGCCGTCGTAGGTCTTCTGGTAAGCTACCTCTTTGCCGTCCTTTGTATAAAGCGAGAACTCGCCCGAAACGGGTGCTTCGCAAACAACGGCGTCGCGTCTTGTAAAGCCGGTGGTGTTAAACAAAACAATGCTGTCTGAAGAAAGGTCAAGCTTTGAAACAATGGCCGCCTCTGCTTCGGAGGACATTTCGCAACCGTTTTTAAGAACCTCTTCGTACTGAATTTTACTGTCGTCGTAAACGGCTTTAATTGAAGAGCCGGGCAAAATATCGTGGAACTGGTTAAGAAGAATTACCTTCCAGTTTTCAAGAAGTCTTTCCTTCGGATAAGAAAGCCCCGCCTTTTTGTTTGCAATAAGGCTTAAAGTTTCAACATCACCGTAAAGGCATTCGGACTTTCTGTTGTACTTTTTGTTACGAGCCTGAGCCGTAAGCGTTCCGCGGTGATACTGAAGATACAGTTCGCCTGCCCATGTGGGAAGATGCGGCTCATCCTTAACCTCGTTTTCTATATGGTGGAAGAAATCAAGTGCGGGAGAAATTTTAACCTTCGGACAACCTTCAATGCCCTTTGACATACGAAGTCCGCGCTCGATCATATAATCGGTAGGTCCTCCGCCGCCGTCACCCCAGCCGAAGGTGCAAAGGTAGTTCTTGGAAATATCCTTCTGAGAAAATCTCTCGTAGCCGCCTATGATGTGGTCGGGGCAAAGTCTTGCGGTATAGGTTGTCTGGAAGTTGTCCGCGGGGTTGTCGGTCTTGTCGCGGCTGGGCGCAAAGTGAGAAAGAACCTCACTGCCGTCTATTCCGCGCCACTTAAACGTGTCGTACGGGAACTTGTTAAACTCGCTCCAGCTGATTTTTGTTGTCATAAAATAGTCTATGCCGCACTTTTTCATAATCTGCGGAAGTGCCGCGGAATATCCGAAAACGTCGGGAAGCCACATTATTTTATTGTCAACACCGAACTCTTCCTTGAAGAAGCGCTTTCCTACAAGGAACTGTCTTACAAGAGCCTCGCCCGAAGCGATGTTTGTATCGGCTTCAAGCCACATACTGCCTTCTACTTCCCAACGACCCTCTTTGATTTTTTCCTTAATGCGCTCGTAAAGCTCGGGATAGTCGTGCTTTACATAATCGTAAAGCTGAGCCTGAGACGACATAAACTTAAAATCGGGATACAAATCCATAAGCTTAAGAATCGTAGAGAAGGTTCTTGCCGCCTTTTCTCTCGTCTGTCTTAAGCGCCAAAGCCACGCAACGTCTATATGCGTGTGACCTATAGCCCAGGCGGTGGGCTCGTCGCCCTTGCCGTAAACATTTTCGTCAAGGTAAGCACACGCTTTTTTCGCACTTTCTCTGAAGCTTTCGCGGTCGCCCGAATCAATATCAAGCATATTGCAGGCAATGTTAAGGTGCTTAATGTTGTTTACGCGCTCGATATCGTCGCAATCATAGTTGTTTGCAACCTCTAAGGGCGTAAGAATATCGTAATAAAGCTTAACGGCAACGTCGTCTATAACCTGAAGCTCGGCAGCCATTTGAAGCTCACCGTCGAACTCCTTCGCATCTGTGTGGGCGTTAATGAAAATCTCAAGAACCTCGCCGCCCTTAGCCGCGGTTGTAACGGTAACGCTCGGGTGGTTGGAGTCCATACCCTGAACCTGCTCGCCGTTTATGTAAATAATAAGCTGAGGGTTAACCTTGCTTCTCCAGCCGTCGTAATAAGGCTTTACGTTAAGCACAACGTGCTGTCCTTTAAAGCGCTCGGGAATTTTAACGGTCTGCTTAAACCAGGCGTAGCACTCGGGGTAGCCCCAATAGTCGTGCCTTGCTTTAAAGGGCGTCCATTCGCCTTTGTCGCGGTCGTTAAAATAATACTGACCGTCACGGAAGAAAAAGTCGCCCGTCTGCTCGCAATCAACAACAAAATACTCTTTTCTTATAGCTTCGGTAAGCTGTTTAATGCGCTTACTGAGCATCAGTCTTTCGCTGTTTTTATCATAAAATCTGCTGACATCGAAATGACTCATTTTACACTCTCCTTAAGGGGATATTTTCAGTAGCTATGTTATCACATTGTTCCCCGTTTTACAATCCCAAATTCAAATTATTTTTAATTTTCTTGCCGAAAGCAACAAAAACCGCCTTTTAAAACGCAAAAAGATTTACCTTGCAATACGTCTTATTTTCTTGACTTTACCGTGCAAACAATATACAATAGATTAAATATAAATTGTCTAAGTGAAAAGGAGAACGAAATGGCACACTACTGTAACGAACCTTCAAGAACCTTCAGTGAATATCTTCTTATACCGGGCTACACGGGACCGGATTGCATCCCCGCGAACGTTGACCTTAAAACGCCGCTTTGCAAATTCAAAAAGGGCGAGGAGTCACCCATCACCTTAAACATCCCGCTTGTTTCCGCTATAATGCAGTCCGTATCTAACGACACGCTTGCAATTGCACTTGCAAAGGAGGGCGGAATGTCCTTCATTTACGGCTCACAGAGCATTGAAGACGAAGCGAAAATGGTTGCAAAGGTAAAAAGCCACAAGGCGGGCTTTGTTATAAGCGACTCTAACCTCAAGCCCGACAACACGCTTAAGGATGTTATCGAGCTTTTCGAAAAGAAGGGTCACAACACCATGGCGGTAACAGACGACGGCACTCCGAACGGCGTGCTTTTGGGCGTTGTTACCTCGCGTGATTACAGAGTAAGCCGTATGGCGCCCGAGCTTCCCGTTAAGGAGTTTATGACTCCCCTTGAAAAGCTCGTAACCGCCCCCGCTTCAACCTCTCTTAAGGAAGCAAACGACATCATCTGGGAGCACAAGCTCAATTCGCTTCCCGTTATAGACGAAAACGGCAAGCTTCTTTATTTCGTTTTCCGTAAGGACTATTCTCAGCATAAAGAAAACCCGCAGGAGATTCTCGACAGCGAAAAGCGCTATATGGTAGGCGCGGGCATTAACACACGCGATTACGAGGAAAGAGTTCCCGCACTTGTGGAAGCGGGCGCGGATGCACTTTGCATCGACTCCTCCGAAGGCTACACCGAATGGCAAAGACGCACAATCGCATTTGTTCGCGAAAAATACGGCGACAGCGTAAAAATCGGCGCGGGCAATGTTGTAGACCGTGACGGCTTCCGCTTCTTAGCCGAAAGCGGTGCGGACTTTGTTAAGGTCGGCATCGGCGGCGGCTCGATATGCATCACCCGCGAAACAAAGGGTATAGGCAGAGGTCAGGCAACGGCACTTATAGAGGTTGCCGCGGCTCGTGACGAATACTTCGAAGAAACCGGCATATACGTTCCGATTTGCTCGGACGGCGGAATCGTTCACGACCACCATATGACGCTTGCTCTTGCCATGGGTGCGGACTTTATAATGCTCGGCAGATATTTTGCCCGCTTTGACGAAAGCCCCACAACAAAGCTCAACATTAACGGCACATATGTTAAAGAATATTGGGGCGAGGGCTCAAACCGCGCAAGAAACTGGCAGCGCTACGACCTCGGCGGCAGCACAAAGCTTTCGTT
>CAZRXQ010000087.1:0-5056 GCA_964604065.1 uncultured Eubacteriales bacterium | reverse complement strand
GACGAGGAAACTCAGGCACTTTGCGACGAGGTTAACAAGTGGATAAGAACAAACAAGGAAGCCGACGGCTATGTGGATCTTTCCGCTCTTGCGGACAAAAACGACAAGTATAAAATGGACGACCTTTATACCGCTGACTATATGCATTTTGCAGAAGCCGGGCAAATACTTGTTGCCGATGCCATTCCCGACGATTTTCTCGGCAGCTTTAAAACCTCGCTTACATCCCTGAATACGCTTTTGGCAAACAATACGCCTTCCTCGGGAGGCAACACCCAAACGACTGCCGCACCCGCGGACTCAACCTCGCAAAGTACCTCACAAAACAGCAAAAACGATTCTGCCGCCACGGAAAGTACAAGCGAAGAAGCTTCAACCGAAACAGAAAACGCGGGAATACTTATTGACAATTCCGAAAACATCGGCTCGGAACTTTCATCAATGCAGGTTATTTCGGATAACGGCTCTTCGGACAGTGCAAATAAAACCGACACGGGAACGCTTATATTCACCGTGGTTGCCGTTGTGAGCCTTTTAATGCTCGCTTCTCTTTTTGCTATAGCGCTTGTATTCCTTTTGAAAAAACGGAAGGAATACAAAAAAGAAGCTCAAACGAACGTTAATAATTAAGGAGGAAAACAAAATGCTTTTCGGATTTAATATTCATATGACTCAGGACGACCACCTGGATTTTAACGACTGTGCATATAAAACAAACGCACAAATGAAAAGATTCAAGCTTTTAATGAGAGTTTCATTTGCCGTAATATTTCTTCTACCTATAACACAAACTTTATCCGGCGGCAATTTTTTCCTATCAACACTCTTCTTAATAGTCGCTGTGCTGATACAGGTGTTTTTAAATAAGCTTTTCGCCCATTCTATAAAAAGCTCATATAAAAAAATTCAAAACGACGACGAAGAGCTGAAAAACGGCTACAGCCTCGAATTTTACGAAGATTCTCTTAAATCCTTCTCGAAATTCTCAAAAGAAGAATATCTTTACGAAGGAATAAAGAATGTGTACATTTACAAAAACAGAGCGGTTTACTTTTTCTTTTCAAGCACAAAGGCGTATGTCGTTCCCGCCTCCTCCTTCACAAGCGCCGACCGCTTTAACGAATTCACCGCCTTTGTCCGCTACAAATTCCCCAATACCACATTCGTATATTAAAGAATAAATAAATGCCCTCCCGGAGCCGTGCACAGTTCCGAGAGGGTGTTCTTTTATAGTCTTATTTTGCCGAGCCGTATTTTCTTCTGTTGCGCTCGGTTCTTCTTTCTATTGCCTCGCGTTTTTTCTTTTCGGCGGCGCGTTTCTTCTTTTCGGCTTCCTTTTGTCTTAAAATCGGGTTGATTTTAAACAGGACTATTGTGCCGCCTACAACGCTTACTACCTCGCTTTTTGTGGCTTCCGAAAGCGCTGCGGCAAGCTCTTTTACGGGCGCCGGTGCTGTTTCGAGGTGCACCTTAACCTTAAAAAGCTCACGCGTGTTAAAGGTTTCGTTTGCCTGAGTTATGCACGAAGGGGTAATGCCCTCCTTGCCTATAAAAAATATGGGCTCAAGTGTATTTGCCTGCGCTCTTAACTGAGCGCGCTGTTTACTTGTCATAAATTATTCTCACAATCCTCGTTAATTTTCAAGACTCCACTTTGCGCCGTCGGGGGTGTCGAGTATTTTTACACCCTTTGAAACAAGCTCGTCGCGAATGCTGTCGGCTTCCGCCCAGTTTTTCGCCTTTTTAGCCTCGGCTCTTAAAGCAAGCTTTTCTTCAACATATTTCGCAAATTCGCTGTCTACTGCCGGTGCGCTTTCGTCATCAGCCTTTTCGCCTGCGGCTTTTGCTTTATTTAAAAGGTCAAGCGACAAAACCTTATCGAATTCGCCGAGAAGGTATGCTTTTGTTTTATCGTTTGTTTTTGCCTTCAGAACATCATAAAGCACGGTTACGGCAAGAGAGGTATTAATATCGTTATCAAGCGCCGCGTTAAACGAAGCGGTAAGCTCATTTACGGCGTTTTCGTCAAGCGCATCACTCTCGTCGGGCTTTAAGGCAGCCGTCTTTGCGATAAGCTTTGCGTATGCGGCGGCGGCGTTGTCAAGATTTTCGTACGAGAATACAAGAGCCTTTCTGTAGTGCGACTGAAGGCAGAAGAATCTGTAAGCAAGCGGGTCGTAGCCCTTTTCCTCAAGAAGAGAAACAGTCAAAAATTCGCCCTTGGACTTGCTCATTTTGCCGCCCGCGGTATTAAGGTGCAAAACGTGGAACCAATAATTGCACCACTTGTGACCGATATACGATTCGCTCTGGGCTATTTCGTTTGTGTGGTGCGGGAAGGCATTGTCTATGCCGCCGCAGTGAATATCAAGATATTCGCCGAGGTGCTTAAGGCTTATTGCCGAGCACTCTATATGCCAGCCGGGATAGCCCACGCCCCACGGAGAATCCCACTTTAAAGCCTGCTCCTCGAACTTGGACTTTGTAAACCACAAAACGAAGTCGTTTTTGTTGCGCTTGTTTGTATCCTCTTCAACGCCTTCTCTTACGCCGACCATAAGCTCGTCGCTGTCGTGCTTGTTGAATACATAGTACTCGTCAAGCTTGGAGGTGTCAAAGTACACATTGCCGCCCGCTATATATGCATATCCCTTAGAGAGAAGCCCCTCTATCATTTTAATAAACTCGGGAATGCACGACGTTGCGGGCTCTACAACATCGGGTGTTTTTATGTTGAGCTTTTTGCAGTCGTCGAAAAACGCATCGGTATAGAACTTCGCTATTTCCATAACCGTTTTGTGCTCGCGCTTTGCGCCCTTTACCATCTTGTCCTCGCCCTCGTCGGCATCGGATGAAAGATGTCCCACATCGGTTATGTTCATAACGCGCTTAACGTCATAGCCCTTAAAGCGCAAATATTTTTCGAGAACATCCTCGCAAATGTAGCTTCTCAAGTTACCTATGTGCGCAAAGTGGTACACCGTAGGTCCGCAGGTATACATTTTAACCTTACCGGGCTCGTTTGTTACGAATTCTTCTTTTGTATGTGATAATGAGTTATAAAGTTTCATATTTCCTCCGTTAAAATTATTTGGAAAAATCTATAAGCTTTACCGACTGCTTAACGTAAATTACTCCCGAGATAACGCACAGCACGGCTGTGATCCACAAAAGTCCGTTTGAAACAGCGCCGAGCGGAAAGCCCGAGGGCAAAACGGCGGATTTGTAAAGCTGTGCCATAATCATTATGGCAAGCGAAAATACCATCTGCGAAACGGTCTTCATTTTTCCGTATATGTTTGCCGGAATTACAACGCCCTGTGCCGTTGCCACAAGCCTGAAGGAGGTTATTGTAAACTCTCTTAAAAGGACAATCATAATTATCCAAATACTGCAAAGTCCGTCCTTCATAAACGCAAGAAGCGCCGCCGTTGTAAGGATTTTGTCGGCAACGGGATCGGCAAGCTGACCGAAAACCGTTACAATATGCTGTTTTCTCGCGATTTTCCCGTCAAGAAAATCGGTTAACGAGGCAACCGCGAACACGGCAAGCCCCAAAAGATAATTGTATTTAAAATCGCTTAAAATAAGCGCCAAAAATACAGGTGTTAAAACTATTCTTATTACGGTAAGCTTATTAGGTAAATTCATTTTATACAGCTTCTCCTATAAGTGAATATTCGTCCTTGTCGAAAATCTCAACGGGAACAATTTCGCCGTCCTCGATTTTGTAGCCGGAGGTGAAAATAATATTTCCGTCGATATCGGGTGCGTCCATATAAGAACGTCCGTAATAGCTGTCGGAATACGGGTCGTAGCCCTCTACCAAAACATCAACCGTTCTTCCGAACTGCTCCTCGGCTTTTTCCTGAACGATTCTGAACTGCTGATCCATAAGCGTTTCCGCTCTTTTTTCGGCAACTTCTTTTTCCACCTGATTTTCGAAATCGAATGCGGGTGTGCCCTCTTCTCGCGAATACGCAAAACAGCCCACCTTGTCAAGCCTTGCCTCGTTCACAAACTCGGAAAGCTCTTCGAAATCCTCGTCGGTTTCGCCCGGGAAGCCTGTTATAAAAGTTGTTCTTATTACAACGTCGGGAATTGCCGTTCTGATTTTATTAACAAGCTCAAGAAGGTTCTCTTTGTCACCGGTTCTGTTCATATCCTTTAAGACCTTGCCGCTTGCGTGCTGTAAGGGAAGGTCTATATAATGACAAACCTTTTCGTTTGAAGCCATTTCCGCTATAAGCTCATCCGTAATTCTGTCGGGATAACAGTAAAGAAGGCGTATCCATTTAAGCTTTTCAAGCTTTTTAAGCTCCGAAAGAAGCTCGGGAAGCTTATATTCACCGTAAAGGTCCTCGCCGTAGCGCGTTGTGTCCTGAGCTATTACAACAAGCTCCTTAACGCCCTTTTCGCAAAGCCTTGCCGCCTCTTCTAAAATATCCTCCATACGTCTGCTTCTGAAAGCACCGCGAATGGACGGAATTGCGCAGTATGTACAACAGTTCGAACAGCCGTCCGCGATTCTGAGATATGCGGTATACTCGGGAGTTGTGAGAACTCTGCCGCCCTCGAGAGGCATATTCTCCTTCGGAGGGAAGCTTGTGTACCTTTCGTCGCTTTCGAAGAGAGCGTCACACGCCGCCACGATATCGTCATTTGCGCCGATTCCTATAACTCCGTCAACCTCGGGAATTTGGCTTACAACCTCATCCTTATAGCGCTGTGAAAGACAGCCCGTAACTATAATCTTTTTAATAACTCCGTCTGCTTTGTAATCAGCCATTTCGAGAATGCTGTCTATTGATTCTCTTTTGGAGTCCTCGATAAAGGCGCACGTATTTACTATTACAACATCCGCCTTTTCAGCCTCGGCAACAAGTACATAGCCGGCATCCGTAAGCTTTTTAAGCATCATTTCGGCATCTACCTGATTTTTGGGACAACCGAGACTTATCATTCCGACTTTTCTTGCCATTTTATATCACCTCTGCATTTTTAAAAAACGGTTAAAACCGAAGCTCAAGCCCGCGCTCGCGAAGCGCCGACTTAA
>CAZRXQ010000086.1:0-5070 GCA_964604065.1 uncultured Eubacteriales bacterium | reverse complement strand
TTATTATACGGTTTTATCAGCCGCCGAGGTAAGCTTTAATAATCTCCTCGTTATTGAGAAGCTCGTCTGCCGTGCCCTCTGCCGTGATAGCGCCCGTTTCGAGAACATAAGCTCTGTCCGAAATAGAAAGTGCTTTTTTGGCGTTCTGCTCAACAAGAAGAATCGTTGTGCCCGACTTGTGATAATCCTTAATAATATCGAAAACCTGATCGACAAGAAGCGGAGAAAGACCCATAGACGGCTCGTCAAGCATCAAGAGCTTGGGGTGGCTCATCATAGCTCTGCCCATTGCAAGCATCTGCTGTTCGCCGCCGGAAAGAGTACCCGCAATTTGGGATTTTCTTTCGCCGAGACGCGGAAAGCGCGTGCAAATTTCATCAATATCCTCTTTGATTTTCTTCTTATCCTTCTGGGTGTATGCGCCCATCAAAAGATTCTCGTAAACCGTAAGCTCCTGGAAAACACGTCTGCCCTCGGGAACCTGGCTCATACCCATTCCCACAAGCTTGTGACCGGGAGTTTTGTTTATTTCCTTACCGTCATATATTACAGAGCCGCCCTTAATCGGAATAAGACCCATAATACTTTGCATTGTAGTTGTTTTACCTGCGCCGTTAGCGCCGATAAGCGAAACTATCTCACCCTGCTCTACCTTAAAGCTTATGCCTTTAAGAGCGCGTATAACACCGTAATAGACCTGTAAATCATTAACCTCTAATAATGCCATACAAAAACCTCCTTATTCACCGATATAAGCTTTAATAACATCCGGATTCGAAAGCGCCTCTGCGGTGTCGCCCTGAGCAAGCACCGTACCGAAATTGAGAACAGTAAGCTCGTCGCAAAGACCGGAAACGAATTTCATATCGTGCTCTATAAGAAGAATCGTCATATCGAATTCGTCTCTTATGCGTCTTACAATGTCCATAAGCTCATCCGTCTCGTGCGGGTTCATACCGGCGGCAGGCTCGTCAAGAAGAAGAAGGCACGGATTTGTTGCCAAAGCACGCGCAATTTCAAGCTTTCTCTGCTTGCCGTAGGGAAGGTTGCACGCAAGATTGTTACGCTCGTCGTAAAGGTCGAATATTTTTAATATCTCTTTCGCCTTATCACGCATCGCCTTTTCCACTTTAAAATGCTTGGGAAGACGGAAAATGCTCGTGAAAAGTCCGCATTTAAACTCGGGCTGATTCTGAAGACCTACAAGAACGTTTCTTATAACACTCATATTGTTATAAAGACGGATATTCTGGAAGGTTCTCGCAATACCCTTGTGGTTGATTTGCTCTTGAGTTTTACCCTTAAGCTCCTCTCCGTTCAAATAGAACGTGCCTGTTGTGGGAAGATAAACACCCGTAAGCATATTAAAAACCGTGGTTTTTCCCGCACCGTTCGGTCCTACAAGACCGTAAAGCTGTTTCTTTTTAATTTCGAGATTAACATTCTGAACAGCCTTAAGACCGCCGAAGGAAATACCGAGATTTTCTGTTTTAAGTACTACATCGGACATTTTTATTTTCCTCCTTTTTGCGGCTTATCCGGAACGTATTCCTTGCCCTGTTGCATATCGGTAGAAAGGATTTCATCCATACGGATTTTGGTGGGAACGTTGCTCCACTCCGCCTTGTCATCATGAATATCCTCGGGCTTACGCTTCTTTTCGGAAAGACGCTGTAAAATGAATCTCGGGGCAATGCGCTCTTTTATGGGAGCAAGCGCGGGAGCGTTGTTAAATACAATAGCTATTATAAGAACGAGAGCGTAAATCAGGTATTTAAGCGCGGCAAGGTCGCCGGGAAGCTTATCCTGAAGCTCGTAGTTGATAAACGTAATAAGCGAAGCCGCGACAATAGAGCCGTTTATGCTTGCCATACCGCCCAAAACAACCATAACGAGAATCTCTATGGAATAGTTGTAAGAGAAGAAGGTAGGCTGAACGGGAGTTACGAAGTGCGCGTAAATAACACCGGCAACGCCTGCAAAGAATGCTGCGAAAACGAATACGAAAAGCTTGTAGAAGGTTACGTTAACACCCATAGCCTTTGCGGCGATTTCGTTATCGCGAATAGCGGTAATAGCTCTGCCGTGCTTACTTCTTATAAGGTTGTTTATCATAAACAAAACAATAAGCACCGTAACAAACGACACAATATAAAGCGAAGTATTGTCGCGTGTGTCGTATTTAATAGAGTTTGTGCGAAGACCCATAGCGCCGCCGAAGCCCGAAAGGTTTTTAAACACCGTTCTTACAATCTCGCCGAAGGCAAGCGTAACAATGGCAAGGTAGTCACCCTTAAGCCTTAATGCGGGAAGTCCTACAACAAAGCCGAACACAGCCGCAACAACGCCGCCGGCAAGCATACTGATTACAAGAACAAGAAGCTTGCTTTCTATCGCGGAAGAAAGCTGAATAGCAAGTGCGCCGCCGAGATATGCACCGATGCACATAAAGCCGGCGTGTCCCAAAGAAAGCTCACCCAAAAAGCCGACAACAAGATTAAGCGAAACAGCCAAAATAACGCTGTAAGCTATTTGAACAAGAAGGTTCGACATTGAGCGCGGAAGGTGACCCGTCATTTGCAAAACAAACGAAATAACAAGAGCTACCGCAACAATTATGTAACCGCCGTAATTTTTAAATTTGAATTTACTTTTTCGTGCTTTAGACATAGCTTACACCTTCTCTCTTCTCTTTTTGCCCAAGATGCCGATAGGTCTTACAAGCAAAATGACTATAAGCAGGCTGAACTCAACAGCCGTTGTGTACGGTGCGAGAACGGGCACGGAAAGGCAAAGCTTTTCGATAACGCCCAACAAAACGCCGCCTATCATAGCTCCGGGAATTGAGCCGATACCGCCGATAACCGCCGCGGTAAAAGCCTTAATACCGGGCATTGAGCCGAGAGTGGGCTCTGCCGTGGGAATCTGCAAAAGATAGAAAATACTTGCGCAAGCCGCAAGAGCCGAGCCTATTGCAAACGTAATCATAATTATTCTGTTAACATTAATACCCATAAGCTGAGCCGCGCCTCTGTCCTCGGATACGGCAACCATAGCTCTGCCGGTTCTTGTCTTTTTAACAAAAACGGTAAGCACCGCCATAATAATTGCACCGATAACAAGAGTAACGATGGAAGAATAACTGATTTTAGTATTACCGAGAGAAAATGTTCCGAGAGAGGCAATGGAAACAGTCTGAGCCTTTGCGCCGAACACAAGCTGAGCAATACTCTGAAGGAAATAGCTGACGCCTATTGCGGTAATAAGCACCGCAAGCGGCGAAGCACCTCTTAGGGGCTTGTACGCAACTTTTTCGATAATAATGCCCACAAGTGTGCACACGACAACCGACACGACAAGCGCCGCGGCAATATGTCCGCCGGAAGCCAGCGTAACAAAAATCGCATATGCACCGACCATAATAATATCGCCGTGAGCAAAGTTAAGCATTTTGGCAATGCCGTAAACCATTGTGTAGCCCAATGCTATAAGAGCGTAAATCGCTCCCAAGCTGAGTCCGTCAAATATAACACTCATAAAACCGCTCCTTATTTAAGGCGAAAAAACCGAACAAAAAGTCTTTCGACCCTTTCGTCTTAAAGCCTAACGAATAATAATCGCGGCAAGGGAGATATGCTCTCCCCTGCCGTTAATAACTAATAAATAAATATTGATAAGAAATTAAGAATAAAATTTATCAGCCAAGCTCAACGATAACGGGGACTTTGTTGCAAGCGCCGCTTGTTTCCCAAGTCATTTCACCGGTAACACCGCTGTATGAGAAATCGGAAGCAGTAACAGCCGCAACCAAAGCGTTGCCGAGCTCTGCGGGGTCAACATTTACATTGTTAACGCCGGTTTTTACCATTGCATTGTAAATTACGTAAACAGCGTCGTAAGCGTCTGCCGCGAACTGGTCGGGAGTTGCGCCGTATTTTGCTTCGTAAGAAGAAACGAAAGCGCTTACCTTAGCATCTGTGCTGTTTGCATCGAAGGGAGTGATGTACTTAATCTTGTTTGTTACGGAAGAGTCGATCTGATCGTCAACACCGTCAAGACCGTCGCAACCGAAGAGAAGAGCGTCGCAACCCTTTGCCACGCAAGTCTTAGCAATAAGACCTGCCTCTGTGTAGTAAATGGGAAGGAAGATTACATCGCAATCCTTAAGAGCCTCAACCTGAGTTGAGAAGTCACGGTTGCTGTCGCTGTCAAAGCTCTGCTCTGTGTACTCTTTGTTAAGGTTTGCCATTTCGCTCTTAAATGCGTCGTAAACACCGCAGGAATATGTATCGGAGTTGTCGTAAATAGCACCGATCTTTGTATATTTAGATGCAAGCTCCTGAGCTGCGAGAATGCCCTGGTCGGGATCGCCGAAGCAAACACGGAAAGCATAATCGCTTGTTTCGATAATCGTAGCCGCCGATGCAGAAGGAGTAATAAAGAATAAACCGTCCTGAGCTGCTTTATCGGCAAACTGTTCGCAGGAACCCGAAGTAACGGAACCGAGAGCTACCTGCATACCGCCCTCAAAGAGAGAGTCGTAGCCTGTGCCGGCTGCTGTGGCATCCGCCTTATCATCTTTCATGTCGAATTTGAAGTTAACACCGTTAAGACCGCCGTTTGCGTTGATTTCGTCAACTGCGAGCTGAGCACCGTTCTTTACGGATTCACCGTAAGCGGAGTTATCGCCTGTAAGGGGTCCTGTGACGCCGATAATGTACTCTGTGTTATTCCCTGTATACTTGCCTACTTTGGTTAGGTCAATGGCAGTGCCACCGTTTGATCCGTTGTTTGTGGTGTTTTTGTCATCGGAGTTGCCATTGCAAGCCGCAAAGCAGCATACAACCATAGCAAGAGCGAGGACGAGTGCTAATACCTTTTTCATAGTCAATCCTCTTTTCTGGGAGTTAATTCGGGGCTGTGCCCCGTATTTTTCGAAGCGAAACACTTCATTTCAAAAAATAAAAAATATTGGCGCCGATTTTTTACTTTTCTGCATTATACTTTCTTATTCACAAACTGTCAATACCTACAAAACAATTTCGCCTTTTTTGCTAAAAATCACCAAAA
>CAZRXQ010000085.1:0-5084 GCA_964604065.1 uncultured Eubacteriales bacterium | reverse complement strand
ATCTGTCGTCATCTGTTGCCTGGTCGCCGTTTGCGGGCTGATAGTACTTATAGGACTTGCTGTTTTCGGAAGCATATTTTTTAATGCCTTCCCATGTACCCTGGTTAAAGGACTTATCCTTAAGAGAGCCTACGTCTGTAACGAAAGCGATTTCATACTTACCGTCTGCGGAAGTATAGTCATCCGGAACGGCATCATAATCAAAAGCAGTGTTAACATTGTTGCCCTGCTCGTCGGGAGCCTTTGTCGAATCGTCTGTATTGCCGTTACCGCCGCAAGCCGCGAAGCAGCCTACTACGAGAACGAGAGCCAATACAAGTGCTAATGCTTTTTTCATGGTTTACATCCTCCTGAAAAATTTTCGGTAAGATTTAGTCAATCTTCCTTCTATTAGATAATAGCACACATCTTAAACTTTTTCAACAGTAATTTTCAATTCTTACAACTTTTTAACCACTGTTTTTATATTCTTGTGCAAAATGCACTAATTATTCACTCGATTTTTGGTTTTTAATTTTCTTTTTCCAGCACGAATAGCACATTGCAACGTATTTGTCGTTGCCGCCGAGGAAAATCTGCTCGCCGTCTGTCACAATATTGCCGTTTCCGTCGATTCTCGCGTTAACGGTTGCCTTTCTGCCGCACTCGCACATAGTCTTTATTTCCGTAAATTCGTCGGCAATTTCAAGAAGCCTTCCGCTTCCCGGGAAAACGTGCGTCAAAAAATCCGTACGAAGTCCGAAGCACAACACGGGGACGTTCAGCTCATCCACAATATCGCGAAGCTGGTCGATTTGCTCGCGTGAGAAGAACTGCGCCTCGTCCGCTATTATTACGTCAACCTTTTCGGGTCTTGCTTTAAGCTCCGAAAAAATGTTGCAGTT
Source organism: uncultured Eubacteriales bacterium (assembly GCA_964604065.1). Taxonomy (GTDB): domain Bacteria; phylum Bacillota; class Clostridia; order Oscillospirales; family Acutalibacteraceae; genus DTU089. The sequence continues at coordinate 4,200 of CAZRXQ010000085.1, read as the reverse complement.
TTCGCAAATAGCCGTACCTTCCGCGGTAAGACCGATTCTCGAACGAACCGTAAACACGCCGTCGCGCTCGTCCACCGAGGGCTTAATAAGCCACACGCGCATACCGCGCTCCTCGTAATTGAATTTTGTAATAAGCGCCTGCGCCGTTTTCGAGCTTCCCATTGCACCGTACTTAAAATAAAGCTTTGCCATTTTATCACCTTTTATCAGTTTTTCAAAAAACAATATGTCGCGTTTATTCTACCATATACCCCGCTTTTTTACAACAGCTATCGGTGATATACGCGGTTTTTCGGATATTTTCACAAAACCGTAATAATATATTAGGAAATAAATCACAATCTTTATTGACAAAACGCACGAAAAAAAGTAAAATCTTTATGAAATAATACAGACAGGAGAAAATGCAATGGCAACTTTTAAACCCTTTAAAGCTTTGCGCCCCTTACCGCAATATGCAAAAGACGTGGCGGCGCTTCCGTATGACGTTATGAACAGCAGTGAGGCTCGCGAAATGGTAAAAAACAAGCCTTATTCATTTATACACGTTGACAAGGCGGAGGTTGACCTTCCCGAGGACACTTACCTTTACAGCGACGAGGTTTACGAAAAAGCCGCAAGCAACCTTAAAAAGCTCGAAAGCGAGGGTATTTGCAAGGAAGACGAAGAACCTATGTTCTATATTTACCGTCAGATAATGAACGGTAAGGAGCAGACCGGTCTTGTAGGCTGTGCCTCCGTTGACGACTACATCAATAACGAAATCAAAAAGCACGAGCTTACACGCGCCGACAAGGAAGCCGACAGAATCCGTCACGTTGACACGTGCGACGCAAACACCGGACCCATCTTCCTTTGCTACCGCGACAGCGAAAGCGTAAACGAAATAATCGAAAGCATCAAAAATACAACCGCGCCCGTTTACGACTTTGTAAGCGATGACGGCGTTGCGCACACGGTTTGGACGGTTGAAGGCTCAGAACTCACGGAAAAGCTTTCAAAGCTTCTTTCGGGAGTAGGCGCATTTTACATTGCGGACGGTCACCATCGCTGTGCTTCGGCTGTAAATGTTGCGAAAATGCGCAGAGAAAGCCACCCGAATTACGACGGCACGGAGGAATTCAACTTCTTCCTTGCGGTGCTTTTCCCGGTAAGCTGTCTTTCCATTCTCGACTACAACCGCGTGGTAAAGGATTTAAACGGACTTTCCTCCGATGAATTCATAAATAAAATTTCCGAAAAATTCGATGTTAAGGCATACGAAAACGAGGGCTGCTTTAAGCCGCAGGCTAAGCACAGCTTCGGTATGTACCTTGATTCAAAATGGTTCGAATTAAAAGCAAAGCAAGGCACGTTCGACGAAAACGACCCCGTCGGAAGACTCGATGTTTCGATTCTTCAGAATAACCTCTTAACACCCGTTCTCGGCATAGGCGACCCGAGAGTAGATAAAAGAATCGACTTTATAGGCGGCATAAGAGGACTCAAGGAGCTTGAAATGCGCGTTGAAAACGGTATGCGCGTTGCGTTTTCAATGTATCCCACAACGCTCGACGACCTTATGTCAATAGCGGACGCGGGAAAAATTATGCCCCCGAAATCGACTTGGTTTGAGCCGAAGCTTATGAGCGGACTGTTCATACACAAGCTCGAAACGAAGTAATAACAGAGGTAATAAATGTTTATTATAGGATGTCATTTGTCAAGCTCCGGCGGCTACCTTAATATGGCAAAGGAGGCTTTGCGAATCGGCGCGAACGATTTTCAGTTTTTCACGAGAAATCCCCGCGGCGGCGCGGCAAAGCCGCTTGACCTCGAGGATGTTAAAGCATTTGAGAGCTTCAGAAAAGAAAATAATATTTTAAGCGTTTTAGCACACGCGCCGTATACTATGAATGCCGCCTCGAAAGACCCTCATCTTCGCGAATTCGCACGCGATATGATGGCTGACGACATTTCGCGGCTTGAAAATATAGAAGGTGCTTTGTATAACTTCCACCCCGGAAGCCACGTCGGTCAAGGCGTCGAAGTCGGAATAGAATATATTTCCGAAATGCTTAATTCCGTTATAACGCCCGAGCAGAAAACCGTTATTCTTCTTGAAACAATGGCGGGAAAAGGCAGTGAAATAGGCTCGAAATTTTCCGAGCTTCGCGAGATAATCGACAAATGCCGCTACCCGGAAAAAATCGGCGTTTGCCTTGACACCTGCCACATTTACGACGGCGGCTACGATATCGTAAACGACCTCGACGGCGTGCTTTCGCAGTTCGACAGTGTTATCGGATTAAATAAGCTTCGTGCCGTTCACCTTAACGACAGCAAAAGCCCCTTCTCTTCTCATAAGGACAGGCACGAAAAAATCGGCGAGGGCTCTTTGGGGCTTGAAGCGATAACGCGAATCATCAATCATCCCGTTTTAAAGGACCTCCCCTTCTTCCTCGAAACGCCTAACGATATCGACGGATACGAAGCGGAAATAGCGCTTTTGAAAACGCTTCGGACGGATTTATAAAAATCGCACCGATTGAAAATCCGAAATTTGACCGAATGGTTTCGCAGAATTCAACCGAATGAAAATCCGGAATCATACTGAACGGGTTTCCGAAATCGTGCCGAATGAAAACACGAAATTTGACCGAATAGATTTTCTGAATCCGACCGAACGAAAACACAAAATTTGACCGAATGGTCTTGAATATTCCAACCGATTCTGTTATAATATATACAGGGTCGGTTTTTTTCGCGGTAATTGCGAAGCGCTCAGCCCCAAAGAAAGGTTTGATAATATGAACAAAAATTTATATAAGCCTCGAATAATCGACAAGAGAATAGAAGAATATCTTTCCGTATTCGGCGCAGTTTGCATAGAAGGACCCAAATGGTGCGGAAAAACATGGTCTTCCCTATATCACAGCGAAAGCAATATTATGCTCGGCGATCCGAGCGGCAATTTCCAAAACAGAGCGCTTGCGCGTATGTCACCGGATATTGTGCTTGACGGCGAAGCACCGCGACTTCTTGACGAATGGCAGGAGGTTCCCTCGCTGTGGGATGCGGTTCGCTACAAGGTTGACCAAACCGAAAAAAAAGGGCAATTCATATTAACCGGCTCTGCAACGCCGAATCACAAGGGTATACTTCACAGCGGAGCAGGACGCATAGCGCGACTTAAAATGCACCCTATGTCCTTATATGAATCGGGAGACTCCTCGGGAAAGGTTTCACTTGAAGAGCTCTGCCATGGCAAGCTTTCGCCACAGTTTACAGGCGAACAGGATTTAAGAAAAATAGCCGAGCTTATCTGCCGCGGCGGCTGGCCGGGAAGCATTAACACACCTTCCGAGAAAGTAGGGCTTTTGTCAGAAGAGTATATCAAAGCGGTAATAGAAGATGATGCTTACAGAATAGACGGGGTTAAACGCGACTCATTAAAAATGCAGCTACTGCTCAGGTCACTTGCACGAAACGAAAGCACCACCGCAACAAACAAAACCTTAAAAAACGATATTAAAGCTGTTGACGACGAGGATATCGACACAGATACAATATCCTCGTATCTTGATATTTTCTCAAGGCTGTTTTTACTTGAGAATCAGCAGCCGTTCAGTACAAGTATACGTTCACGCACGCGTTTAAAGCAAGCCGAAAAAAGGCACTTTGCCGACCCATCGCTCCCCTGTGCACTTTTGGGCATTAACTCGTCACGCCTGATAAACGATCTTGAAACCTTCGGGTTTATGTTTGAAGCGCTTTGCGAAAGGGATTTAAGAATTTATGCAGAAAGCTTCGGCGGAAAGCTCTTCCATTATCAGGATTATCTCAACCGCGAAATAGATGCCGTAATCGAGCTTGATGACGGTAATTGGTGTGCCTTCGAAATAAAGCTCGGTGCAAACCAAATAGATGACGCCGCAAAAAATCTTATTAAAATCAAGCATTCAATAGAAGAAGACGACGGCATAGCGCCGAGCGTGCTGTGTGTAATCTGCGGACTTTCAAGTGCCGCCTATTTAAGACCCGACGGCGTTTTTGTAGTCCCGATAACGGCTCTTAAAAATTAATCAAATAAATAAACGTAGACGGTACAAGCTTCACTTCAGCAATGTACCGTCTGTATTTTTTAATTTCTTAATTATTTCTTTTTCGGCTCGTTTTCGCGAATCCACTGTACCATATCGGTAACGGACTGCTCAACGC
>CAZRXQ010000084.1:0-5108 GCA_964604065.1 uncultured Eubacteriales bacterium | reverse complement strand
TCAAGCTTCTTTTCTTTTTTCTTGTAAACGAGGAACCATACAAGTGCCACAGCCACAAGAACACCTATAACAACTCCGAGGATAGAGCCCGAATTATCGGGAACATCTATGTTAACGGAATCGTAATCGAAATAGAAGCAGCCGTCGAAGGTGTTATCGTTATATGAAGTAAGGTTAGACTTTACAACAAATTCGCGAAGCTCATTGCACGATGCAAATGCATAGCTGCCGATTTTTCTTACGCTTTCGGGAATTTCAACAGTTCTTAACGCGTCGCAGTCGAAGAACGCTTCGTCGCCGATTGTCTTAAGTCCGTCGCAGAAGGTAACCGCAGTAAGTCCGTCGCAATCGTAGAAGGCTCTCTCGCCTATTTCGGTAATTCCTTCGGGAACGGTGTAATCGCCGTCCTTGCCCTGCGGGTAAAGAACAAGCTTGTTCCATTCGCCGTTTTCGTCTGCAGTAATAACCGCACCGTCAACGGATTTAAAGAGCTCACTGCCCTCTTCCACGTTTACGGTTTCAAGGTTTACACAGCCGAGGAAGCTTAAGGGATCTATCTCGGAAAGAGAAGCGGGAAGAGTAATCTCCGAAAGAGCGGTGCATCCGCTGAAGGCGTATTTGCCTATTTCCTTCGCGCCGCCGAGCTCAACGCTTTTAAGCGAAGAAGCTCCCGCAAACAAATCGGTGGGAACGCTTTCGAGACTTGCGGGAAGCGATACCGATTCAAGTGAAGTACAATTCTTAAACGCCGCATTGCCGAGACTTTCGAGAACGGAATTCTCCGCAAATACTATGCCCTTAAGAGCTGTCATATTTTCAAATGCACTGTCGCCGATAACGGCTACCGCCGCGGGAATCGAAAGAACGGAAACAGCCGAGCCCATAAAGCTCTTTGCACCGATGTATTTAAGAGTTGAGGGGAATATTACAACGCCTACGGTTTCGTTGTTAACGGCGTTGTCGGCAATACCTACAGTTCCTTCGTTAACTGAAAGAACAGCCATATTTCCCACTGCCTTGTAAAGTATGCTTCCGGCATACACTGCGCCGCCCGCATTGTTTTTGAACCACGCCGTTGAATCAAGCGCGGAATTTTCTATGTTAAGAAGGGTTGCGGGGAAGGATATTGAAGAAGCGTTATCTGCAAGTACAAACGCACCGTCTTTAACAACCGTTGTGCCGTTTGCTATTGCAAAAGAATCCGACTGTAAAGCGGCAACGAGAACAAGCCCCGTACCGTCCTTTGAATAAACCGCATCTCCGGTGCTCTTAAAGTATTCGTTACCGTCGGAAACGTTTATCGACTTAAGTGCCGAACAGCCTTCGAAGGCATTCGCCGTGAAGTTCTCAAGTGAAGCGGGAAGCGTTACTTCGGAAAGTGCGGTGCAGTATGCAAAAGCGGCGTCGCCGAGCTTTTCAACACTTTCGCCGAGTTCAAGCGAAGAAAGCTTTTCGTTACCGTAAAACGCGCCCGTATCTATTCTTACAACGCCGTTTCCGGTATTAACACTTTCAAGACCTGCATTTTTAAATGCATATGCCGCTATATCGCGAAGTGTTTCGGGAAGCGTTATTGCCGAAAGAGCCACACAACCCTCAAACGCCGAAGCGCCGATATATGTAACGGCATTGCCGAGGTTAACTTCCTTTAACTGCGTTGCGTTTTTAAATGCGCTGTTGTTAACCGTCGTAACCGTCTCGGGAAGCGAAACGGAAGTAATTTTCGAATTTTCGAAGGCATAAGCGCCAACCGTTTTAAGAGCGGTATTTTCGGGGAATATAATGGTTTCGATATCCGAGCCCTTGAATGCGCCGTTTTTAATTTCCTCAACCTTTTCGGGAAGAGTAAACGAGCCTGTTTTAGCCGCGGGGAAAGCTATTAACGCTTTACCCTTTTTGTTGTAAAGCACGCCGTCCTCGCAGGAGAAGTTTTTGTTTTTGTCTACTACGGAAATGCTCTCAAGCGTTTCAACGTCGGCAAAAATATTCGAGCCGAGCGTCTTTACGTTTTTACCGAATTCGATTTCCTTTAATGCGGTATTCGCAAAGGCTCTGCTTTCGATATCGGTAAGCGTCTCGCTGAGCTTAACGCTCTCAAGTGCGGTACAGCCTTCAAAAGCCTCGTAGCCGACAGCCGCAACCGTGCACTCCGAAAAATCAAGTGCCTTAAGCGAAGAACAGCCCTTAAACGCACCGGCTTCGATAAGCGAAACTGCGCTTCCGCACTTAACCTCTTCAAGGCTTGTGCAGTTCTGGAAGGCGTATGTTCTGATTTCTTCAACGTCCTCGCCGAAGGTTATTGTTTTAATATCGGTATTTCCTATAAATGCGGCGCTTTCTATAATTTCAACGCCCTCGCCTACAACAACGTCCGTTACGTCGCCCTTGTAAGAGTAAAGAACTCTGCCGAGGCTTAACGCACCGTCCTCTGCGGCGTTTTCCCAGGCTGTGCCGGTAAATGCATCCTTGGCAACAGATTTAAGGTTCTTGTGGGGAGTAACCTCCGAAAGTGCCGAGCAGCCCCAAAAAGCTCTCTCGGGAATTTCCGTTACGGAATCGGGAATCTTGTAAGCTTCAAGCGAGGAACAGCCCTCAAAAGCCGAAACGCCGATAGATGTAAGCGAATCTTGCTTTTTAATTTCCTTAAGTGCGGTGCAGTTCATAAACGCACCGGCTTCAAGGCTTGTAACGGCAGATGTAAGCTTAACCGTTTCCATAGTGGCGTTGCCGGCAAAGCAGCCCTTTCCTATTGATGTTACGGAAAGACCGCCGAGCTTTGACGGAACCGAAACGACTGTGTCCGAGCCGATGTAGCCCACAAGCTGAGCCTCGGAATCATCGTTCGTTTTGATGTATTCAAAATCGCCCTCCGTTTTTTTGTTTATAAGCTCTTCCTCGGTAAGAGAAAGTGCCGAGTCTTCACTGCCGTCTGCTGTCGCAAATGCACAAAACGGCAATGTTGCCGTAATAACCAACGCAAGCAGCACGGCAAGAGCGCTTTTAAACGGCTTTTTAAATGCTGTCATAAAATAACGCATCCCTTCAAATAATTTCTGTGAAATCACAAAAGTACAGATAAAGTTATTATAATATAAACAACCTCGGTTGTCAAGCAATACGCCGAGAACCGAGGCAGTTTCGAAAGCTTAAATTTCAACAAATTTTGCCGCATTTTTATGTGTAAATTGCCCTTATATTGCTTCGTGAGCCCTGAGAGTATTCTCAAGAAGCATTGTAATCGTCATAGGACCTACGCCGCCTGGAACGGGTGTGATAAATGAAGCCTTCTTTTCCACGTTCTCAAAATCGACGTCGCCGCAAAGCTTTCCGTTTTCGTCGCGGTTCATACCCACATCAATAACGACCGCGCCGTCTTTGACCATATCCTCTTTAATAAGGCGCGCCTTTCCCACCGCCGCAACGAGGATATCCGCTTTAAGCGTCTCTTCTTTCAAATTTTCCGTTTTGGAGTGACAAACGGTAACGGTGCCGTTTTCTTTTAAAAGCATCAAAGCAAGCGGCTTTCCCACGATATTGCTTCTACCGACTATAACACACTTTTTCCCGGCTATTTGAATGTTTTTGTATTTGAGCATCTCCACAACGCCCGCGGGTGTGCACGGCAAAAAGCCGTAATCGCCCGTAAGAATTCTTCCCGTATTTATCGGGTGGAACGCATCCACATCCTTTTTCGGAGAAATGGCGTTTATAACTGTTTTCTCGTTTATGTGAGAAGGAAGCGGAAGCTGGCAGAGAATGCCGTCCACACGAGAATCGTTATTGAGCTTGTTTATAAGCTCGAGAAGCTCCTCTTCCGTAGTATTCCCGGGAAGCGCATACTGAAAAGACTCAATGCCCACCTCGGCGCACGCCTTGTGCTTGTTTCTTACATAAATCTCGGAAGCGCTGTCGTCTCCCACTATAATTACCGCAAGTCCTACGCTTTCGCCTTTTTCTAAAAGCTTTCCTACTCGCTCGCGAATATTTTCGCGCATAAGCGCCGAAAGTTCCTTACCGCTTATTATTTCTGCCATTTCAGTCGTTCCTCTCTTTTTTATTTTCCGCTTTTTTCAAAGCTCGCGCTTCTTTTTTCGCTTTTTTCATTTCCGCTTTCTCCTCTTTCGTTGGAAAAGCGCATTTATTGCCGTCCTCGTCAACATAGTAATCAATGCTTTCAACCGGCTTGGGATTCTTCTTAACATAAACAAGCCTTATAATCAATATCGCAAGGCACACTAAGGCAAGTGCCGCGGAAAGCACCTGGGAAACTCTTATATCCGTAGAGCCTATGTAAAGGCTATCTGTCCTGAGACCCTCCACAATTGCCCTTTCCGTGCCGTACCAAATACCGTAAAGAAGGAATATCTGACCGCTGAATTTGCGGCATTTTTTTAATGCAAGATATAAAACAAAAAAGCCTAAAATGCACGAAACAGACTCGTAAAAGAAGGTCGGGTGAACAAACAGTCCGTTTTCTTCGATATAAGACGGCACGTCTGCAACACCCTCAAGTCCGAATTTCCCGGGGTTGCGCGCAATATAGCTTGCCACCTTGTCGCTCATCATACCGAAATTGCCGCCCGTAAATGTGCCGAACGCCTCCTGATTCGCGTAGTTGCCCCATCTGCCTATGCCCTGACCTATAAGAAGGCTCATACCGACCATATCAAGGAGATTTAAAAAGTTGATTTTTTCAACCCGGCAGGTAATGAACCCCGCGATTATACCGCCGATTATGCCGCCGTAAATGGCAAGCCCGCCGTTCCATATCATAATGATTTCATCCAAATGCTCGCTGTAATAGCTCCATTCGAATATTACATAGTACGCTCTCGCGCCGATAATTCCGCCGAGCATTCCCCAAATAAGAACATCTACCATTTTCCCGAGATTGATTTTCCAGGTGTAAGCGATTCTTCCGCCGAAAAGCGCCGCTAAAGTAAGCCCGAACGCAATAATAACGCCGTACCACTTAACGCTTATTTCGTGCCCGAAAAGCACAGTCTCGAAAAACACGGATGAAACCTCAAAAGCCTTGTCTATTCCGCCGAAAATGACCGTAGCTTCACTTGAGCCCATATTAACCTCAACTCCTTTTTTAATCCGAT
>CAZRXQ010000083.1:3301-5114 GCA_964604065.1 uncultured Eubacteriales bacterium | reverse complement strand
TCCGTTTCAAATAATCCTCATTAATATCATTGCTCCAATCGGCTTCGAGCGTGTGTCCTACGCGGGCTTCACTTACTGCTTTTGCAACCGTGCTGTATAAAATATCCGTACCGCGGCTGTCCGCGTTATAATTTACGGCGCGCTCTTTATCAATGCCGAAATGCGAGGCTGTTTCAACGGCATCTATATTTGCGCCGATAAACAGAAACTCCCAGCCGTATTTTTTCTTTTGGCGGTCGATCATATTCTTAACCTTTTCGGCACTGTAGCGGCGGCTTGCGTTTTCCTGTCCGTCGGTTATAATAACGAACATGGTATGCTCCGGCACATCTTCTTTTCGTGCGTATTTATGAATGTTACCGATATGGTGAATCGCGCCGCCGATAGCGTCGATAAGCGCTGTACAGCCCCTGACGGTGTAATCTCTGTCAGTCATTTTCGGCACATTTTGAAGCTTTACTCTGTCGTGCAAAACCTCGCACACATCGTCAAACACCACGGTAGAAACGAAGCACTCACCGTCCTCCTTCTTCTGCTTTTCAATCATTGAATTAAAGCCTCCGACGGTGTCACTTTCAAGCCCCGACATTGAACCGCTTCTGTCAATAATAAACACAAGCTCGGTTGTATTGTTCGTTACCTTCGATTTTTCCGACTGAATACCGCCGCAATCCTTAATCATATTATCGTTGTTTTTCAAAATAAAAACCTCTCTTTCGTTTGATGTTTGTATTTTACATCAACCAAAGAGAGGTTCGGTCGCTTTTAAAGCGACAATTTCATATAGTTTTATGCGCCGAGAAGGCTTTGGTCAAACGCAAACAGCGCCTCGTTAATTTCGAATATATTATAATTGCCCTTGCTTATAAAATATTCTATTATTATGTCGAACTTATTGCTGTGAGACAGCGCATAGCCCGCCTTTTTAAGCATTTCCTCCGTTTCGGAAAGCGTAAGCTCCAAAGAAACGGCAAAGGCTATTGCAGTAGGCTTGCTCGGTCTGTAATGCACGTCACTGCGGATTTTCGAAAACAGCTTGCGGTCGATATTTGCCTTTTTGTAGCATTCGGAATCCGTCATACCCTTTTCGTCAATCTTCCGAAGAAGCATTTGCGAAAAGCTTTCGTCGATCTGCTTAATCTTTTCATCAAGCTCTTCTTCAAATGTAATTGCCTTACATTCCGAAAAATCCGCATCGAAAAAGCCGAAGGAAGACCTCATCTGCGGTGCGGGCATTCGCACGCTTTCAAAAAGATAATCCGTATGAATATCTACATAATTGTCGTCAATGTATTCGGCAATGTCCGAAAAAAGCTTCTCGCTGATTTTGAATGACGCCTTGTCGAAAATGACTATGTATACGGTCATATCGTTTTCAAGCAAAAAGTCGCCGATAACGTCAACCGCAACCTTTAAAGCCTTGTCCTTCGGATACCCGTACACGCCCGAAGAAATAAGCGGAAATGCCACACTTTCACAGCCGTGCGCTTTTGCAAGCATTAAAGCTTCTCTGTAGCACGATTCAAGCAAAGCCTTCTCGCCGTGATTTCCGTCCTTGTAAACAGGCCCGACGGTATGTATTACATACTTTGCGGGCAAATTGTATCCGCCCGTAAGCTTCGCCTTTCCGGTTTCACAGCCGCCGAGAGCTTTGCACTCGCAAAGTAACCCCCCACCCGCGGCACGGTGAATTGCCCCGTCAACGCCCCCTCCGCCGAGAAGCGACTTGTTGGCGGCATTAACAATAGCATCCACCGCCATTTTTGTTATGTCGTTTCTTACAATTTCAAGCGGCAATGTGAACCCACCTTTT
>CAZRXQ010000083.1:0-3201 GCA_964604065.1 uncultured Eubacteriales bacterium | reverse complement strand
CGCGGATAAAGCGATAATTTTTTTATTCATAATGCGCACCTCGCAAAATTTTCTTTTTCGATTATATCAAACTCCCCTCTTCTTTGCAACTGATTTTTATAAAAAAGAGCTTCCGACACACTTAGGGTGCAGAAGCTCGGGAAATATTATTTAAATTATTTTAATATAAGCTCGGGATTTTTAAAAATTTCGTCAAGCTTCCAAACAAACGGCTTAACCTCGCCGAAGTCGAGCGCACGGTGGTCAAAGCAAACACAAATGGGAAGCACGGTTGCAACCTTAACCTCGTCCTCACCCTTATCGTTTGTAACAACAACGGGCTTTTTCTGAAGCGAGCCTACGCCGATAGCGCAAATTTGCGGCGGAATAATCATCAAAAGACCGAGCTCACCCGAAAGACCTCTTGAAATAGAGCCGATGTTAGAAACGGTAATTGTGCCCTGCTCAAGGTCCTTATATGTAATTCTCTCGGTTTCGGGAATTGCGTCGTAAGCCTTCTTTTCTTTACCGGTAAGCGTTACGACCTTGTGGCGCGGATTCGTCTTTGCGCCGTAAATTCTCTGGATAGCCTGAATGGGGTGTCCGTGAGTGAATTTATAAAGCGTGTCGTGAATGGATACGGAATAAAGCGCCTCAACAAGATTTGTTTTTTCAAACCTTCTGTTAATGTCATCCGTATACTCGCTTATATTTTTAAGGGAACGGTTGCCCATATCCTTCATATTAACGGTCATCATTTCGCCGTTGGGAAGAGTCCACGGAACGGAAATGTCAACATTATCGAATTCGGTAATTTTACCTCTTACAAGCTTTCTTTCAAAGTGGATGTGCGCATTAATCTGCGGTGCCGCTTTAACAGCCTCGGCAATTGCCTTTAAAACCACCATATTAAGCGTAACTCTGTAATCGTCCGAAACCTTATTCTTAAACTCCTCAAAGCACTCAAGAAAGTGCGTAACATCGGGCTCGTAAAGATAGCTTACATGCGGAATGTTTTTCCAGCTTTCGCTCGTCATATTGGCAACGATTTTCCTTTGAATACCGAATCTTGTAATATCTCTGATACGCATAATGACCTCCGCTACAATTCTTAATATTTCTTAATAATCGAATTATAGCAAATTTTGTAATGAATGTCAATTCACTTTTTGCCGTTAACACATAATTAACACAAAGTTAATAATTTTAAAACATCGAAAAAAGAAATTTCAAAGAGCTTATAAGCCTTGTAATTCACGCTTTTTTGCGTTATAATGTATATGTATTTATTTGAAAGGAAAAAGCCGCTTCTATGAATGCTAAGGATATTATAAACAAAGCACTTGTAAGGCTTCATTTAAAAAAGCCCCCCTTTCCTCCGTTTGAAGGCAAAAGGGAATTGCCCCCGCCCGTAAGAGACTGTCTTGAAAAAGCGGGGCTTTCAACGGGTGCGCTCATTTACTTTTTAAAAAGCGATATGAACAACGAGCGTATGTTTTCGGACTGCTATGTAATGTTCGACAAAGAGAGCGTGTACTGCGCCGAATTTAACGAGCCCGTTTTACCGAAAAAGAAAAGCCGCAAAAGACTTGAATTCAAGCCCGAGCTTTTAAAGCTTACTTCAACACCTATTTCCGATATTGACGAAATGTTTGTTGAGCAGTACCTTTCGACCGGAGAGCTCACCTACAAAAAAGACGGCGAATACTATTCTCTTTGCTCGTTTACAATAGGAAAGCTTTCGCAGTTTGAAGAGCTTACGCGTGTGTTTAACGCCTTAAAGCAAGGGAAGGATTACACACTTTTTATAAATAACGCTCCCGCATCCGTTTGTCAAAAATGCGGTGCGCCCACCCCGCCCGGGAAAATGCTTTGTCCCAAGTGCGACACGCGCTCTTCAACCGTAAAAAGGCTGTTTTCGTTTTTTACCGAAGCAAAATGGAAAATGGTATTTATTATAGCGGCAATTCTTTTAAAAACGGCACTGTCGCTTATTTTGCCGCAATACAGCACGCAAACGCTTTACGACGAAATTTTAAACCCCGAAAGCGCACTCTCCTACGAAGCTCTTTTGGGCGCACTGTTTTCGCTTGTATTGACCGTTGCGGGAATTAAAATTTTAAACAACGTATTCACGATGCTTTATCAATATGTGCTTGCGGGAGTTTTGCCGAAGGTAATCTATTCCATTAAGCTTAAAATTTTCACCGCAATGCAAAGCCTCTCTTTGGGCTTTTACACGCAAAAGCAAACCGGCAGTCTTATGGAGCGCGTAACGCGAGACTCCAACAACATTTACTGGTTCTTTGTAGACGGCTTTCCGTATGTTATAACAAGCGTTGTAACGGTTGTGGGCATTATAGTAATAATGTTCCTTACGAGCGCTAAGCTCACCTTAACGCTTCTTGCCGCTTCTCTTGTGATTTTCGTTGCGTATCCGCTTTTTAATAAGCTTTTCAGAAAGCTTCATCACGAGGTTTGGGTTCAAAACGCAAGGCTAACTTCAAAGGTCAGCGACAACATAAACGGACACCGAATTATTAAAGCCTTCTCTAAAGAAGAGGACGAGCTCACCTCCTTTTCGAAAATAAGCGACAGCTTAAAGGATGCGGAAATTAAAATTTCGAACACGCAATCAACTGTATTCCCGCTTCTTTCCGTAATAGTTTACGCACTCGGCGCCATAGTTCTCGGCTACGGCGGTGTGCTCGCGGTAAAATACAATGAGCTCACTGTAGGCGAGCTGTTAAAATTCGTGGTGTACCTCGAAATGCTCCAAAGCCCCATTGACTTTTTGTCGTGGGTCACAAACTGGTGGTCACGCTGTATTGATTCCGTAAGGCGCGTTTTTGAAATCACGGACACAAAGCCCGAAATAACCGAAGCCGAAAACGCCGTATCACTCCCCGATTTAAAGGGCGAAATAGAGCTTTCGGAATTAACCTTCGAATATGAGCCCGCACGGCCCGTAATTAAAAATCTTTCCCTGAAAATCGAAGCGGGCAAAATGCTCGGTATAGTGGGAAAAACAGGCGCGGGAAAAACTACGATTTCAAACCTCATAGCAAGGCTTTACGACCCCAAAGAGGGCGTTGTAAAAATCGACGGCGTTGATATTAAGGAAATCAAAACCGAAACGCTCAGAAAAAACATAGGCATTGTTTCGCAGGATATTTTCCTTTTTATGGGAACAATTGCCGATAACATTCGCTACGCAAAGCC
>CAZRXQ010000082.1:4018-5149 GCA_964604065.1 uncultured Eubacteriales bacterium | reverse complement strand
GTAAGCGCAAAATATTCAAGCTCAAGCTTTAACTGTGCGTTGTTTGCACGAAGATAGCCCATGTTGCCGGAAATATCTCTACAGCTTGAAAAAAGCTTTGTAATACTTCCGTAGTATTCAATAATGCTTCCTGCGCCGAATGAACCCGAGAGTGCTTTTAAGCCGACGAACAGGTAAACAATGCCGCCGAAAATTCCCTGTGCTATAGGTCCTATTTGACCTTGCTTTGCCCAAATTTTAAAAAGCCTATTGTTTCTTTCGGCTATAGGTGCGTAAATTTTTTCGCTTATTTCTTCTGTGATAAGCGCTTTTTCATTAAATATGCGCACATCCTTACCGCTTTCGTTTTCGTTTAGGTATTTTTCGTTGTAATACTTAAAAAGGGGATTGTAATTGAAAAGGTTGTTTTTCGCTTCAAACTCTCTTTTTTCGCTTAATGTGTGATATTTTACTGTTAATGCAATAACCGCAATAAAAATAATTAAAAGAATTACGGCAAAAAGGGGAGAGTTAATAAATGCATTTATTCCGGATGAATTTTCGGAGGTTTTGGAAAACATATCGAAAATAAACACACATGCAATCGCGGCGGAAATTAAGTTTCCTATACAGTCCGCAAAACAGTCGGCAAGCCAGGTAAGTCCGTTTCCGTTACTTGCGTGTTCTTCGATTTTTCCTCTTAAGCCTTGCACTGCGGAGCTTTCGGATTTTGCGTAATCGAGTTCAAGCCCTTTTTTTGAAATAAACGCCGCGTGCTTTTGGTAGCAGGAATTTAAGAGTATAAGACGCTCTTTGTTTGCGGTTCTTATTATTATGTCTATTATAAAAGTCGAGACCGTGGCAATAAGAACATATGTCAGTATTTCCTTAAACCCTTTGTTTTCGGTAAAAGCCGTTAAAATTTGCCCGGTACAGTAAATTGAAATGTAAGGAGTTAAAAGCCGCAGTGTTGTAACCGTAAGTATGAGCGGAAAATATGCTTTTCCGAGATATGATTTTACAAGGTCAAGCCCCTGTAAAATGATTTTTATGTCGCTTTTTAAGTCTGAAAATCTCTTTTTCACAGTACCGCCTCCTTTTGGTAATACTTACTTTGCGTTTTAAACATTTCGGCATATTTGCCGTTTAGCT
>CAZRXQ010000082.1:0-3918 GCA_964604065.1 uncultured Eubacteriales bacterium | reverse complement strand
GCTTGCCGGTAACAGCACGCAATCCTGAAAAAGTGTCGAAAACAGCGTGTAGTACTCATCCCTGTTGAAAAGCCTGCTATTAATTCCGTTTAACAAAATCTCTCCGTCCGTAGGCAAAAATAATCCGCAAATCAGCTTAACAAGCGTAGATTTTCCCGCGCCGTTAGTTCCCACAATTGCTATTTTTTCGCCCTTGCGTATTTTAAGGTTTATGGCGTCAAGCGTTTTCTTTTCGCTTTTGTCATACGAAAACGAAAGGTTTTTAAGCTCGATTTCACACGGGAAGGTCGATTTTTCGGGCAAAGCAACACCTTTTTCGGTATTCATTTTATCGGGAATATCCAAAAATTCTCTGTAATCGTTTACGCCGTGTGAGCAGGATATAACCTCCGAAACAGAATCTACCAATGTATTAAGCCAGGCGCCGAAGCCCGTTATAGCTCCGAAATAAAGCGAAAAGTCTCCGAGCGTCATTTCGGAATTGAGCTTTAAATATACAAGATACATATATGCGCCGAGGCTTATTCCGAATTTGAAAAAGTCCTCAAGCAAAACATTGTAATAATGACCGTTGTTTCGCTTGACATTAAAAATATGTATTTCCGCAAGGTGACGGTTAATCTTTTTCATAAGAAAGTCCGTCATATTATATATTCTTATATCCTTTGCATTTGAAAAATCTCTTGAACGGTAGCAAACATAATTCAGCTTAAGCTTAACCGCGGAAAAAGCATCTTTCATTTTATCCTTGTATTTTTGTAAAATTAACCATCCGAGGGCACTGACTGCGTAGCACACAACAAGAATGGGAATAAAAACAGGATTGCACCGTGCAATAATCGCAATAAAAGCCGAAAAACCGAAAAATGCGGAGGCTACCGTGCAGTTGTATTGAAAAAATGTGCCAATACTGCCCTCCCATCCGGAAATTGAATTATTCGCCTTTTCTCTTAAAGCTCTTGTTTCGTTGTAAATATAGCTGTTGTAATCCATCGTCATAATTTTGTTGCACAAGAGCGAGTGAAACATAATTTGCCGTGCATTACGGTTTTTTTCAAGAGCCTTAAGGTTTAAAACGCTGTTAATATATTCGAAAATAACAACGGCGGCAGACATTAACCCGACCTTGAATATAAGCTCGCCGAAGGTAGTGCAGTTTTCTACGCAGTCAAGCACCACCTTCGGCAAAAAAGCCGATATAACGGATGTAAGCGCCTTCATGGGTGTGAGCGCTACATTGCTGAGTACAAAGCTTTTATCGAATTTCCAATGCTCTTTTGTTACATATTTAAGATTGCTTAAATACCCGTGCTTTCTTTTTGATTTCTTCATGTAATCATCCTTTTGATTTGTTTTTTTATTGGGACAAAACGGGTGAATACATTTATTAAATCAAATTTAAATGTTTTGTAAAGCGGAAGTGCAAAAGTGCGCGGTTAATCCGCAAAAGTGTTTAAAAGATTAACGCTTACCTTGAAAATGCCGTCCTCGACACAAATAAAAACATCTCCGTCGTATTTTTGCGCAAGCGCTTTAACGCTTTTAAGTCCGTAGCCGTGATTAGTGCGGTCTTTTTTACTTGTGGTAAGAAAAGCCTTGTCGGGTGTTTTGTCTGTTTTATTTTCGGTGTGAACGGAAACTCTGCCCGAAATACCGATAATTTCGGCGGTAACGCATTTGTCCGGGGAATTTACTTTTTCTGCGGCTTCAATTGCATTATCTAAAATGTTGCCTACAATAACTCCCAGCTCCGAAGGTGGTATTACTATTTCCTCGGCTATGCTTGTTTTTAAATTCAAGACTATATTTTTTCCTTTTGCAAGCGTAAGCTTTGATTGTAAAACGCCGTCTAAAGCGGGGTTGCCCGTGTTTATTACGGCATTTTGCGATTGGTTTAAAAAATCATATTCTTTTTCAAGCGCCGCCAAGGCTTCTTCGGGCTTGTTATATCGCAAAAGCCCAGTTATTGCCGAGAGTTTGTTTTTAATGTCGTGTCTGAATATGCGCAGCTCGTTTTGACAGCGGTAAAGCTCTTCGTAATGCGCTGTTTGGTTTTTTAACCGCTCGTTTGTAACCGCCAGCTCGGCTTTTGTTTCCATGTACTCTTTTTGCCTGTAAATTAAAACAATTGTTACCATATTCGCAAGAATCATGGCAAATGCGGTCAAAGCAAACAGTATGGGCGGTAAAGACTCGACTTTGTAAGTACATTCGAATACAATTATTATTACAAAAATCGTTGTGACAGGCTGTATTGCAAATAAAAAAGACAAACTGCCGGGAAGCCCCGGGTTAACCTTACTTAACTTTTTCGAAACGAAAAAGATTATTATAAAAACGGCAAATTTACAAAGAAGGCTTGCACCGAAATAAATATAGTCGTTTTGTAAAAAATCGAGAGAGTCGCTGCCTAATAAATAGCTGAATCCCATAACGATTGCCATCTCCGCGGCGGCATTTACAACACAGTAAGCTACACTGCAGATTACGGTAATAAGCGGTTTTGTTTTGTAAATAAAACCTATTATGCAACAGCACAATATAATCCAAATTATAAGCATTGAACCGCTGTTGGCAAAAAACACAGACAGTACCGTATCAAGAAGTACAGCCGCACCGAGAAGTAATAATGTGAGTTTTTTGGAAAGTCTTTTTTCGGAAAGTGGGGAAAAAAGGATGTGAACCGAGTATATTTCTATAACCGAAACAAAAAAATATGTAAGAATTTTTACCATTTTACAAACACTGCCTTCTCATAAAATAATCATATTTGTTTAACGCATCCTGCTTTTTTCGTACGCTTATGGGAAGAACCGTTTCGTTATCCAATAATATATCGTTTTTACCGAACCGCTTAATGTGGTTCATATTAACAATGTACCCCTGGTGAATTTGCAAAAATCCGAACGGCTGTAACCGTTCGTAAAGTTCCCCGAGCTTCCCCGAAAATTCGAATACCGAATCCTTCATGTGTACGGTTACATGCCTGTGGTAGCCTTCGGCAAAAATAATATCGCTTATGCTTGTTTGACAGCGCTCGTTTTCTCTTTTAAAAACAATTTGTGTGTTAATTGTACGGTATTTTTTAACCGCTCTTACAAAAACATCGTCGAAAACATCTTTTGTTACGGGCTTTAAAAGAAAGTGCAAAGCTTCCGCTTTAAATGCATCCATAAGGTACGAGGAATATCCGGAAACAAAAATGATTATTGTTTCGGGGTATTCGGCTTTAATTTTTTCGGCAATATCAATTCCGTTAAGCTCGTTTAATTCAATATCAAGAAAAATTAAATCGAAAGCATCTTTTTCGGCAATGTGATTTAAAAGCTCTTCTCCGCTGCAAAAACGAAAAACAGTGTATGTAATATCACATTTATCAAACGAAAAAATTAATTGTGATATTTCGTCAATGGCAAAACAGTTGTCATCACAGATCGCAATTTTCATTTTGTTCCTCTTTTCGTAATAAAACAAAAACTCTTTGGGCGGTTTATATCCTTTCTAAGTAAGTATAACTTATAATGTACGGTTAAGCAATTGTTTTTTCGGTGTTTTGTAAAAGTGTTGACTAAAATCGCAAAAGCGTGGAATTAAAGTCGGGCAAAGCTCTTGTGTATTTGTGTTTTTTTGTAAATCGGAAGCCGGATATACCGATATATTACTGATATATTACCGATATATTTTTAATAAAACTCTTGACAATACGGAAAGTTGATATTATAATTATAGAGCATTGCCGGTGTGGCGGAATAGGCAGACGCAAGGGACTTAAAATCCCTCGGTGGCAACACCGTACCGGTTCAAGTCCGGTCACCGGCACCAAACCAGAAAAATCCGAACCAAATTTTCCTTATAGGAAATGGGTTCGGATTTTTTGTTTATATATGAACACATACAAAGGCTCCGTCATTTTTGAAC
>CAZRXQ010000081.1:0-5167 GCA_964604065.1 uncultured Eubacteriales bacterium | reverse complement strand
GTAAACTTGGAGCCGGGAACTCTTATGCCGTAGCCGAGCTGATCGCTCCAGCCGTGGTAAGCGCCGCCCATTTTAACAATGTTTTTGTTCTTGGTGGCAAGTCTCGCAACGCGAACAGCCGCCATACAGGCCTCCGTGCCCGAGCCGAGCATACGGAACATATCAACGCTTTCGATGCTGTCGGAAATTTTCTTTGCGAGCTTGTACTCAAACTCGTGGAAAAGTCCGATAGACGGACCGCAGGTGTTAAGAAGGTCTATAACCTTTTCTCTTACCGAAGGAGGATTTGAACCGAGAACGGTAGGACCGCCTGCCTGAAGGAAGTCGAAATACTCGTTACCGTCGATATCGTAAAGCTTCATACCGTCTGCCTTTGTGAAAACAAGCGGGAAGGGATAGTTGAAAGCAAGGTTGTGCTGAACTCCGCCGGGGATGATCTGCTTAGCCTCTTCAATCATCTCTTTACTCTTTTGGCATTTTTTGTTGAAGTACTCTTCCTCGTAATTCTTGAGCACCTCGGGTTTAATGGAATAAATAGGCTTTTTAATAAGCTCGTCAAGCTGCTTTGTAACGGCAGCGGCATCCGGATATTCGCTTATAGCAAATCTGTTGTCCATAATATTGCCTCCTATATAAAGTGAATACAAGTTCACCTAAGTTTACATTATAATTATACAATCTATTTTTTAATTGTCAAGCAAATTAAGGAGTATTAATAAAGCGGTAAAAATTGCTGTTCGCTTTTAACAAAATTCAAACATATTTTTTGTAACAGTTCACAAAAATATTCGATTTCGGGCGTTTTTTGCGCTTTCGTTGTGTTTTTTGAACAAAAAACCTTTCGAAAAAATTCAATCAGTTAGTTGACTTTGACGGACAACTCTGCTAAAATACATCTGTATAATTATAAAAGGAGGCTGTGTGCTTTGCAAAACTTAATGGATTCAAAAACCCTTGCGTACATCAATATGTATGCGGTTCTCGGCACTCTCGAAAATCTTTGCGAGCTTGTTCCCGAGGCTTCCGACCTTTTAAAAGGCGAAAAGCCGATTTCGGTAGGCTTTGAGGTTAAAGACGGACCGTCTGCGACTATCTATTTTAAAAACGGCAAATGCCGTATGGAACAGGGCTGCGGCGCGTGCGATGTCAAGCTTCCGTTTTCCTCTTGCGAGAAATTCAACGGACTTATCGACGGCACTGTTACCCCGATCCCTTCAAAAGGCTTTTTACATATAAAGTTCCTTTTAAAGAAATTCACCCCTCTTACGGACATATTGACAAAATATATGCGCCCCTCGGAGGACGACCTTAAAGACCCCGTTTTCTTCGAAAGAAGCACAACGCTTATGCTTAACACAATAGGCGTTGCCATAGCCCAGATAGGCAACAACGACGAAATCGGAAAATTCAGCGCGCATTACATTCCCGACGGTTCTGTTTATCTCGGAATAAAGAACGGCCCCGGCGTGGAAATCGCCTGTAAAAACCACCGCCTTGTTACATTAAAGCGCGTTCCCGAAAAATACCGCGCATCTATGATTTTCGAATCAATAGAGACGGCAAGAGCGCTTTTCGACGGCAAGGTAAATGCCCTCACCTGCATCGGCACGGGCAAAATAGAGATGCACGGAATGGTCAATATGCTCGACAACATCAACCGCATACTTGACAGAGTAGCGCTTTATCTCGGTTAATGCGAAGGGAGGACAAACAGATGAGTAAATTTCCGTTATATAAAACAACAAAATCAGACGAATGGTATGACAGAGCCGCCAAGGTTATTCCTTCGGGCGTTTACGGTCACTTAGGCCCTGCGGAGGGTCAGTTTATCCCCGTAAACAGATGGCCGCGTTTTTCCGAAAGAGCCGAGGGTACATATTTTTGGGATGTTGACGGCAACAAGTACATCGACTATATGTGCGCATACGGTCCCAACGTGCTCGGCTACTGCGACCCCGATGTAGACGCAGCCGCTATTGAGCAGATGAAGCTCGGCAACTGCACAACCTCTCCGAGCAAAATTATGGTAGAGTGCGCGGAGCTTCTTGTGGACACCGTTAACACAGCCGACTGGGCATTCTTCGCAAAGAACGGCAACGACGCAACACAGGGCGCTATTCTCACGGCGCGTGCTCACACTCACAGAAAAAAGCTTATATTCTTTAACGGCTTTTATCACGGCGTAGCGCCGATGGTTCAGAAAATCGACTATCCCGGCGTTACCCCCGAGGATGTTGCAAACAACCTTTATGTAAACTGGGACGACATAGACACCTTAAAGCGCGTTATCGACGAAAACGACGGCGAAATAGCCGCTCTTATAGCACAGCCCTACAACCACGGCAACTTTGCCGACAACTCCTTCCCCGTAAAGGGCTTTTGGCAGGAGGTAAGAAAGCTTTGCACCGAAAAGGGTATTGTTCTTATTGTGGACGACGTTCGCGCCGGCTTCAGACTCGACCTTGCGGGAAGCGACCACTACTTCGGCTTCGAAGCGGATATCATCTGCTTCTGCAAGGCACTTGCAAACGGCTACAATATGTCTGCCTTCTGCGGTAAGGAATTCTTAAAAGGCGCAGCCTCCTCGCTTTCCTACACCGGCTCTTATTGGATGAGCGCCGTACCGTTTGCGGCTTGCATTGCCACAATAAACAAAATGAAAAAGCTCGACACTCCCAAGCTCTTCAAAGAGCTCGGCACGGAGCTTTTGGACGGTCTTAAAAAAGCAGGCGCAGAGCACGGCTTCGACCTTGTAACCTCGGGCGCACCGGCACTTTTCTATATGAGAATAGCAAACGACGATTCTATGATGCTTCATCAGGAATGGATTGCCGAATGCGTAAACCGCGGCGCGTTCTTCGCTTCGCACCACAACCACTTTATTAATGCCGCGCTTACTCACGACGACATTAAAAAGACGGTTGAAATCGCCGAGGATGCATTCAAGGCGGTTAAGAAAAATCACCCCGAATTATAATACCGTAACAAAGTATTTTAATACATATTAAAGGAGGAAAAACTCTATGGCACTTTCAAAGCAGGAGCTTTTGGCTCTTGAAAAGAAAGCCTTTGAGCTGAGAACCTTAAGCCTTCAGACAACAATGTGGGCAGGCTCGGGTCACCTCGGCGGAGGCTTAAGCGTAATGGACCTTCTTACGGTTCTTTACCACAAATACCTCAACATCAAGGTTGACGACCCCAAGTGGGAGGATCGCGACAGATTCATCCTTTCAAAGGGTCACTCGGCAATAGCCTATGCGCCCGTTCTTTGCGACAAGGGCTTTAACGATGTCGAAATGCTTAAAACCTTCAACCTCTCGGGCTCTAAAATGGGTATGCACCTTGACTCAAACAAGGTTGTCGGCGTAGACGCCTCCACCGGCTCTCTCGGTCACGGCGTTTCGATTGCCGCGGGTACTGCGCTTGCCGCGAGAATTCTCGGCAAAAACTACCTTACCTATGTTGTAACCGGCGACGGCGAATTGGGCGAGGGCTCAAACTGGGAAGGCTTTATGACAATTAACCATTACGAGCTTTCAAACTGCATCGTATTTATCGACCGCAACCACTGTATGATAGACGGTCCTACGGAAGAGGTTATGAAGTTAGAGCCGCTTGCAGACAAAATGAAGGCGTTCGGCTTTAACACCATCACCGTCGACGGCAACAACATTAAAGAGCTTTGCGCCGCTATAGATGTTGCCATTGAGCGCTCCAAGGAAAAATGCGCACCCACCTGCATTCTTATGGACACAAAGAAGGGTGCCGGAATCAAGGATGTCGAAGGCGACTACCATTGCCACTATATGGCACTTGACGAGCCTACCTTCGAAAAATACAAAAAGCAGATTGAGGACGACTACAAAGCAAGAGTTGCCCGTGCAGAAAAGGAGGGCGAATAATTATGGCAGGCGGATTTGTTTATAACGCTATAGACCAGACCGAGGTTGCCACAGCCGAAATTTACGGTAAGGCACTTGCGGATTTAATTATGAAGGACCAAAGGGTTGTTGCGATTACCGCTGACCTTGCAAAATCGACAAAGCTCGGCGACGTTCTTAAGGTTTGCCCCGAGCGCGTAATCAACGTAGGTATTGCGGAGCAGGATATGTTCGGCGTTGCCGCGGGTATGGCAAGAGCCGGCTGCATCCCCTTCCTTTCGGGCTTCTCGGCATTCACCTCTATGAGAGCGTGCGATCAGCTTCACACCGATATTTGCTACCAGAACGTAAACGCTAAAATCATTGCGACACACGCCGGCACATCGTTCGGTCAGGCGGGCTCTACTCACCACGCTATTGTAGACCTTGCCATTACAAGAGCAATGCCCAACCTTACGGTTATAGTCCCTGCGGACGGCTTTGAAACCGCAAATGCGGTAAACGCCGCTTATGACAATTTCGGACCGTATTACATCAGAATCAACCGCGGCTTCGACCGTGTTCTTTACGAAAATATGGACTACGGCTTCGAGGTAGGCAAGGCTGTTGAAATTCACGAGGGTACGGATATCACCGTTATCGCCTGCGGCTCTTGCGTATTCCAGGCAAAGCAGGCTGCGGAATTCCTTGAGAATACCGACGGACTTAAGGTAAGAGTTCTTAATATGCACACAATTAAGCCCATTGACCGCGATGCTATTCTTAAAGCCGTTATGGACACAAGAAGAATCATCACCGTTGAAGACCACTCCGTAATCGGCGGCTTAGGCTCTGCCGTTTCCGAGGTTGTTGTAGAGTCCGGTAAGGCTTGCGCCTTCAAGATGCTCGGTCATCAGGACAAATTCGCACCCATAGGTCTTCACGAGGACATTATGGCAGAGGTCGGCATAGACGCCAACGGAATTATTGCCGCAGTTCGCGAGGTTATGAACAAGGACTTCGAAGAGGACGACAACTGGGACGACGAATTTTAATTAATCCTTAAAATTCCTAAGAAAGGAATGATATCACAAAATGCCTACAAGAGAGGATATTTTTACAAATAAAATCTTTTTGTGCGGCGCACTGCCCCTTTTAAAAACAATCGTGGCAGATATCCCGTCGCTCAACAGCAAATTTAAAAATGTTCACTGCATTTATCAGGTAAGCTGTCTTGACAAAAATGCCCCCGAGGGCAAATGGGCAACTCATTTTATGGTAAACGGCGACGAATGGCTTGTTCATGC
>CAZRXQ010000080.1:3105-5177 GCA_964604065.1 uncultured Eubacteriales bacterium | reverse complement strand
TTCGGCGCGGATGCGGTATATGCAGGCGGTCCGCTTTTACAGCTCAGAGCCGAAAAGGCAGGCTTTTCAAGAGATGAGCTTATTTCGGCGGCGCAGTACGTTCACGAAAGGAACAAAAAGCTTTACGTTACCGTAAACAGCTTTACGAAAAACTCCGAAATAGACGATTTAAAGTCTTATGCGCGTTTTCTTTACGACATTAATGCAGACGCCGTTATAGTTTCCGATATAGGCGCAGTAAGAGCGATTAAAAGCGCCGCGCCCAAGCTTCCCGTTCACATAAGCACGCAGGCTAACTGTTGTAATTACGAGGCGGCTTTAGCTTATTACGAAATGGGTGCGGAAAGAATCGTTCTCGCAAGAGAAATGACAATAGACGAAATAGCGGAGCTTCACGCAAAAATCCCCGAGAACTTGGAGCTTGAAGCATTTGTTCACGGCGCTATGTGTATGGCGTATTCCGGGCGTTGCCTTCTTTCTTCTTATATGAACGGCAGAAGCGGCAACAGAGGCGAATGCACTCAGCCGTGCCGTTGGGAGTATTATCTTGTGGAGCAAAACAGACCGAAGGAATATTTAAAGCTTGAGGAATGCGGCGAGCATTCGGCTATTTTAAGCTCCAACGATATGAAGTCAATAGAATTTCTCGACAAGCTTCAAAATGCCGGCGTTGACTCCTTTAAAATAGAAGGCAGAATGAAAACGGAATATTACGTTGCGCATATCGTTAACGCCTACCGTCACGGAATTGACGGCGATGTGCCCTTAGAGCTTCTCGAAAAAGAGCTTGACGCGGTAAGTCACCGCCCGTATAACAGCGGCTTTTACTTCGGCGAGCTTGTTCATAACCATTATAACGACGGGCTGTACCACTACACCTGCACCTTCGGCGGCGTTGCCTTAGAGGACAGCAAGGACGGCTTTTTGACGCTTCGTCAAAGAAACTACTTCGAAAAGGGCGACACACTCGAAATACTCTCCCCCGACTCTCTCGGACTTTCATTTAAGGTGGAAACAATAATAAACGAAAGCGGCGAAGAGGTTGACTCCGCGTGCCATCCGCTTGAAATTCTCAAAATAAACTGCCCTGTCGAAGTTAAAAAAGACGATATTATAAGAGTAAGAGTTAAAAACAATGAATAAACCCGAAATTTTAGCCCCCGCAGGCGGCAAGGAGCAGTTAAAAGCCGCCGTAAGATGCGGCGCGGATGCCGTTTACCTCGGCGCAGGTAATTTTAACGCAAGAAGAAATGCCGAAAATTTTTCCGAAGAAGAGCTTTTTTCGGCAGTTGAATACTGCCACGCATTCGGTGTTAAAGTGTATGTTACATTAAACACACTCGTTTTCGACAAGGAGCTTGAAGCGCTTTATAAAACGGTAACAGCCGTCGCCGAAAGCCGTGCCGATGCCGTAATTGTGCAGGACCTTGCCACAGCCGAGGCTGTAAAAAAAATCTGCCCCTCGCTTCATCTTCACGCATCAACTCAAATGGCAATACACAATTTAAGCGGAGCGCTACTTTTAGAAGAGCTCGGCTTTCAAAGAGTTGTTCTCGCACGCGAAATGTCTCTTGAAGAAATTAAGGCGGTTAAAAAAAGCACTTCTCTTGAAACGGAAATGTTCGTTCACGGCGCACACTGTATGTCCGCCTCTGGCAACTGCTATATTTCCGCAATGTTCGGCGAAAGAAGCGGCAACCGCGGAAAATGCGCACAGGTTTGCAGGCTTAATTTTAAAAGCCGCGAAAGAGAATATGCGCTGTCTTTAAAGGATATGTCGTACCTCGATTCACTTAGGGAAATTGCCGCCGCGGGCGTGGACTCCTTAAAAATCGAAGGCAGAATGAAACGCCCCGAATACGTTGCGGCGGCTGTAACAAGCACAAAACAAGCCCTTGAAAATGCCCCCTACGACAAAGATACGCTCAAAAGCGTATTCTCGCGAAGCGGCTTTACGGACGGCTACTTAACGGGAAAAATAAACGCCGATATGTTCGGCTACAGAAAAAAAGACGACGTTACTGCGGCAACACCCGTTTTAAAACAGCTTGAGTCGCTTTACAAGGACGAAG
>CAZRXQ010000080.1:0-3005 GCA_964604065.1 uncultured Eubacteriales bacterium | reverse complement strand
GTTACTGCGGCAACACCCGTTTTAAAACAGCTTGAGTCGCTTTACAAGGACGAAGCGCCGCGCTTTAACGTGCGTTTTGCGCTTACTTTAAAAAAAGACGAGCCGGCGCTTCTTACGGCAACCTCGGGTGAGCACTCGGTAACCGTTTCGGGCGATGTTCCCGAAGTTCCCTTGAAATCCCCTCTTTCAAAGGAGCTTTCGGAAAAGAGTCTTAAAAAGCTCGGCGGCACACCGTATTATTTCAAAAGCCTTGAGTTTAATAATAACGAAGCTCTTACATTGCCGCTTTCGTCGATAAATTATTTAAGACGCGAGGCTGTAGCCTCTCTTACAAAAAGCATTACCGATTTTTCGCGGGAAATAACAAATACCTTGCCCGAAAAAGAAAAGCCGTACATTTCGAAAGAGCATCATATGCGCGCACGCTTTTCTTCGTTTTCGCAGTATTCCGAGGATTTTAAAAAGTGCGAATACATAAGCCTTCCGATTGACGAAATACTGCGCTTTCCCGAATGTGTAAAAATAATCGAGCCTACTCTTATAGCGGAGCTTCCCGCGCTTTTGTACCCGAAGGATGAGGAAGGCTTAAAGGAAAAGCTTTTAAAAATCAAAAAGCTCGGCGTTACGGACGTTGCCGTCGGAAATGCAGGCACGCTTAAGCTTTCACGCGACTTAGGTTTTACTCTTCACGGCGGTCACCGACTCAATATAACAAACACAAAATCGCTTTCACAGTACGAAGCTCTTGGGCTTAAAAGTGCCGCCCTATCCTTCGAAATGAATTACCGCGATATCAATTCGCTCGGCGCTTCGATTCCACGCGGGCACATATCGTACGGCTTTTTACCGCTTATGCTTTTCAGAGCCTGCCCGCAAAAAGGGAAAAACGGTTGCAAAGGCTGTAACGGCGTTTCCGCGCTTACCGACCGCAAGGGTGTAGATTTTACAGTTTTATGCCATAACGGGAAATATTCAACCCTTCTTAATTCCGTGCCGCTTTACATTTGCGACAAAGAGAGCTTAAACACGGACTTTGAGCTTTTGTATTTTACGACCGAAAATAAAGAAGAGTGCAAAAAAGTGCTTTCCTCGGCAATTAAAAAAGCCCCCTTAAAGGGAGCTAAAACAGCGGGTATGTATTTCAGAGAGCTTCTTTAAGAATTTTTTCATCCTTAAAAAGACTCCACGGATAAAGCGACGTATCGGGCGGCAAAAAGAAGCTTTTCGTTTCACCGCAGGGAAGCTTTAAAGTAAGTCTTGCCGCCCTTAAAGACGGCACTTTCGCGCTTTCGTCGTGACTGCCGTATTTTCTGTCACCGCAAAGCGGCAGACCCCTTGACGAGAACTGAACGCGAATTTGGTGCGTACGCCCCGTGTGAAGCTTTATTTTAACAAGCGCCTTGCCCTCGCACACTGCCGAAACGCTGTACTCAAGCGACGCTCTTTTTACGCCCTTGCGCTCTCTTTTCACAACGTACGAGCGCCCCTTCGAGGAATCCTTAAACAGCAAATCTTCTAAAATCCCCTCGTTTTCTTCGGGGATGCCGTCCGTTACGGCAAAATATTCCTTTACAAAAACGCCGTTTTGCATTTCACTCGAAAGAAATGCGGCGGCTTTTTTATTTTTTCCGAAAACCATAACACCGCCGACTTCTTTATCAAGTCGGTGTATTAAATTAACGGGATAGCCCTTTTCATCTGCAAGACGCGAGCAGACCGTTTCGCCGGATTTTGCCTCACACGCAAATCCGACAGGCTTTTCTATTATTAAAACATCGTTATCCTCGTAAATTGTGTTCATTCTTCAATACCGTATTTCTTCGCAAATTCAAGGTATGCGCCGTTAAAGCTTTCGCTGTCGCTTTTAAGCGCATTAAGATACTTATGTGTATCAAACGCACCGTGCCCCGTTTCGAGAACGGCAACGGCAATATTCGAGCAATGGTCGGATATTCTTTCACAGTTTGTCAAAAGATCGGAAAGAACAAAGCCGAGCTCTATTGTACAACTTCCGTGTCTCAAGCGTTCTATGTGATTCGATTTAACCTTGTGAATAAGCTCGTCTATCACCTGCTCAAGCGGCTCAACCTTAAGCACAAGAGCGCCGTCGTTTTCCAAATAGCCGTCTATTGTTATGCCGATTATTTCACGCACCGCACAAATAAGGACATCAGTTTCCTTTAAAGCCTCATCGGAAAATACAATACCCTTATCGAAGATTTCCTTTGCGCAGTCGCGAAGATTAAGCGCGTGATCGCCTAATCGTTCAAAATCGCCGATTGTGTGAAGTATTTTTGAAATTCTTTTACTGTCGCCTGCCGAAAGCGCCTCGGGAGAAAGCTTGACCAAAAACGTACCGAGCTCATCCTCGTACAAATCGAGCATATCCTCGTTTTTCTTTATATTGTCGGAAAGCTTTCTGTCGAAGTCTTTAAAAAGCTCCAAGCTCAAAACAACGGTTTCCTTTGCAAGCTGTGCCATTTCGAATGTCAGCTGATCGCACTCCGCAAGAGCCACGGAAGGCGAACGAAGAAGTCTCTCGTCGAGACGTCCCGCGGTTTTACCCGCTTCCTTATGCGATTTTTCGGGAACTACAAGCTCGGTGAGCTTTACAAGCGGCTTTTTAAACGGGAATAAAATCAAAACATTTAACAGGTTAAATACGGTGTGTATTACGGAAATTCCGACGGGGCTTACCGCGTCGCTTACGAACGAAAAGCCGAAAGCTCCCGAAACAAGGTAAAAACCCGAAAGGAGCACCGCAACGCCTATGACTTTTATTAAGGTGTGAACGGCGGCAACGCGCTTTGCCTTTGTGTTAGTGCCTATGCACGAAATAAGCGCCGTAGCGCACGTTCCGATATTTTGACCGAGAACTATGGGTATTGCCATATTGTACGTTATTCCGCCCGTAAGAGAAAGCGCCTGAAGGACGGATATCGAAGCCGCCGAGCTTTGAATAACAGCCGTAACCGCAACGCCCGCGAGCACGCCCAAAAACGGAT
>CAZRXQ010000079.1:0-5183 GCA_964604065.1 uncultured Eubacteriales bacterium | reverse complement strand
CTCCTTTTTTGTAAATCAAGTAATCTCAGCCTTTATAAATATGCGGCTTTTCTTTATAATTTTTAACTTTGTAGCCGCCGATGCTTTCGTATTTTTCGAAAGAATTTTCGCCCAAGTCGGAAGAAAGCGCATCCTCGTTTAAAATCGCATCGAAAAATATTCTCTCTAAATATTCGTATTTAGAATATATCCCCTGAGAAGCCCAAACCAATGCGTTCCTGACGTAAGAAGCATTAATTTTAAAAAGCTCGTGATTCACATCGAAGCCCAGATATTTAACAAGCAAAACCGCAAATACAATAACCGTTCTTGTGTTTCCTTCTCTGAACGGATGAATTTGCCAAATCTGCGCTATAATGCGCACTAAGCGAAATACCGTTTCGCTGTCCGACATTTTGCCTCTTTTAAGCTTAGAAAGTTCTTTCATTGCCGCGTTAAGCTGTTTTTTTATTTCGTCGGGATATGCATATCTCACGGTATCTCCGCCGAGAACCTCTTCGTATTTTACCATTTGAATTGTTCGGTACTCGCCCGCCCACTCAAACAGCTGTCCGAAAACAACACGGTGTATATCGCAAAGAGTTTCGGCGTCGAACTTATCGTACTTAAAGTTATACACCGCCGCCATGGCAATTCCCGTTAAGTCCGCTTCCGCTTTTCGAAGAAGGCTTTCATCCTTTATCCCTGCCGTATTTTTTAAAACGTCAACATCGTCATACAAGTACGGAGCTCTCATTGCAAGCCCTCCGCTTCTATGCCGTAACGCCTGAGTGTTTGCTCGTATACATCAAAAAACGAAACATCGCCGTCTTTCCAAGAGTTCAAATCCGTCTTCAAAGCATCCGAAACGGGAACGCCCTCTATTGAGGTCATAGCATCCGAAAAGGAAATACAGCTTTCTCTTTTTTCCTTTTCTATACTATCCATACCCACACAAAGCTTAAGCATACACAGCTGTCTTGATACGGAAGCGCCGAAAAGCCTTGCGGCTTTTTCCATCTCGTTAAGTCTTTTTTCGATTTCCGGCAAATACTTTTCGGCATTTTTTCTCGCTTCTGTAAGCCTTCGCGTGCTGTCAAACTCCTCCGGTTTAATATATCGGCTTTCGATTTTACCGTTCTCTCTGTATTGCAAATAATAATAAACCTTATTGCCTATTTTCTTTTCGGAAATATATCCCTTCGGAAATTGCGACAAAACCCTCGAAAATTCCGACTTTCTTTTTAAAAGCTCAACATACTCTTTTATTATGTTCTGCAAAACCGACACCTCCTACCGATATATTATCACACTTTAACCTACATTTCAATAATCTTTTTAAAAATGTAGGTTAGCCTTTTTGCGGATGTATGTTAATTCGCTTACTTTTTAATAACATAACGCAATACATCAAAATCAAATTCGCTGTCTTGTGCGTCACTTTTATTTTTCAAATATTCAAACAGTACTACCTCATCCACATATTCCGCTCCGAGCTTTTTTGCCAACGCTATGCTTGCCGAATTTCCTCTGAAACAGTTATAATGCAATAAAGTCATATCGGTTTTACTAAACAGAAAATCCGTTACGGCAAAGCAAGCCTCATAGCCGAAGCCTTTGCGCTGTTGCTCTTCGACAATATCAATACCTATTTCCGGCGAGGAATCAATATATTTCAACTGAAAATAGCCTATATATTCATCTGCTGAACGCAAATGCAGCGTAAAGGTAATCGAATTTTCGAACCCGAGAGCCTCGCGGCATTTTTCCTTCATTTGCGAAGCAAGTTCGGAATCAACCTTCAGTCCGGTTGAAGCTATAATGTGTTCGACAAATGCATTATAATTCTCGCCATCCAATACCTTCAGTTCGATTCTTTTTGTTTTTAAAGGCTGTTGCATAAACAAATCTTTTAATACTTCTGTTTTCATATTCACCTCATAATGTCAACTTTACAACGAAAAACAAAAATTGCCTTTACGGCATTGCCGTTTTTCTGGGGGCGTTTTTTTGCAAATCAAGTATCCTTGCGCAGTATCTCAAGGTACTTTTCATATGCAAAAACACGGTTACGGTCGGCGTTGTTTGTCAGAACGAGAATCCCGCAGTTTTCAAGACGTCTAACGGCATTTGAAACAGTGCTGAAAGCAAGACCCAAGTCATCTGCTGTTTTTCGAATATCTATAATCGGATTCTGTTCCAAATAATTGAAAAGAAGCTTTGCCGTACCGCCCGCACGTCCCATACCTTCTATTATTTCGATATTTTCCCCGTGAAGCTTTGAAAGCTTTTTTATTGTCTCACACGCATCCGAGCTCGATTCCTTTACGGCGCGCAAAAAGAATTTAATCCATTGCTCGTAATTATCCTTATTTCTGACCTCACTCATCCGATCGTAATATTCAACACGGTTTTTCTTAAGATAATACGATATATAAAGCGCCGGAAGCTTTAAAACATTTTTCTCTTTAAAAAACAAAGTAATAAGAAGTCTGCCTACTCTTCCGTTGCCGTCAAGAAACGGATGTATCGTTTCAAACTGATAATGCATTAACGCCGCCTGAATGAGATAATCGGTCGAATCATCGGAATTAATATACTTTTCAAGATTCGACATAGCTTCAATCATATCCTCCGGGTTAGGCGGTATATATTTTGCGTTTTTTATTGAAGAACCCGAGCTTCCCATCCAATTCTGAGATGTTCTGAATTCGCCGGGACTCTTCTCCTGCCCTCGCACACCGTCCATCAACACGTTATGAGTTTCTTTTATAAGCCTGTTGCAAAGCGGCAGTGTCTGCATTCGGTTAAGCGCATACTCTGTCGCTTTTATATAGTTTATAACATCGGCAACATTGAGATTCGCGTTTTTCTCCGTAAAAGGATCAAGAACATCATCAAGCGTTGCCTGCGTTCCTTCGATTTGAGAAGACAACAGCGCTTCCTTTCGTACATACATTGAAACGAATAAATTGATATCGGGTATAAAGTCAGCCAACGTGTCAAGCGTTGCCACCGCTTTTGAAGCTTCTCCCAAAAGCGCCAAAAGCTCTTCATCGGTTTCGATTTCAATCGGCAGCGGTGTCGGGCGAAATGATTTGTACATAGCCTCACCGCTTAAATTCTTTATGTATTCACCTGCTCTGCCCATAAAAAACCTCCAACTCAAAATTACGACTCTATTATACGCCGATTATTACGATTTATCAAGCTATCTCAAAATAAAAATCAAAAAACCGCCTTCTTATTTTGAGTTAATCCGTTATCTCGAAATAAGAACCGAAAAATTCTATTCTTATTTTGAGTTAAAACACCTCTGATCTTCCCGAACATTTGTTTTTATTATACTATATTCTGCGTGAAAAGCAAGTAAAAATTTCTATATTTTTTTAAATTTCGTTCAAATATAGTGACAAATTTTTTTCTTGTGGTAAAATACTTATAAACACAAGGCACACGGGAGAATTGATTTATGAAAATCGGCAAGCTTGAAATAAAAGAAAAAGCGTATCTTGCGCCAATGGCGGGTGTTGCGGACAGAGCCTTCAGAGAGCTATGCCGCGGCTACGGCGCGGCATACACCGTTTGCGAAATGGCAAGCTCCAAGGGCATTACCTTAGGCGACAGAAAAAGCCGTGAGCTTCTCACCATTACCGATACCGAGCGTCCAGCGGGCTCGCAGATTTTCGGCAATTCCCCCGAAATAATGGCTAAGGCGGCAGAAGCCGCGCTTGAATTCAAGCCCGATTTTATTGATATTAATATGGGCTGTCCCGCACCGAAGGTTGCCTCCTCCGGCGGCGGTGCGCTTTTAATGAAAAATCCCGAGCTTGCCGCAAAAATCGTGAAGGCGGTAGTTGAGGCTTCAACTGTTCCCGTTACGGTAAAAATGCGCTCCGGGTGGGACAGCGACTCGATTAACGCCGTAGAGCTTGCCAAAATGTGCGAGCAGGCAGGCGCGGCGGCAATAACCGTTCACGGCAGAACGAAGGTGCAAATGTACGCACCGCCCGTTAATACGGACATTATAAGGCTCGTTAAAAACGCCGTTACAATACCCGTAATAGGAAACGGCGATATAGAAGACGGTATAAGCGCCGCGAAAATGCTCGAAGAAACGGGCTGTGACGCAGTAGCCGTCGGCAGAGGCGCACTCGGAAGACCGTGGGTATTTTCGCAAATCAACGCTTACCTTGAGCACGGTGTAATTCTCCCCGAGCCGCCCGTTTCGCAAAGAATGCTTGTTATGGTTCGCCACATCGAAAAGCTTTGCGAATATAAGGGTGAGCGCATAGGAATAAAAGAAGCGCGCAAGCACGCCGCGTGGTACATTAAGGGTATTCGCGGTGCTGCCGCGTACCGTTCAAAAATGAGTCTTGTAAATTCGCTTGACGAATTAAAATATCTTGCCGCACAGGCGGTCGAACAATTTGAAGAATAACGCGCAAAAAGAAATTTGACTTTAATGCTTTTTTATATTATATTACCGAATGTGTTCTTACTAAAGGAGTGCCTCATATGACAAAATTTTCCGACGAATTCAACATAACCGCCTCGCCGAAAACACGCGAGGACCATATTATAGAAAGAAAAGGCGTAAGATTTTCCGTTTTAACGCCGTGCCTTATAAGAATAGAAACGCAAGGCTCGAATATTTTTTGCGACGAGCCCACTCAGGCGGTATGGTTTCGCGATTTCGATTCACCGCGCTTTGCCGTAAACGAGGGCAGCGGCAATATAGAAATTAAAACAGAAAAAATTCACCTTCTGTATTCGTTCACTCTAAAAAAGGTCGTAAGAATAAAGCTTCGCGACGGAAGAGTCGTTACAGATCTTAATTCGGGTAACCTTAAGGGAACGTGCAGAACGCTTGACGTTTCC
This sequence comes from uncultured Eubacteriales bacterium, assembly GCA_964604065.1. Lineage (GTDB taxonomy): Bacteria > Bacillota > Clostridia > Oscillospirales > Acutalibacteraceae > DTU089. Next base: position 323 of record CAZRXQ010000079.1, on the reverse strand, counting down.
GCGGGAGTGCCCGTAATGGGTAACGGTATAATTTCGAAAAACGGCGTTGCCGTGCTCGACGACGGCGATTCGCTTCTTCTCGGAAAAAACGGAAAGATTTATCCGCGTGAGCATAAAGAAACAGACACATACATATTCGCCTACGGCTACGACTACATAGGGGCTACGCGTGACCTTTACCGCCTTACAGGCAAAACTCCGCTTATTCCGCGATATGCGCTTTCGAACTGGTGGAGTCGCTACAAGGCATACACGCAGGACGAATACCTTGCTTTGATGAAGCGCTTTGTTGACGAGAAAATCCCGATTGCCGTTGCAACGGT
>CAZRXQ010000078.1:0-5236 GCA_964604065.1 uncultured Eubacteriales bacterium | reverse complement strand
GCGCCCGCAATTGTCAGCTCTTCTTTTTCGCCGAAGCCGTACAGCGCACCGGCACTGTCTATACCGGCTTTGTTCGCGCCTTCGATATCGTAAAAGCGGTCGCCTATCATAATGGCTTTTGTTTTATCGGAAAAATCAAGCGCTTTAAGCGCGTCGTTTATAAGAGCGCATTTATCGGAATGAATATGATTGAAGGCTTCCGCGCTTATGAAATCGAAATATTCGTATATTCCGAGGGCTTTTGAAATGCTTTCCACAAACGGCAGGGGCTTTGAAGAAGCTATGGCAAGCTTTTTGCCTTTACACTTGAGCGCGTCAAGCATATCCTTAACGCCTTCGTAAAGAGTTGATTCCTCGCACGCTTTAACGCGGTAGCGCTCGCGGTATTTTTCTATCATACCGTTTGCCGTTTCGTCATCTGCACCGTAAAGCTTTGTGAAGCTTTCGTAAAGCGGAGGACCTACAAAATAATCGAGCTTTTTGTCGTCCGTTTCTTCTATTCCGTAGCACGAGAGCGCATATTTTACGGAGTTTTTTACGCCGGGAATTGTGTCCGAAAGCGTGCCGTCGAAATCGAAAATGTATACATCGTAATCCTTCATTAATATCACCGCGTATATATTACATTATATTCCGTCGCTTGTAAAGAGCGATTGAGACAAAACTCTCCCGGAATTTCCGGAAATTTCATTTGTATCGTCTTATAAAAGCTATTGAAAAAAATCTCCGAATGTAATAGAATAGAAGACAGTATATTAGGTGAGGTGCTTTGATGGATAATCATTACAGACTCAAAATCGAAAACATTTTGAAAAACTACGCCGACCCCGAGGAATCGCTTATTGCGGTGCTTCAGCAGGTGCAGGCTCTTGAGGGCTACATTTCGGAAAATGCCGTTAAGACCTTGAGCGAGCTTTCGGGAATTCCCGAAGCACGTATTCTCGGCGTTGCTTCGTTTTATGCCGGCTTTCGTCTTAAGCCGGTGGGAAAATACCGCATTATGGTATGTATGGGCACAGCCTGCCACGTTAACGGCAGTGAAAGAATAGGCGAATGCCTTAAGAGATACCTTAAAACGGAAGCGGGAGATGTTACAGAAGACGGGCTTTTTTCGTGGGAAGAGGTTGCGTGCCTGGGGTGCTGCAGTATTTCGCCCGCTATGATGATTAACGGCGAGGCTTACGGTGAGCTTACGCCGAAAAAGGTCGAAGAAATTTTAGATAACATAAAAAAGGAGGAGGGCGTTTTATGAAGCTTCTTTTAGGCTACGGCTCTTGCGGAATAGCTTCCGGTGCGAAAGCCGTTTACGAAGGGCTTTGCGAGGTTCTTTCGGGAAGCTCGGTGCAAATTGAAAAGGTCGGCTGTAACGGCTTGTGCTTTGCAGAGCCCATAGTTGAGCTTGTTGACGGGGAAAAGAGCATAATTTACGGCAGACTTAATAAAGAATCGGCAAAAAGCCTTGCGAGGGATGTTCTCGAAGGAAATGTTCACGAGGAAAACAGATTAAGCGACGACGAGCTTAAGTTTTTGAACAGTCAAACGAGAGTTGTTCTTTCAAACTGCGGAAAAATAAATCCCGAAAGCCTTTCGGAATATAAAAAGCACGGCGGCTACGAGGGCTTTAAAAAGGCGCTTTCTCTCGGCAGTGAGAAGATAATAGAAGAAATAAAAGCCTCGGGACTTCGCGGAAGAGGCGGCGCGGGCTTTCCGACGTATTTAAAATGGCAGGCGGCAAAGGCTTCCGAGGGTGACGAGAAGTACATTGTTTGCAATGCCGACGAGGGTGACCCGGGTGCTTTTATGGACAGAGCGGTTTTGGAGGGCGACCCGCACAGCGTGCTTGAGGGTATGATGACGGCAGGTGTTGCTATAGGCGCGTCCTGCGGAATTATTTATGTAAGAGCGGAATATCCGCTTGCAGTAAAAAGGCTTGAAATAGCTATTGAAAGCTTAAAAGAAGACGGGCTTTTGGGCGAGAACATTTTAGACAGCGGCTTTAATTTTGAATTTCGCATTATGACGGGCGCGGGCGCTTTTGTTTGCGGTGAGGAAACTGCGCTTTTAGCTTCTCTTTCGGGCGGCAGAGGTATGCCCGTTACAAAGCCGCCCTTCCCGGCGCAAAAGGGCTTCAGAGGCAAGCCTTCGAATATAAATAACGTAGAGACCTTTGCGAATGTTCCGTATATTTTAAGAGTCGGCGGCGAAAGGTTTGCCGAAATCGGTACACAGGACAGCAAGGGTACAAAGGTATTTGCTCTTGCGGGCAAGGTTTTGCGCGGCGGACTTGTGGAGGTTCCCATGGGTGTTACGATAAACGAGATAGTTTTCGGCATTTGCGGCGGAATTAAAAATAACAAAGAAATTAAAGCGGTGCAGATGGGCGGCCCGTCGGGCGGCTGTATTCCGAAGGAGCTTCTTGACACGCCTATTGATTACGCGAACATTGCGAAAACAGGCGCTATTATGGGCTCGGGCGGTATGATAGTTATGGACGAGGGCTCGTGTATGGTCGATATGGCGCGCTTCTTTATGGATTTTACAAGCAAGGAAAGCTGCGGAAAATGCACGCCGTGCAGAATAGGCACGACGAGAATGCTTGAGATACTTAACAAAATAGTGAACGGCGAAGGCGAAGAGGGCGACGTTGAAAGGCTTGTAGCATACGGCGAGGCTATTAAAACAGGCGCTCTTTGCGGACTCGGTAATTCTGCGCCGAACCCCGTGCTTACGACGGTTAAGTACTTTAAAAACGAATACGACGCGCACATAAAGGAAAAACGCTGTCCCGCGAAAAAGTGCACGGCGCTTATTGAATACGTAATTGACGAAAATGCCTGTAAAGGTTGTTCCCTTTGCAGTAAAAAATGCCCGGTTTCGGCGATTTCGGGCGAAATTAAAAAGCCGTACAAAATCGACGCCGAAATATGCGTGCGTTGCGGTATGTGCCTTGAGAGCTGTCGCTTCGGGGCTATTAACATCGAAAGCGGGGTGAAGACCTGTGTCTGAAGTGAAAATAAAAGTAAACGGGAAGGAATACACGGCGTTAACGGAAAAGACGCTTCTCGATAACCTTCTTGACAACGGTATAAAAATACCGCATCTTTGCCACAATAAATCGCTTGAAAGCTACGGCGGATGCGGGCTTTGCGTGGTTGAGGTCGAAGGTGTTAACAAACCGCTGAGGGCTTGCTCCGTCTCGGTCAGTGACGGTATGTCGGTAACGACAAATTCTAAGGCGCTTGAAGAAAGCAGAAAGGCAACGCTTTCGTTTTTGTGTTCCGACCACTTCGGAGACTGTAAAGCTCCTTGCTTTTACAGCTGTCCGACGCACCAGGATATTCAGGGCTACGTCGGTCTTATAGCAAACGGTATGGAAAAGGAAGCGCTAAAGCTTATTAAGGAGGACAATCCGCTTCCCGCATCAATAGGCAGAGTGTGCCCGCATCCGTGCGAAAAGGATTGCAGACGTGCGCTTGTAGACGAGCCCGTTTCGATTTGCGCCTTAAAGCGCTTTGCTTCCGACAGCTTCCCCGAGTATGTTCCCGAGTGTCTTCCCGAAAACGGTAAGAATGTTGCCGTAGTCGGCGGCGGTCCTGCGGGACTTTCGGCGGCGTATTTCCTGCTTCTTGCGGGATATTCGGTAGATATTTTCGAAGCAGAGGAAAAGTGCGGCGGAATGCTTCGCTACGGAATACCGGAATACAGGCTCCCCAAAGCGGTTCTCGATTCGGAAATAGAATGCATAGAAAAGATGGGCGCGATAATAAGCTGTAACAAAAAGCTCGGCACGGACTTTACCGTTTCGCAGTTGAAGGAAAAATACGATGCGGTGTTCCTCGGCATAGGCGCTTGGAAAAGCGGCACTTTAAGATGCAAAAACGACGGTGCCGAGGGCGTTTTGGGCGGTATTGATATGCTTTACGGCGTTGCGACGGGCGAAATCACTTCGCTTTCCGGAAGCGTTGCCGTTGTAGGCGGCGGCAATACGGCGATTGATGCCGTGAGAACCGCTGTAAGGCTCGGCGCGAAGGATGTTACGCTGATTTACAGAAGAACCGAAAACGAAATGCCCGCGGAAAAGCTCGAAATTAAAGAGGCAAAGGAAGAGGGCGTAAGCTTCAGATTCCTTGAAGCGCCGCTTGAGGTCATTTGCGAAAACGGCAAGGCGGTAGGACTTTTGCTTCAAAAGATGAAGCAGGGCGAGCCCGATGCGAGCGGAAGACGTGCTCCTGTGCCGATTGAAGGCGCTGTGGAAAAGGTGTACTTTGACACGATTATTTCGGCTGTGGGTCAAAGCGTCGTAACCGACTGCCTTTCGGAAATAGAGCTTACAAAAAGAGGCACGGTTGCGGCAGACGAAAAAACATATATGACCTCGGTTCCCGGTGTGTTTGCGGCAGGTGACGCGATTAACCGCGGACCGGACATTGCGATTCGTGCGATTGCCGGAGGAAAATATGCCGCAAGAGCGATTGACGCTTATTTGAACGGCAGAAAGGTACAGCCCGAGCTTCCCGCATATTCGAAAAACACCTCGTTTGACGCGTCCTGCCTTAAGGATGAAGAAAAGCTTGCGCGTGTGGAATACTTTACGGAAGAGCCCGAAAAAAGAAAAAAGGATTTCTCGGAAAGTGCGCATACATTTACGAGAGAGGAAGCCTTAAAGGAGGCTGCGCGCTGTCTTGAATGCGGCTGTAAGGCTGTTTATGACTGCAAGCTTTTGCCGCTTATGCGCGAATACGACAGCTTTTCATCTGCTGTGGGCGAGAAAAAGCACGCTTCGCACAAGGATGCAAGCCACCCGTTTATAGTACGCGATTTGTCAAAGTGCATTTTGTGCGGGCTTTGCGTTCGTGCGTGCCGCGAGATTTCTCATAACGAGGCTTTGGGACTTTTCGGAAGGGGCTTTACAACGCTTCCCGAAACTCCGTTTTCATTACCGCTTAAAGATAGCGTGTGCAATTCCTGCTCACTTTGCGCCGCGGTGTGTCCGACGGGTGCGGTTTCGTTTAAGCTCCCCGGTTTGAAAACGCCCCCGCTTAAATTTGCGGAAGAGAAAATCACCTGTGAGCTTTGCGAGAAAAAGTGCGAATTTATAAAAAGAAGTGCTCCCGGAACGGCTTCGAAGCTTATTCCGCTTGACCTTAGAAAAAACTGTGCGCTTCCCTTTGAAAAAATACTTTCAAAAGAAGCGGAGGAGTACCTCGGCTTAATAAATAAGGCTTGAAATAACGGT
>CAZRXQ010000077.1:0-5296 GCA_964604065.1 uncultured Eubacteriales bacterium | reverse complement strand
ACACTTCAAAGGACGTTGCTCTCGGCGACAGAAAAAATATGCTCTACAGCGGCTCAACCGTTGTTTACGGCAGAGGTAAGGCGGTTGTTACCGGCACGGGTATGAACACCGAAATGGGTAAAATCGCCGACGCTTTAAGCGAAGCCGAAAAAGAGGAAACTCCCCTTCAAAAGAAAATGGGCGAGCTCTCGCGCTTTTTGACGAAGCTTGTTATAGGCATTTGCGTTGTTGTTTTCGCCGTAGGCGTTGTGGAATCGCTTATTTTGAGCGACGCGGGCTTTAGCTGGGCGCTTTTGGGCGAAACCTCGCTTAACACCTTCATTGCTGCAATCGCACTTGCCGTTGCCGCAATTCCCGAAGGTCTTCCGGCAGTTGTAACAATCATCCTTTCAATCGGCGTTACTGCCATGAGCAAGCGCCAGGCTTTAATAAGAAAGCTTACCGCAGTTGAAACTCTCGGCTGTACGCAGATCATCTGCTCCGACAAAACAGGTACGCTTACGCAAAACAAGATGACCGTTGTTGACTATTACGGCGACGACAAGGAGCTTGTTGCCATTGCTAGTGCGCTGTGCTCGGATGCAAACATCAACGCAGAAGGCGTTGTTACGGGCGAACCCACCGAGGCGGCTCTTGTTGCTTATGCCGCTTCTCTCGGTCTTAACAAAAACAACCTTTCCGAAAAGAGCCCCCGCGTAGGCGAAGCACCGTTTGATTCGGGCAGAAAAATGATGTCCACCGTACATAAAACCGAAAACGGCGTTATTCAGTACACAAAGGGCGCACCCGACGTTGTTGTTAAGCTTTGCCGCTATGCGCTTAAAAACGGCAAGGTTGTTCCCATGACGGACGACATAATAAAAGAAATCGCCGACGAAAACAAGCGTATGGCAGACAAGGCATTAAGAGTTCTTGCAGCTGCCATGAAAAAGCACGACAACGTGCCCGAGGACCTTTCACCCGAGGCGCTTGAAAATGACCTTATATTCGTAGGACTTACCGGTATGATTGACCCCGTAAGACCCGAGGTTAAGGCGGCTATCGCGGAGTGCCGCGAGGCGGGAATTCGCCCCGTTATGATTACGGGCGACCACAAGGACACCGCCGTTGCCATAGGCAAGGAGCTCGGAATTATTACAGATGCTTCGGAAGCTATTCTCGGCAGTGAGCTTGATGCATTCACGGACGAAGAGCTTAAAGAAGAAGTCGTAAAATACTCCGTTTACGCACGCGTTCAGCCAGAGCACAAAACGAGAATCGTTAAGGCTTGGAAGGCTCGCGGAATGGTAACCGCCATGACCGGCGACGGCGTTAACGACGCGCCCTCGATAAAATCCGCCGACATAGGCATTGGTATGGGCATTACAGGAACAGACGTCACAAAAGGCGTTTCCGATATGGTTCTTGCCGACGACAACTTCGCAACAATCGTAAATGCCGTTGAAGAAGGCAGAAAGATTTACGACAACGTTTGCAAGGTTCTTCAATTCCAGCTTTCGACGAATATGAGTGAAGTTATCATAATGTTCGTGGCATCCATACTTCACTTTACACTTCTTTCGCCCGTTCACCTTCTTTGGATTAATATGGTAACGGACTCGCTTCCCGGTCTTGCACTCGGTATGGAAAAGGCAGAAGGCAACCTTATGAGAAGAAAGCCGCGTGCCACTACGGACGGCATTTTCTCGCACGGCGCGGGCTTTGATATGGTTTGGCAGGGAATTTACCTTTCAATCGTAGAGCTTGCCGCGTACTTTATAGGCTTCTATATCGAAAAAGGCACGCTTTCGGGCTCGGTATTCACCGAAATCACCTGCGTTAACGCAATGGCAATGGCATTCCTCACCGTAAACTTTGCCGAAATGTTCTGCGCTATTAATATGCGCTCAAGACTCGGCTCCATATTCTCAAAGGATATGTTCAAAAAGATGAACTGGTGGCTTGTAGGCGCATTCGTCGTTACCTCGCTTCTTACACTCGCGGCAATTTACACCCCAGGACTTCAAGAGGTATTTGACATTCAGCCCGGCACCTTCCAGCTTAACGAGCTTTTAATAAGCCTTCTTCTCGCAGCCTCCACCCTCCCCGTTTTCGAAATAGGCAAGGCAATAAGAAGAAAAACATCAAAAGCTTAAATTTTAAAAACCCGATTATAAATCACAAATCCCCCGAAAGGATATTGCTCCTCTCGGGGGTGTTTTTTCGACGGTAAAACGCCGAAGGGGGTTAATAAAAATCTCAGTAATACCCGTAACCGAAATATGATAAAAATTACATTTATCCAATTGTTCTTTTTCATAAATGAACAATCGAAACACTTTTAATTTGAATTGTTTTTTCGCTTCACTTTTTGTCAAACTATCGGGATATATACTTATTTCGCATTGATAAATTTTTCTTTTCCCTGCTTTTTTGCTTGTATAGAAAAACTTATTTTCCACCGCATAGCCGATGTTCTCAAGTTTTTGCTTTACCGGAGTAATATACAAAAGCACATTTTGCCGACTGTCTTCTTCAATTTTTTTCAATTCACTACAATCGACAATTCTTTTCATACAAAACACCTTCTCCCCCTTCGACGTTTCACCGCCGAAGGGGTTTTGTTAATCAGAGATTTTCAATGTACTCAACATCCGAATCAATCAAAAGGTCGAATAATTTCTCAACATCGGGTTCGGATTTTGAAGTTATAACGCCGTCTGCCGAATATGTAAATTCAATGCAGGTTTTGTCGGCGAAATAATGACAACTTTTAAAATTCTCGCCGTCCTTAAAAACTATGCACGCCGAATCAAGAGCTTTAACATCTTCAAAAACAGCTTTGCCGATTTCAAGATTTTCGAACATATCTTTATCGCCGCGAAGCGCATTTAAAGCCATACCGCCCATAAAATCCATATTATCATCGAAGAAGCTGAAGCCGACATATTCTTTGCCGTTGCACTTAAACTTGTGAGCGTTATAAAACCCGTTCGGGAAAAATCTGCATATCGCAATTGAGTTATTGTTAAGCTTTAATGCTTGATTTGCAGGTAAATAATACGCATAATCATCCAAAAATCCTTCGGTAAACTCCGATACAGCTTCAGCCTTTTCGGCATCGTTATCCCAAGTCACTTTATCCCATACAAGATTAAAGTACGATACTGTGCCGTTTTCGAACTTCCCGACAGCTTCGGTCTCATCATAAGCAAAATACTCTAAAGACGGAAAGCCTGAAAATTCCGCCTTAAAGCTAACAGGCAATGCGAAAATTTTTAATTTCAGATTGTTTAAAGTTTTCTCGGAAAGCTCTTCTTTTTTGATGATTATATCGGTATGAAATATTCCGCTGTCACCCGAACCGACCTCACCGATGAAAAAGTTGACTTGTTCTTCTCGACAAACAAATATATCGTTTCTGTTTGTTGAAATCGGAACAACAACAATTATAGGAATTCGTGAGGTGTTTTTCACTTCATAGTTTAGTTCAACCTTGACCCACTCGTTCTCGTGTCTACGCATTTCTTCAATGCGTTTCTCGGAAATACCGTAACAACTTTTAAAATGATTAAGAAGCAAGTCTTTATCATTCTCATATTCCGTAAAAGCAGAAGTATCGTAACCAAGAGCTTGAAGCGAATATTCAACATTGACAGATACGCGCATATAAACGGTAAACGCAACAAAAACAACAACGAAAAAAGCTATTATTCCGAAAAATATCTTTTTTGATTTTTTCATACACCTCACCCTCTCTTTCCTAACCCCCTTCGACATTAAAACGCCGAAGGGGGTTCATCAAAACGTAAAATAGCTGCACAGGTATAGACCCGTTCTTTTATTGTATAGAAAAACAAGATTTTGCTCAGGCAACATTTCTTCAGAGAATTCTTCAAACGGCGTTACTTTCTTGTTGTGATAATCGTAAACACAAACATATGTATCCTCGTCGTATAATATGTTTTCCATATCCAAATCGGCAAGCACAAATGAAAAAGCCTTATAACAATAATCGTTTTTCTCGTTTGTCCAATTACCGTTTTCAAGCTCACGACTGATTTCGGATTTTTGGTTTTCGTTCAATTCAAACACCCAATAGTCGAAGCTGTCAATTGAGAAAATTTCTCTATGAGCCTTTTTCGCAACCGTATTCGGCGTGTAAACGACATTCAAATCAACAATATAATCATCAATGCTATTGACTTTTTTATATACTGACATCCCAAAAACAATCAAAAAACAAATAGCAATTACAATTACGGCAACTATCGGTTTATTTATTTTTTCCACGTAATCACTCCTCTCATTGTTCCAATTGATGTGAAAAATGCTGCTTTTCCGATTACAACAAACCTTCCATTATATTCATCTGGAATCCCCAAAAACTTTTTAACATTGCCATTCTCATCTTTTTTATCGAAGTTATATCTATCAAATGCTTGAACAATGTACAGCATTGTGTATTTCTGAGTTTTTGAATCATAATGAATTCTCGCTTTCACACCAAGCCAATGAGCACCAATTGCTAATCGCCAATTCATATTTTTGGGTTGCACATCAATCAACTCAGTTGACATAAAGAAATAATAGTCCTTACTCCTAAATAACGGAGCTGCCACTTTTAAAAGTCCAATAAGCATATCAACTTTTTCTTTTATCACCTTATCTTGATTGTAAGCTTTTGTGTAATCATATTCAAGCGTTTTTCCTGTGTTACCACGAAAATGCTCGTAAAAATATGCTCCGTCAGGATAGATGCTTTTAGCTGCTTTTTGTGCTGTTCCCCACACTGCCCAATTAAGCTTATCTTTTTGTGTAACCTTTGCGTTTTTATCATAAAAATACGAATCATTATACTCAAACGACCAATCAATATATCCCCTGTAAACCCAAATACAACCCGTAATATCAACACAATTCACCGGATCATTTTCACAATATGCGAATAGGTTGCAGGAAAACGGTGTGCCTGTGGCGCCGAGGTAGTCGGTGCTGTCGGCATTTATGAAGCGGCAAAGCTTGGGGTCGTAATAGCGCGACTGTAGATAGTAAAGTCCTATATCAAAATCGTAGCAATAACCTCGGTATGTAAACGGACTCACCTTCGATATAAGCTCCGTGTCGGCGGGATCCACGCCGGAAGGAACGGTATACTCCGTCTCGCCCCACGCATTGTAGCTGTAACGAATAACTACCGCACCGCTTTCATCAACAACTGCCGTTACGTCACCCTGCGCGTTTTTAAGGTACATATACACCGCGCTGTCATTGAGAATAAACCCGCGCACTTCGCCCGAAACATCATAAACGAATC
>CAZRXQ010000076.1:0-5387 GCA_964604065.1 uncultured Eubacteriales bacterium | reverse complement strand
AGATTCTTGACGTTTCAGTCGATTGGCTGTTGGGTTTAGAGGAAAAGAAGTAATTTTGAAAAGGGATTGTAAAAGAACTAACCGTGTTTCTTTTGCAGTCCCCTTTTTATTTATCTGTTTTAAATGCTCTTAAAGATATACCCCTCGCCTCTTGCCCAATCTATAATATCGGGCAGTGCCTCGGCGTTGTCCTTTGACACCGCGTGAAGAAGCAACACACACCCGGGATGAAGGCGCTCGGTAACGGTTTTAAAAGCGTAATCCTTCCCCTTTAAATTGCTTACATCCCAATCCGCATAGGCGCTTGACCAAAATACGCTTTTAAAGCCCAGGGAAGAAACAAGCTCTAAAGCACTGTCACAGCAAGCGCCCTCGGGAAAACGAAAATACGGCGCAGAATAGCCGAATTTCTCTCTTAAATAATTATCGGTCTCTTCAAGCTCCTTTGCCGCCTGCTCCCGCGTGATTTTCGAAAAATTCGGATGAGTATTCGAATGATTCCCCACAATGTGCCCTTCGTTTATCATTCTCGCAACAAGCTCGGGAGAAGTCTTAATATACGGCAGTGTAACAAAAAACGCCGCACTGACCTTCTTTTCATTTAATACGTTAAGAATCTCTTCGGTAACGCCGTTTTCGTAGCCGCAGTCGAAGGTAAGATAAATGACCTTCTCGCCGCTTGTGTCAAGGCAAAGCGCACCGTACTCGTCGTATTTTTTCTGATTTTCCACCGATATAGAGTGCGGCTTGCCGTCCTTTGAAACACCGTAGCTGTGGTTGAATTCCTCGGTGCTCAATTTCCGCGTGTTTTCGGGGTCGAAGACTTCGAGCGTTCTTTTCGGGAGCGGCTCAAGACCCGTGTACGTTTTATTTGTCCCGCTGTTTTTGCCGTACACGGCGTGTTCGTTATAAATTATATTTTCGGCATTGCCTATTTCCGTCGGTGCGGAAACAGCCGCCGCGCCGCTTGTGTTCTCGGCGTTTTCCGTCGAAGCTCCCGTTTCGCCGCCCGAGCACGAGCAAAGAGAAGCCGCCGTGACGACCGCCAAAATCAGAGAAATACCCTTTTTCAAAAAATCACCTCAATAAATCACGGGGAGAATGCCGCTTTTCAGCCGAATTTGTCTGATTTGTCGAATTTATCGGATTTTCGGAATGTCCGAAAATCCGAAAGCCGTCTCGCACGACGCTCTCGCCGCGATTTTTCTTCCGAATTATTTAAACATATACTGCATATTTTCCATAATGTTATCTATCGTCTTCGCAGATTTCTTCGCTAATTTTTTTATTTTCTTTTGCGGGCTGTTCATCTTAGAGACGCCGACAACCATTGCCGCCGCAGCACCCATTCCGAGAGCCGCCGCGCCGTACTTCATCATATCGTTATTCATTTTCATTTCAATCACTCCCTTCCGTATTAGTTTGCCCGAAAACAAAATAATAGTCATAAGTGATTGAAAAAAACAAAAAACAGTGCTATTATATTCCTCGACTGATAAAACGGATTTGTAAAAATATAAAACTTCCGTATTCTTTAAAGGAGTTGAAATAAATGAGCGAGCTTAACATAGTACTTGTCGAACCCGAGATTCCGCAAAACACGGGAAATATAGCAAGAACCTGCGCCGCCACGGGCGCGAGACTCCACATTGTAAAGCCTATGGGCTTTACAATCGACGATAAAAAGCTTAAACGTGCGGGTCTTGATTATTGGTATCTCCTCGACCTTACATATTATGAAAATCTCGATGATTTTTTCGAAAAAAACAAGGACGGTAATTTTTTCTTTTTCACAACAAAAGCGCGCAAAACGCATTGCGACGTCGCTTATCCCGACAAGTCGTACCTTGTGTTCGGTAAAGAAACAAAAGGGCTTCCCGAGGAGCTTTTGTTAAAGCATCCGGAAAGCTGTGTAAGAATCCCGATGATAAACGATGCAAGAAGCCTTAACCTTTCAAACTCCGTTGCAATAGGCGTTTACGAGGCTTTAAGACAGTTCGGCTTCCCGGCGCTTCAAAATAAAGGCGAGCTTCACAATTACAGGTGGGACTCTCCCGCGGAATAATTCGGCTGAAATGCCCGTATAAACATACGAAACCCCGAAGGCGAAAAACCCTCGGGGCAGATTTTTTATTCCGTTTTATTTTTCTTCGAAGCTTTTGCCGTCGTACTGCATATTCACGCTTTCGCGCTCGGGAATATCGCAAGCCGCGTAACGCTCGGAATAATAATTGTACTTATCTATTGAATATGTACTGTCGGGGTTGCAGGTTATAACAGTGCATCCCCTTTGCGAGCCGCGCTTTTTTATGCCCGGGTACGCTAAGCAGTCTATGCTGTAGCCGTAGGAAAGAACTATACCCTTGTAGTTTAAGGAGTAGTAGTTAATGTGGTCGTGACCGCAGAACATAGCCTTTGTAGAGCCTAATTCAAGCGCCGTTTCGAAAAGCGTGTCAGAGCCTTCTCCGCAGCATTCCTCTTCGCCCTTAAAGCCTTCTATAAACTCAACATCATCTGTGTTTTCGTAGCCGTTTTCCTTAAGCTCGTCCCACGCGTCGCTGTATTCCACAAGCGGAATGTGGAAGAAAAGGAACGACTGAACGGGCTTTTCGCTGTCGTACTCGACGCCGTTTTTAACAGCCGTCGCTTCGTTTTCGGCAGAAAGCGCCTTAACCTGCGTTTTGTACCACTCGACTTGATTCTCGTGAATATTGTCGTAATGATTAAACGCTCCGAAAATATCGCTTTTAACATACGAATGCGAATCAAGCGAAATAAGCGCATTTGTAATTATGCCGTCGGAATTTTTGATGTTGATTACGTTGTTACAGCTGCCGTCGATATCCTCCGGTCCTGCCTTGAAAATGCAATATTCAAAGCCGCTGTTTTCGTAATAATCGGCAATTTTCTCACGCGAATAATACGAATAAATTTCCGTATCGTGATTTCCGAAGGTCAGTGTCCAATAAACGCCGAGATTTTCCATAAGGCGCGAAAAGACCTCTGCCGCGCTTTTGTTGTTAAATGTTCCCGACTGGAACGGAACGGGATAGGAAAGGTCTCCCGTCACTATAACAAGGTCGGGCTTTTCGGCGGTAATCATTTCGGCTACCGCCGTAAGCGCCTGTCTGTCCTTGCCGAATGCGGACATATAGCCTATTCCGAGATGAACGTCCGTAAGCTGCATTACTCTTAAAGGTTCATCCGTAGTAAAGGTCCAATTGCCGTTTTCGTCCCTTTGGGGCACAAGCTGATTTTCATAAGAAACCTTTTCGAAGCTGTCTGCAAGCTCAAGCATCGTGCTTTTAGAAATGATGTTGAGTACCACTGTAAGAATCGCAACGGCGGCTATAACCGCAAGCGTTATAATCAGCCTTTTTTTGCGACGTTTTTTCTTAACGAGCTTCTTTTCGGTCTCAGAAAATTTTTCTTTTTCCTTAACTGCCGCCATTATTATCTTGCTCCCTTATCATACGGAATGCCTTCTGCCTTGGGCGCACGCGATTTTTTGGAGGTGAACGCCAAAACGACAAGCGTAATAACATACGGAAGCATTCTGTAAACGTGAGACGGAATTCCTATTTGAGAAAGAAGGTAAACGCCGTCGCCGTTTATGTCAAGCGTTGTGTACGATGCGGCAATGCACTTGAAAAGTCCGAACAGCACTGCGGAAAATGCAATGTTACCGGGATTCCAGTTACCGAAAATCATAACCGCAAGAGCCAGGAAGCCGAAGCCCGCAACCTCGCCGGTGGAGGCGCAGTTTGCCGCGGCAAGTGCGTAAACAAAGCCGCCCACGCCCGCCAATGCACCGGAAATCGTTGTGCCCGCGTAACGCATCTTTTTAACGTTGATTCCGAGAGAATCCGCCGCCTGAGGATTTTCGCCGCAAGCGCGAAGTCTTAAGCCGAAGCGCGTTTTGTAAAGAATTACGGAAAGAATTATAAACAGCGCAATGCAAATGTAGGTCGAAATATAAACCTTGTTTAAAAACAGCTCTCCGAAAAAGCCTATATCCGTGCTCTTGTCTATTCCGAAGGTGCTCTTTTTAATCATAAACCACGATGGTGCGTCGCCCATAATGGAAAGCGTATTCTGCTTTGCTATAACGTTTATCATAAAAAGCACAAACGCCGGAGCGAGCATATTAAGAGCAGTACCGCCTATTGTCTGGTCGGCTTTAAGGTTAATTGCCGAGAAGGACAAAAGAAGCGAGAACAGTGCACCTGCAACGGCACAAACCACGAGAGCCAAAAGCAAAAGAAGCTGTCCCTGCTTTACCGTGAATATTTCGTTCTGTTGCATTATTCTTATGAACAATACGCCTATAAACGCGCCGAAAATCATTATACCTTCAAGCGCCAGGTTGATAATACCGCTTCGCTCGGCAAATACGCCTGCAAGCGCCACTATAAGAAGAGGAACTGCGAAAACGAGAGTTTGCTGTATTAAAAATACCATTTATTTATCCTCCCCTGCTTTATTCTCGGACGAAGAAGACGCTTCCGCCTTTTTCGCCGCTGATTTTTTAGCTCTGTTTTCAAGCACGTTCTTAATGAAGAGCGAGAACGCACTCATATAAACTATTACGGCTATAATAATATCGGTAAGATACTCGTTATAGGTCGTAAGGTTTTTAATCTGAAGTCCCGAAATATTAAGCATTGACATAAATACTCCGGCGAATATAACCGCTATGGGGTTGTTTGTCGCAAGAAGCGCAACGGGGATTCCGTTGAAGCCTACGGACGGAAGCGACTGATATGTCGACCAGAAAAACTCCGTGTTACCGCTGAGCCAATAAAGCGCCGCGGCACTTCCGGCAAGACCGCCCGCTATGCCCATTGAAAGAACAATACAGCCCTTGTCGTTAATACCGGCATATTTTGCGGCATGTCTGTTTGCGCCGCAAGCCTTTAATTTGTAGCCGAGAGTTGTGCGTGACATAAGCACCCACACCAAAATCGCCATTACAACGGCAATTATAATTCCGCCGTTGACCTGCGAATTCGGGAAAAGCTTGTCAAGTCCGAGCTTTGCCGTCTCAACGTCGTTGTAGGTTGTTTTGCAAACGTAGCCTACCTTGCCGTATTCATAAGAGTTTTTAAGCTCCTCGTGAGACTCAAAGAACCAGGTTACAAGGTTTGCCGCTATCCAGTTTGTCATAATGCAGGCTATAACCTCGTTTACGTTTAAAAGCGCCTTGAAAAGACCGGATACCGCGCCCCAAAGTGCGCCTAAAACTATACCGCCGAGGAAGGCTATTATCCAAATAAGCGTGGGATGAACCTTGTCCGAGGGAATTGTAAGCGCAAGGTAGAGCGTTCCCAATGTACCCATAAGGTACTGACCGGGTGCGCCGATATTGAAAAGACCCGTTTTAAACG
>CAZRXQ010000075.1:0-5445 GCA_964604065.1 uncultured Eubacteriales bacterium | reverse complement strand
GAAAGAAGCTCGTCGAAAATTCTCTTGCAAAGGTCAAGACCCTTGTGAGAAACAAGCCTTGTAACCATTCCCATAACGGGAGTGGTTTTGCTTTCGTTAAGACCGAAAAGCTTTTGGAGCTCTTTTTTGTTGTACGCCTTGTTTTTAAAATCGGCTGCGCTGTAGTTTTTGAATATATTTTCGTCCGTTTCGGGGTCGTAATTTACGGTGTCTATTCCGTTTAAGATTCCGCGAAGCTTAAAGCTTCTTTCTCTTAAAATGGAATCGAGACCGTGCGAATACCACGGGTCGAGAATTTCCTTTGCATAAGACGGGCTTACCGTCGTTACGCAGTCGGCTGTTTCGATTGCGCCCTTCATAAGGTTTACCGCACCGTCGTATTTGAGCAAATTCGCATATTGTCTGTCAATGCCTATAACATTGTCTATAAGCTCGTCGCCGTAAACACCCTGGTATTGAATATTATGTATCGTAAATACCGTTTTAATATTTTCATAGCCCGGCCTTTCGGCGTAAATTGTGCTGTAATAAAGAGGCGTAAGCGCCGTCTGCCAGTCGTTGCAATGGATTATGTCGGGCTTAAAGTCGATGTGCGGAATCATTTCGAGAATTGCCCTTGAAAAGAACGCAAATCGCTCGGCGTCGTCATAATGCCCGTAAATGGCATCTCTTTTAAAGTAGTACTGATTGTCGAGAAGATAGTATATAACTCCGCCGGCTCTCGCTTCGAAAATTCCGCAATACTGCCTGCGCCAGGCAACGGGAACACAGATGTGAGTTATAAATTTCATACTGTCCTTAAGCTCTTGCTTTATTCCGTCGTAAAGCGGCATTACAACTCTTGCGCCTATAAGGCGCTTTCTTAATGCCTGCGGAAGCGAGCCGGCAACATCGCCGAGACCGCCGCTTGCCATAAAGGGAAGAGCTTCACTTGCGGCATATAAAACCTTCATTTTAAAACCTCCTTTTGCGGGAACTCAGATTACGATTTGCTTTCCGATGTAAATGGGATATGTTTTATCTCCGGAAAGTGTTTTTGCGGGTGTAATAACGGTATTTTTATCCATAATTACGCAGTTGAGCTTTGCGTTTTCGCCTACAAAGGCGTCCTGCATAATAATGGAATTTTCAACAACAGCGCCCTTTGCTATGCGTGCACCGCGGAAGATGATGCTGTTTTTAACCGTACCCTCTATTATACAGCCGTCGGCAATAAGGGAGTTCTTCGCTTCACTGCCTATTCCGTAAATAACGGGCATATCGTTTCTTACCTTTGTAAGAACAGGTCTGTCGGAGTTGAAAAGGCTCTTTCTTAAGGTGCTGTCAAGAAGTGCCATATTCGCTTCGTAATAAGAAACAAGCGAATCTACGGTAAAGTGAACGTCCTCGCACTTGTAGCCGTATATGTTAAGATGGTCTACGTTCTTCTGAATAACATCCTTTTCGAAGCTTGTGCAGTTGTAGCTTTCGGCATCGCCGATAAGTCTTTCAAGAAGAGCTTTTCTTATAAGAAGCACATTTGCCGCGTATTTTACTGGCTCTTCCGTTTTGGGGTCAACGGAAATTGCCGTAACCTTGCTTTCACCGTCAAGCGTTATTACCATTTTGTTTTCAAGCTTCGGCAAAACACCCTCGCAGTAAACTATTGTAATATCGGCATTTTTCTCGTCGTGGAATTCGAATATTTTTTCGAAATCGAGATTGCAAATGAAGTTTGAGTCGGAAAGAAGCACATATTCCTGCTTCGAGGCGGCAATAAAGTCCATGGTGCGGTTGAGCACGTCGATTCTGTTAGAGCCGTCGCCGTGAGCCTGTGAGCCGTCGAACGGAGGAAGAATGAAAAGTCCGTCGGTTTTTCTTGAAAGATCCCACGGTCTGCCGCTTCCGACATGGTCCATAAGCGAATGGTAGTTGCTGTTTGCGATAAGACCGACCTTTGTAACACCGCTGTTTACAAGGTTCGAAAGCATAAAGTCTATAAAGCGGTATCTGCCGCCGAAGGGCACAGAGCCCATTGTGCGCCTTGCGGTAAGTCCGCCGAGCGCAGAGTCATAAGAATTTGAATAAATAAGTCCGAGAACATTTTTCGGCATCATACAAGAGCACCCCTTTCGACATCTTCGGAAATCATTGATTTGGCTTTTACGGTAGCGCCTTCGCCTACCTTAATATTTGCGCCCACAACGCTAACGCCCCAATCATCGAGGTTTTCGCATTTTTCGGGATTTTCGCCGATATGTGCGCCTTCCTCTATAACCGAGTTTTCGGCAACCATCGCATACTGAACAACAGCGCCTTTTTTAATTACCGCGCCGGGCATTACAATCGAATATTTTACGCTTGCGCCTTCTTCAACCTTAACGTCGGAGAAGAGAACGGAATAGTCGATATCGCCTTCTATTTCACAGCCCTCGGCAACGATGGAGTTTTCAACCTTTGCGCTGTCGGAGATATACTGCGGTGCGGAAATCGTTCCTCTGCCGTAAATTTTCCACGACGGGTCGCTTAAGTCGATGTTTGCTTTTTTGTTAAGAAGGTCGAGGTTTGCTTCCCAAAGGGAATCTATTGTTCCCACGTCCTTCCAGTAGCCGTCGAATTCATATGCGAAAAGTCTTTCGCCCGCGCCGTGCATTGCGGGAATAACGTTTTTACCGAAGTCGTTTGACGAGGCGGGGTCGTTTTCGTCGTCGATAAGGTACTTTCTTAATTTTTCCCAGGTGAACATATACACGCCCATAGAGGCTTTGTTGCTCTTCGGATTTTTCGGTTTTTCTTCAAAGGCTGTAATTCTGCCGTCGGGGTCGGTGAACATAAGACCGAAGCGCGAAGCCTCCTCCCACGGCACTTCGAGCATTGCTATTGTGCAGGCGGCATCCTTTTCCTTGTGGAACTGAAGCATTTTCGCGTAATCCATTTTGTATATGTGGTCGCCCGAAAGCACCGCAACATACTCGGGATTGTAGCGATCTATAAAGTTAATGTTCTGATAAATTGCGTTTGCCGTTCCCTTGTACCATTCCGTACCCTTGATTTGCTGATACGGCGAAAGTATGTGCACGCCGCCGTTTGCTCTGTCAAGATCCCACGGGCCGCCGTTGCCTATGTAATCGTTAAGCTCAAGCGGCTGATACTGTGTTAAAACACCTACGGTATAAATACCGGAGTTTACGCAGTTCGAGAGCGGGAAGTCGATTATTCTGTATTTTCCGCCGTAGGGAACGGCGGGCTTTGCAATGTTTTTTGTGAGAACGCCGAGGCGCGAGCCCTGACCGCCCGCAAGAAGCATTGCAATACATTCTGTTTTCTTTGCCATTTTTATTCACATTCCTTTCGGATTCATTTATTTTTTGTCTGTTTTTCGGACTTTGCGGCTTTTCCCTTTTTGTCCGCTTTTTCGGGAAGCGCTTTTTCCTCGGGCTTGTGCTTTAAATACATAACGGACATCCCGGGGAGAGTCAGCGATATGCTGTTTTTGTAGCCGTGAAGCGCGGCTTTTTCGGTTTTGTAGGTCTTTTTGACCTTTTCGCCGTATCCGCCGAACTCTTTCGAGTCGGAATTAAATACAATTTCGTATTTACCGCTTTGGGGAACACCGATATTGTAATTCTTTCTCGTGACCTTTGTGAAGTTGCAAACGGCTATTATCTGCTCGCCCTTTTCGTCTGTTCTTATAAAGGCTATTACGGAATTGTCGTTGTCGTCACTTACAATCCACGAGAAGCCCTCCCACGAAAAGTCTATTTGCCAAAGAGGAGAATTCTTTTTGTAGAACTTGTTAAGCGCCTTAACGTAGTCCTTTAAAAGAACGTGCATTTCGTAATCGAGAAGAAGCCAGTCAAGCTCCTTTTTGAAATCCCACTCTATAAACTGCCCGAATTCCGAGCCCATAAAGAGAAGCTTTTTGCCGGGATGAGCGTACATATATCCGAGGAACGCTCTTACACCCGCAAACTTTTCGTTGTAGTTGCCGGGGATTTTATTAATAAGCGAGCACTTTCCGTGGACAACCTCGTCATGCGAAATGGGAAGAACGAAGTTTTCTGAAAATGCATAGAAAAACGAGAAGGTAATAAGGTCGTGATTGAACTTTTTATAAATGCCGTCCATGGAGAAATAGCGGAGAATGTCGTTCATCCAGCCCATATTCCACTTGAAGTTGAAGCCCAAGCCGCCCATATAAACGGGCTTTGAAACAAGCGGCCAGGAGGTGCTTTCCTCGGCTATCATACAAACGTCGCCGTGCTCTTTGAAAACGGCTTTATTAAGCTCTTTTATAAACGACGCCGCTTCGAGGTTTTCGTTGCCGCCGTTTTCGTTGGGAACCCACTGACCGTCCTCTCTGCCGTAATCGAGGTAAAGCATAGAGGCAACGGCGTCTACTCTTAAGCCGTCTATGTGGTATTCGTTAATCCAGTAAAGCGCGTTCGAAATCAAAAAGCTCTTTACCTCGTTTTTGCCGTAATCGAAAACCTTTGTGCCCCACTGAAGGTGCTCGCCCTTTTTGGGGTCGGAGTATTCGTAGCAAGCTTCTCCGTCGAATTCGTAAAGACCGTGTGCGTCCTTCGGGAAATGCGCCGGAACCCAGTCGAGAATGACGCCTATGCCCGCTTTGTGGCATTCGTCTATGAAGAACTTAAAATCGTCCGGTGTGCCGTAGCGTGAGGTCGGTGCGAAATAGCCCGTTACCTGATATCCCCACGAGCCGTCGTACGGGTGCTCCGAAAGCGGCATAAGCTCTATGTGGGTGTAGCCCATATCCTTTACATACGCCGTGAGCTCACGCGCCATATCGCGGTATGTAAAGAAGTTTCCGTCCTCGTATTTTCGCCACGAGCCGAAGTGAAGCTCGTATATGTTTACGGGAGAGGAATATACGGGATTTTCGGCGCGCTTTTTAAGCCATTTTGAATCGTTCCATTTGTAAGCGCTTTCGTAAATTTTCGATGCCGTGCCGGGGCGCGTTTCCGCGTGAACGGCATAAGGGTCTGCTTTGTGAAGCACCCTGCCGCTTTTTGTCGTTACGGAGAATTTGTAGCAGTCGTAGGGCTTTACACCCGAACAAAAGCCTTCCCAAATGCCCTCGTTGTTTATGCGCGTCATAACGCCCTTTGAAGGCTCCCAGCCGTTAAAATCTCCGACAACGCTTACACTCTCTGCGTGCGGCGCCCACACCCTGAAAACGAAGGTGTCGTCCTTTGTGCGGTGCGCACCGAAAAAATCCTGCGCTCTGTAATTGCGCCCCTGATGGAACACAAATACGGGGAAATCGTTGAAGCTTTCTTTTTTTGCGGTTTTCTTTTCTTTCAACTTCCTCACCTCGCATAAAATTATATGTTCGTACATACTAATAATATCAAATACAAAAGCTTTTTTCAAGAGTTTTTAATATATTTTGTTCAAACGGGTATTGAATATTTTTCGCGAAACTTGTATAGTTTGCACAAA